>CAYQRU010000043.1:0-26254 GCA_964419945.1 uncultured Bacteroidales bacterium | reverse complement strand
GTGGATAACAACAGGTCAATCATATCCTTGCGGGCCAGAAACTTCCCATTGACCAGCCACCCACCATCAGACTGGCGCTCCAGTAATACTGTTTGATCATTTTTATCTGAAAGGAAAATTTTTACTACGCTGGAAGTGTCATAAATCGCAAATTCGCTTAGTTCGCGTTTGAAAGTTCCCTGTGTTCCCGAAAAAATAAAGAAAGCAGCAATCGCCGTCAGTATTGCCAGTATAATGATCGTTAAACGGTGTTTTTTCATCTGATTTATAAAATTTGTCATCTCTTCAGCAAAGGCTGAATAAAATCAACGTGATTCAGGCTCCTGATCCTGAAACATACTTTCGTTTTCTTAATAAATAGCGCACCATACCAAATAATAAAACCAGTAATATTGGCGCCAGGGTATTAAATGACTGCCAGAATAGCTTATTTGCTCCGATTCGCGGGCTATCAAGCAAACGGAGTTTTACTTCCCTTGATCGTACAGAAATTATCCCCGTATCATCACAGAGATAATTTACTGCATTCAGCAGAAAATCGCGGTTACCAAACTGCCTCCCTGTGTATTGATCGAAACCTAAAGGCAAAGGCTGTCGTTGAGTTATATGAATCTGATTTCTTACAATGTCGCCATCCGCCACGACCAGCATCATTGTTTTTGCACTCTTTTCAACAAAACCAATACTTTTATCATCAGCGATTTCAGGGGGAATCCGGTTTCGATATAACGACTCGAATTCACCTTCCAGTAAAACTGCAACTGGTTGATAAGGCTTGTTATACAGCGATGGATCGGGTTGCTGCTGTAAAATATCAAGGCTGATCAGCACCGGAGTATTAACCACACGGGAATATTGTGAACTGGCAAGCATGACCGTTTTCTTCGTATCATTATCATCCGTGAGGTCAACAGAACTTGTAAAATGACCCGCTACGGCATCAATATTATTGACTACCGGATGATCAATCCTGGGGGTCAGCAAAGGAAAGAAATCCCATGCCAGGAAATTTGTCTGAGGCTGACCTCCCACCATGCCGGTTACAATAGGTATGGGAAGTGCCTGCAGATCCATGATGAGGTTACTGTTAAGCCTTACTCCATAACGAAAAAGCTGATCGCTGATGTTGATATCATTGGTAACGCCAATGGTTTGATCGCTGTTCTGCAGACTATCCATGCTTGCAAATACCGGGTCAACAAACCACAGTACTCTACCTCCATGCATTAGAAACTGGTCAATTATGAATTTGTCCTTCTCATCGAAAGGTTGCATGGGTTTGGCAATGAGGATGGCTTCATATTTATTTTTAATCCTCGTATTTAGAGAATCAACTTCAGTGCGCTGGGTTAAACTGTTGATTTTGCCATCAATCTTTACCCTTTCAATGGTGTAATATTCTTTCAGTGCTTCTGTTGCGCCCGACAGTTCCATTTCACTTAGTTCGCCATGACCTTCGATAAATGCAATTTTAGGACGGGTTTGATCAGTAAGCCTGCGAATCAGGGTCGAAATATTGAACTCAAGCTTTTGTATGGATTGGTTAAGAGCGGCTTCCGGTTGTGAACCCGGCTGAGATGTCAATATAAGCAGGGGAAGCTTGCGCTGCTTGTACGTAACCACTGCTCCCGGAAAAATCAGTTGCTGCTTACGCCCTTCGGAAGTGGTAACGTACAATTCCGTGGGAGACAAACCATCGCGCACCAGTTCCTCGTAAAGTGCATTTCGCTCATCCTGCTCACTTATAGCTGACGGATTGATGAGTTCATATTGGACATTGTCGCTGTAAGCCCTGAACTCGTCGAGCATTTCACGGGTGGAATTACGCAATCTTTTGAAACCGGCGGGAAAATCTCCGTCCAGGTATATCCTGAAATAAACAATATCGTCCAACTCGCGCAATAAACCTTTGGTAGCGTCTGACAACGTATACCGTTTTTCGCTGGTCAGATCAAACCGGGTGAAAACATAGGAGCCGACAACATTCATCACTGCAATGATGGCAACACTGAGAACCAGTTGGATGATGTTGTTGCGTCGTATATTCCTTTTTTTACTGCTCATTTTCCCCTGATCTTTATGATTTGTTACCATTTACGGCTTTCCAGTGAAATTTTTGTGAGCAGGATGAACAAGCCAATCACGCTGAAGAAATATAGTATATCGCGGGTATCAATAACTCCGCGGCTCATTGAGGTATAATGGGCGTTGATGCCCAACAACTGGATAAAAAGATCAAAATTACCAAAGAGGGAAAGCGAATAGATGAACTCAAAACCTATATATGCAAATCCGCAAATAAAAACCGATATAATAAAAGACACAATCTGATTATCGGTTACAGATGAGCAAAACAAACCAATTGCAACAAAAGTTGAACCAAGAAACATAAGTCCAATGTAAGAGCCCCAGGTTCCTCCCATATCTATATTTCCCCTGGGAGAACCTAGTTGATAGACCGAATAAAAATAAATAAGTGTTGGTAATAAAGCTATGGCCACAAGGAAAATCCCGGCAAAATATTTTGAAAAAATGATCTGAAGATCTGTCAGTGGCTTTGTCATCAGCATTTCGATGGTTCCCGATCGTTTTTCTTCGGCAAACATTCGCATGGTAATGGATGGGATCAGGAATAGAAAGACCATAGGTGCCAACATAAAAAAATGTTCGATGCTGGCGTACCCATAGTCCAGCACATTAAATTGCAACGGGAAAACCCAAAGAAACAGCCCGTTGATGAGCAAAAACACAGAAATCACAACATAACCTATCAGCGAACTTAAAAATCCGCCAATTTCTTTTTTGAGCAACACCAGCATAGATAATATCTGATTATAGGAACTGCAAAATTAGGCATTTTTGCAAACCTGCCGGAAACAACAGAAAAATGACATTCGCTGATGGTCTTCAACAGCATACTTTCATTTATCGCAGATACAATCGTGACCGGAATGAACCTCTGGCTGCTTTCGATCAGCGAATTGCCGCCAGATTTCTTTGATAATCAGGGGATTAAGTGGGATATACTGGATTCGAACCAGTGACCTTCGCCCTGTGAAGACGCCGCTCTGAACCTGCTGAGCTAATATCCCATCACATTATTTATCAATGATATGAAATAATACCATCAATAAAACATATCGTGCAAGCCAACCTTCTCCTTCAGTGCTCAAAGATAATGCATGCAAAGGTAATAATGAATTTTTTACCTGTACTCAAAAATCTCAGAATTCTTTGATGAACTGGCTTGGATTATAGCAGGTGCTAAGTTCTGATTTCGTAATAGCACACCTTTGGTGAACTGATCTTCTCTTCTTTCTTTAGTTTTTTAATCGCTTTGTCAATTTCTCCCTTATCAGTGCCGGTAAGGTCTGCTATTTCGCCGGCTTTCATTGCCTTCCCACTTTCGCGCAAAGCCTTTAAAACAATTTCTGTTGTTTCCATCGTATAAATTTTTAACGTTTGATTTATAATTGTATAAGCATATTTAGTATCAACATTCAGAGAAAACCACCACAATGCGACAGGTTTCCGAATATATCAGCGCATTATAACTTATTTGACCAGGTTCTTAATCCCGTTTTGAAATCAATCCAACAAATGAACAACCAGGCCGCTGCGGAGCTTGGGTTCGAACCATGTGGTTTTTGGCGGCATAATGTTGCCGGTATCAGCAATGTCAATTAACTGCTTCATTGATACCGGATAAAGAGCAAATGCTGCTTTCATTTCACCGCTGTTTACACGTTTCTCCAGTTCGCCTAATCCCCTGATACCTCCCACAAAATCAACACGGTAGCTGGTTCTCAGGTCTTTAATATCAAGAATATCATTAAGCACCCGCTGAGAAAGTATTGTAACATCCAGAACACCGATCGGATCTTTATCGTTGTAAGTACCTGGTTTCGCGGTAAGTGAAAACCACTGACCTCCAAGGTACATGCCGAAATTATGCAGCCTGTCGGGTTTATAAATTTCTTTGCCCTTAAGTTCAACCACAAATACTTCTTCCAACCTGCGTACAAACGCTACATCATCCAGTCCATTCAGGTCTTTTACCACGCGGTTGTAATCAATAATAGTAAGCTGATTGTCAGGAAACAACACAGCAAGGAAGTAATTATATTCCTCATCACCACGATGGTCTGGATTGTTCGTCCTCTTTTCGTTTCCAACCAGAGCCGCAGCCGCTGTACGATGATGCCCGTCGGCAACATAAAAATATGGTATTCCGGCGAAAAGTCCGGTAAGTTTGTTGTTGATTTCTTTATCGTTTATTACCCAGAAATGATGCCCGATGCCATCAACAGAGACAAAATCATAATCAGGTTTTTGGTCAGATACAATAGATTTAACAATTTCATCAATTTCAGCCTTTGCAGGGTAACTGAAAAATACCGGTTCCATGTTGGCATTGGTTATGCGCACATGTTTCATGCGGTCTTCTTCCTTGTCTTTGCGTGTGAGTTCATGCTTTTTTATGATCCCTTTCATATAATCTTCCACCGAAGCACAGCCGACGATGCCATATTGGGTTTTTCCGTGCATGGTTTGCGCATAAATGTACAAATGCTCGTCTGTATCAGGAACCAGATAACCTTTCTTTCTGAAAAGATCCAAATTTTCTTTTGCCTTATCATACACAGGCTGGGAGTGGATATCAATTTCCTCAGGCAGGTCAATTTCGGGTTTGATGATGTGCAACAGCGAATATTCATTGCCTTTGGCTTCCTGTCTTGCTTCCTCTGAATTGAGCACATCGTAGGGTCGTGATGCCAGATCTTTCGCAATTCCTGATGGTGGCCTCAGGCCTTTAAATGCTTTTAATACAGCCATAGTAATAAGTTTTATTAATTAACAAAGATTATGAGTTTTTGTAAAGAGGGCTCAAAGATAGTAATTCAATTGACAATGAAAGGCGGACATCTTTCAGTGGCAGTCTGTAATACAATGAGACAAGAAAAGACCAGCCCAGCAGATGAACACACATAAATGTACACGAAAAATCACTCAGCAAGTTAAATAAAGAGCCGCTTTGTTGCGGCTCAATATAATCAATCGTCCTCCTCATCAACACCTCCGGCTTTCTGCAGCGAACCGATAAGTGCGCCCAACATCTTGGTCAGTTCCATAAGTTGGTTGCGCGAATATTCTTCACTTTCCTTACTAATATATGTAAGTTGTCTTGCGAGGGAAGTGAAAACGAGGCAGTCACGCAATAGACTTTTCGCCACTTTCAGATGGTAGATAAACTGATTTTTATTTCGGGCAGAACCTTCAGCAATATTCATGGTAATGTTCTGTGCTGCAGAACTGAAACGTACAGCAAGCAAACCATGATCCCTCTCATAGAATAATGATGCTTGCTGGTGTACCCATGTTGTATAGTCAAGAGCTTTGTGGTAAACCCTCAGGTCTTCAAACCTGAAAAATGATATTGGTTTTTCGAGTTCCGCATCCATATGAAATAGGTGTTGGGTGCTTTAGTCTGTTTCTATAAAAGTAGATTGAATGAAGAGTGCAAATATACCCATTTCTTAATAAGAAATCAATCAGTTTACCTTGAAGGTGTCGTCGCCGTAGAGAAAGTAATTTACAATCTGGGTAGCAGCAGCAAGTCCGGCATTAATGTTGGCTTCAGCAGTTTGCGCTCCCATTTTCTTGGGAGTAAAATAAAATCTGCCGGCAAATTCAGCTTCTATTTTGTCTTTGCAGTCCGGTGCCACATCAGAAACATATCCGAAGTCCTTACGTTGAGCAAACATTTTCAACAAGCCTTCTTCATCAATTACTTCCTTGCGGGCAGTGTTTACGAGAGTGGCACCCTCCGGCATTTTCGATAGCAGCTCAAAATTTATAGATTGTTTCGTTTTGGCATTGGCTGGAATGTTCACTGAAACGTACTGGCAAATGGCATACAACTCTTCCACGCTTCCGGTACAAATCACGCCCTCATCTTCAATGACGTTTTTAGGCACAAATGGATCGAAAGCGTATACCTTCATGCCAAAACCTTTGGCAATCCTTGCAACACATTTCCCAACATTTCCATAAGCCTGAATACCAAGGGTTTTCCCCATCAACTCAGTACCTGATGATCCATTAAAACCCTTCCGGGCAAAATACACCATCATTCCAAGAGCCAGTTCGGCCACTGCATTTGAATTCTGTCCGGGAGTGTTCATGGCAACTACTTTATTTTCGGTGGCAGCGACCAGGTCAATGTTATCGTAACCGGCACCAGCCCTGACAACGATTTTCAGGTTTTTTCCCGCTTCAATTACCTGGCGGTTGACGTTATCGCTTCTTATAATCAATGCATCCATTTCTTCGACTGCTTTAACCAGGTCATTGTGATCGGTGTATTTTTCGAGCAATGCAAATTCAAAACCTGCATCTTCAATGATTTTTTTAATCCCTTTTACTGCAACTGAAGCAAAAGGTTTATCTGTGGCAACTAAAACTCTGACCATAATAATTTGTTTTTAAATTAATTATATTGAAATCATCAAATATCAGCTTGTAAATCATGCATGCATTTTTTCAAATTCATGCATTACGTCTATCAGAGCAATTACACTTTCCTTCGGCAATGCATTGTAAAGCGATGCGCGGAATCCGCCAACAGAGCGGTGCCCTTTCAAACCGACCATGCCTTTGGATTGGGCAAAAGCTATAAAGTCGGCTTCTTTATCCTTATATTGTTCTTTCATGATAAAGCAAACGTTCATCACCGAACGGGAATCTTTTTCAGCGGTTCCAACAAACATCCGGCTATTGTCAATGGCATCATAGAGCAGGTTGGCCTTATTATGATTCATTTCCTTCATTTTTTCGACTCCACCAATTTCCTTCACCCATTTCAGGGTTTCTTTCACCGTAAAAATCGGCAGACAAGGTGGGGTATTGAACATAGAGCCTTCGTCAATATGCGTTTTGTAATTCAGCATACTGGGAATGACTCTATCCACTTTTCCAAGAATATCTTCCCTGATGATGACGAAAGTAACACCAGCGGGTCCTGCGTTTTTCTGTGCCCCTCCATAAATCATGGCATATTTTGAAATATCTACAGGACGGCTCAGAATATCAGAAGACATATCGGAAACTATGGGAATCGGGCTGTCAGGATCATGATGGATTTCAGTACCGTAAATGGTATTGTTGGAAGTAAAGTGGAAGTAATCAGCATCTTCAGGGATTTTATAACCTTTAGGCACGTAACAGAAATTCTTATCAGCCGATGAAGCAACAACAGCTACTTCACCGAACATCTTAGCTTCCTTGATAGCTTTCTTTGCCCATACACCTGTTTCCAGGTATGCTGCTTTCTTTTTCATCAGGTTAAACGGAACCATACAAAACTGTAAGCTTGCCCCACCACCAAGGAAAAGTACCTGATAACCAGCAGGTACATTCAGGAGTTCCTTGAACAATGCCACTGCTTCATCAATAATGGCCTGGAAGTCCTTGCTTCGGTGAGAAATTTCAAGGATAGACATTCCGCTGTTATTCAGATCAAGGATCGCTTTTGCCGTATTTTCAATAGCAATACGAGGCAGTATTGAAGGTCCGGCATTAAAATTATGTTTCTTCATGATTAAAAAAATTAGGTTTATACATCATTAAAAGTATTGCAAAGCCTTTTTTATGTTTGAGCAAAGGTAAAGTTTTTCCTTAAACAAAATCAATACATAAAAATATTCATTCAAAATAATTCAGGATTCGAAAAAATAATAAGTTTGCCAAAAATCTATTCAAATGGCAAAATATGGCAAGTGGATTGGCGGGGGACTTGGCTGGGCTTTGGGCGGCCCGATTGGCTCTATACTTGGTTTTATTTTTGGTTCCATGTTTGACAGCATGCAATCTGGCGAATTTGCATATCAGCCCCCCGAAAGACAGCCCCGCACACAACCGGGCGATTTCAGCGTTTCGCTTCTTATCCTTTCGGCAGCAGTTATGAAGGCCGATGGTAAAATAGTAAAATCAGAACTCGATTATGTAAAACGGTTTTTTATCCAGCATTTTGGAAAAACTGAGACTGCCTCAAAAATGCTGCTTCTCAGAGAATTGCTCAAACAGGATCTCGACCTTTCAGGGATCTCAGGCCAGATCAAACAATTCATGGCATATGCTGAAAAACTTCAATTGCTTCATTACCTATTTGGGATATCGCTGGCCGATGGTCGTGAGGATCCCGTTGAAATTGCTGTCATCAGGCAGATTTCAAGACTCACCGGGATTACTGACGTTGATTTTCAATCCATCCAGTCAATGTTTGTCAAAGACACAGGCTATGCTTACCGTATTCTTGAAATTTCATCCGATGCAACTGATGATGAAGTAAAGAAAGCTTACCGGAAAATGGCCCTTAAATATCATCCCGATAAGGTTAGCCATTTAGGCGAGGAGATCCAAAAGGCAGCCAAAGAAAAATTCCAGGAACTGAACGCCGCCTATTCCAACATTAAAAAACAAAGAAATATGGCCTAAATCAATAGGTCATTAAGCCATTGTTGACATGGCCGGGCACAGGGCGAGCATCATCTCTGTTCCAAAAGCACCACATTCTCGATATGGTGGGTGTGAGGAAACATATCTACCGGCTGTATTTCCATTACCTTGTAAACATGATCCATCAAAGCGATGTCCCGTGCCTGTGTTGCCGGATTGCAACTGATATACACAATACGCGTCGGTTTCAATGCAAGCAAAGCCATGATAACGTTTTCGTGCATTCCGGCCCGGGGAGGATCAGTAATTACCACATCAGGCCTGCCATGCATAACAGCAAAACCAGTATTCAGCACCCTGGCTATATCGCCTGCAACAAACTTAATATTATTCAACTGGTTATATGCAGCATTCTCACGAGCGTCGCTAACTGAAGACTCAATATACTCAATCCCAACAACTTCCCTGGCTTTTCCTGCAATGAAGCAACTAATGGTTCCTGTGCCGGAATACAAATCGTAAACCAATTCATTTCCTGTAAGTTTTGCCATTTCCGAAGCAATCCGGTAAAGCTCAAAAGCCTGCGAACTGTTGGTCTGAAAAAATGAGAGAGGTCCGATCCTGAACCTGAGACTTCCCATCAGTTCAGTGATATAAGATTTCCCGCGGTACAGGATGGCCTCCTGGTCGCCAAGACTATCATTAAGTTTGCTGTTGATCACATACATCAGAGATGTGATCTGCGGAAAACACTCTCCCAGATAATCGAGTATGGCATAAATTCTCTCCCTGTCATCATGGTTCACAACCAGAATGACCATCACCTCATTTGTACCGGAGTTGCGTATGATCAGGTTTCTGAGGAATCCGGTACGTTTTCGCTGATCATAAAATGAATAATGATGTTGCTGTGCAAAGGCCTTGATGGCTAACCTGATACTATTTGATGGTTCAGGTTGCAGGTAACATGTTTTGATGTCAAGTATTTTATCGAAAAGGCGGGGAATATGGAATCCAAGACCGTTCAATCCATTCTCATCCATACCTGACATGTCGTTTACTGTCAACCAGCGCCGGTTTGAGAAAGTATATTCCAGCTTGTTCCTGTAATACATGCTATTTCCCGAGCCCAAAGGTTCCGCTACCAGCGGGAATTCAAATTTGCCGATTCGCTCGAAATTGTCAATCACCTGCTGTTTTTTGAATTCTAATTGATGCTGATATTTCAAATGTTGCCATGAACATCCGCCACAAATGCCATAATGTTCACAAAAAGGCTCAACGCGCAGGGGCGAATACTTATGAAATTTGATAACCCTGCCTTCGCAAAATGATTTCTTTTTTCTGGTCACCTGAATATCAACGATATCACCAGGTGCAGCCAGAGGAACAAAGACGACAAAACCGTTACTTTTGGCCAGGGCTTTTCCTTCCGCACCGGCACTGCTTATTTCAACTTTCTCAATCAGAGGCAGTTTCTTTCTTGCCATATAATTTACTTTTCACCTTGCAGGTTTTGCTTTCTTGCAGCAAAATGCCGGGAGTCACCCCATTGGTCAAATCCTATGGTATCGCCAGCCATTTTTATCCTGGCCTCAAGGCAATTGCGGCAGTCATCAGCTTCTTCATCCATGCAGGGTTTATCTTCGTAAAGCTGGTAATTTTCCCTGTATTTCAATGGTGTAAGATTAGGCATAATGACGTTTGCACCTGCCAGTAACGCTTTTTCGCGACCCTGCGGATCAATTGCCTGCATGGCTGTAGTGGCCGCGATATTGATATCTTTCATGATGATGCGCAGCAAGGCAACCATTTTCAGGCTGAGATTGAACCGCTCAATGCGTGGAAGAAGCTGATCCCTGTATTTATATAAAGGAGTATGCTCATGTTCAATGTAGGGTCCCATACCTGCCATATCAATATCGAAATTACGAAAAAAAATTAAGTCGTCAGCAAGATCCTCAGCAGTTTGGAAAGGCAGCCCGATCATCACTCCGGTGCCGGCCTGGTAACCTGCTTTTTTCAAATTGAAAAGTGCTTCCAGTCTTTTATCAAAACTATGCAGTTCATTCTGAGGATGCAGGCGTCCGTAAAGCTCGCGGTTTGATGTCTCGATCCTCAGTAAATAACGGTGTGCGCCACAATCGAACCAGTACCGGTAGGTTTCTTCAGATTGTTCGCCGAGCGACAAAGTAATGCCCAACTGATTATTGGAAAGTTGTTTGATTTTTTTTAAAAGCCCGCCAATCTTCCGGATAAAAGCCTTGTCGTTTCTTTCGCCAGATTGAATTACTATAGAAGCATAGCGGTTTTCCCATGCAAACCTGGCCGCTTCAAGTACTTCATCATCAGTTAATTCATAACGATTGGTGAGTGGATTTCCGGTGCGTACCCCACAATAAAAACAGTCTTTTTTACATCGGTTTGAGTACTCGATCAGTCCACGGAAGTAGACAACCCGTCCGACATATTGTGCTTTGATTTCAGCAGCTTTTCTGAAAATCCTGGTTTTCTCTTCTCCTGACGAGTTAAGCAACAAAACAAGGCTTTCCTTGTTCAGTGAATCCTTTTTGCTAATCGCTTCGATCGCCGTTTCCAACATGATGTAATAAAAAATAAATGCTTATGGCGGCAAAAATACATTAAATGAACCAATTTCCGGGAATGGTTTTTCATACGATCATTTCAAAAAGCATTACGTTTATTAAAAAAATCCGTACGTTTATACATTTGATTCATATTGCCCTGAAATGCAGCTTACCTTTGCCGCAGGATTTCTGTTAAAAGTTTGTCTGAGTGGTGTCAGACAAAATGATGAAACCAAAGTTCATACATTCCTTTCCCCTCCCTCTTCCTAAATAATCACATCACACAGGAACCCGCCCGCCCGGCGGGTTCTGTTTTATGAAAACTACCTGCAAAGAATACACGTACATTCATTCACAATCCGGAGCCGGTTTTAAACATTTGCACATGGGAATTTTGCTTACTTTTGCAAACTCTTTTGAAAAAGCACTCGAATGAATACGATAAACATAACATTACCTGATAATTCGGTGAAACAATTCCCTGCCGGAACTACTGCCCTGGAAATAGCCGGTAGTATAAGCGAAAGCCTGGCACGGAATGTTCTGGCCGCAAAAATCAACGACCAGGTTTGGGATGCAACCAGACCCATTCACAACGATGCCACGCTGCATTTACTCACATGGAATGATGAGGAAGGAAAAGCAACCATGTGGCATTCTTCAGCTCATCTGATGGCTGAAGCAGTCGAATTACTTTACCCGGGAGTTAAATTTGGTATTGGTCCCGATATTGAAAACGGATTTTACTATGACATTGATTTCATGGATTATCCTATCTCAGCCGATGACCTTGAGAAAATCGAACAAAAAATGCTGGAACTTGCACGGGAAAAACAAACCTTCAAACGGTATGAAGTTACAAAAAAAGAAGCTTTAGACTATTTTACGAATAAAAATGATGAATATAAGGTTGAACTGATCAACGAACTGGAAGATGGCCAGATAAGCTTTTATGAATCAGGTTATTTCACCGATCTGTGCCGTGGTCCCCATCTTCCTGATACCAGCTCTGTCAAGGCAGTAAAATTGCTCAATATTGCCGGTGCATACTGGCGTGGCGATATCAGCCGGAAACAATTGACCAGAATTTACGGAATCACCTTTCCGAAGCAAAAAGAGCTCAATGACTACCTTGAATTGCTTGAGGAAGCCAAAAAACGGGATCACCGCAAATTGGGTAAGGAACTCGAATTATTCGCCTTCTCTCAAAGGGTGGGACAGGGATTGCCCTTATGGCTTCCCAAAGGTGCTATCCTGCGCGAAAAACTCGAACAATTTCTGAAAAAAGTCCAGCGCAAGGCAGGTTATGAACAGGTAATCAGTCCTCATATTGGCCATGTTGATCTTTACAAAACTTCAGGACATTATGAAAAATACGGGCAGGACTCCTTCCAGCCAATCAAAACGCCGATACCTGCCGAAGAGTTTTTCCTGAAGCCAATGAACTGTCCCCACCACTGTGAAATTTACAGGAGTAAACCACGATCCTATAAAGACCTGCCCATCCGTTTTGCAGAATTTGGAACCGTGTACCGGTACGAACAAAGTGGTGAACTTCACGGATTAACCCGGGTGCGTGGATTTACACAGGACGATGCACATATTTTCTGCCGTCCCGACCAGGTTAAAGATGAGTTCAAAGGTGTGATGGATATCGTCATGATCATTTTTAAAGCTCTTGATTTCGAAAATTTTACGGTTCAAATAAGCCTACGCGATCCGAATAACCATGAAAAATATATTGGCAGCACCGAAAACTGGGAAAAAGCCGAAAAAGCCATCATTGAAGTCGCCGAAGAACGTAAGCTTACAAACACAGTGATCAAATATGGCGAAGCAGCATTTTATGGACCCAAAATGGATTTCATGGTGAAAGATGCGCTCGGAAGAAGCTGGCAGTTAGGTACTATTCAGGTTGATTATAATCTTCCTGAACGCTTCGACCTTGAATACACCGGAAGCGATAACGAAAAACACCGTCCGGTGATGATACACCGTGCTCCTTTTGGAAGTATGGAGCGCTTTGTTGCCGTATTAATTGAACATTGTGCAGGAAGATTCCCTCTGTGGCTGGCTCCTGAGCAGGCTATCATTCTGCCAATCAGCGAAAAATATCAACAATATGCTGAAAAAGTGTTGGAATTTCTGAATAATTCCGATATTCGCGCCCAAATTGACAACCGGAACGAAAAAACCGGGAAAAAGATCAGAGACGCAGAGTTAAATAAGATTCCCTACATGATCGTTGTGGGTGAAAAAGAAGAAAATACCCAAACGTTGTCGGTACGCAAACACGGACATGGCGATTTGGGAACTTTTAACATTCAGGACTTTGTGAACCTGGTAAAAGATGAAATTGAGAAAGCAATGAACCAGTAAAATCAATGTTTAACCAATACGGAGGACCAAGTTATAGCAACACCGTTTAAACGCCCCCGAGGAGGTGGGTACGTACCCAAAAAGAGACAGGAAGACCCACATAAAATCAACCAATTCATTACCTCTCCTGTGGTAAGAGTTGTTGGCGAAAATGTTGAACCGGGAATATTCAACCTGCGGGAAGCCCTTGAAATAGCAAGAAGTCAGAATCTCGACCTGGTGGAAATCTCACCTACTGCCAACCCTCCCGTTTGCAAGGTAATTGATTACCGGAAATTTCTTTATGACCTTAAAAAGAAACAAAAAGAGATCAAAGCAAAATCAGCAAAAGTGGTAGTGAAAGAGATCAGGATGGGACCCAATACCGACGACCATGACTTCAATTTCAAGCTGAGACATGCAGAGAATTTTCTGAAAGAAGGTGCCAAAGTCAAGGTGGAAGTGTTCTTTAAAGGCCGTACGATCGTCTATAAAGACAAAGGAGAAGTAATCCTGCTGCGCTTTGCACAGGAACTGGAAGAAGTCGGAAAAGTTGAACAGTTACCCAGGCTCGAAGGAAAACGAATGTTTATGATTGTTACTCCAAAAAAATAAAACTATCAGCTAATATATCCGTTTATTTAACTTAACAATTGATTTGTAATGCCCAAGATGAAGTCAAAATCCGCTGCCAAAAAAAGGTTTTCCCTTACAGGTAGCGGTAAAGTGAAGAGAAAGCATGCTTACAAAAGTCACATTCTGACCAAGAAGACGACCAAGCGTAAGAGAAATCTTACCTACTCGGACACCGTTCACCAGGCAGATGAGAAGAATGTAAAACTCATGCTCAGTAGTAATTAATCTATGTTTAACTTACTTGCAGCCAGTAAAGTTCTCTGCTTTCAGAGACGCTCAAGTGAAAAATTCAAAAAATGCCAAGATCAGTAAACAATGTTGCCTCAAGGGCACGCAGAAAAAAGATTCTGAAGCAAACCAAGGGACAGTTCCGTCGCCGAAAAAATGTGTTGACCGTCGCCAAGAACTCTCTTGAAAAAGGACTTCAATACGCTTACCGCGACAGGCGTAATAAGAAAAGAACTTTCCGCGGTCTGTGGATCAACCGTATCAATGCCGCTGTACGCGAATTTGGTATGAGCTACTCAGAATTTATGGGAATCCTTAAAAAGAAGAACATTGACATCAACCGAAAAGTGCTGGCCGACCTGGCTATGAACAATCCTGATGCATTCAGGGGGATCATTGAAAAGGTAAAAGAATAATCATTCCCAACTTACAGGATAAGGCTACTGATCACCGGTAGCCTTTTTTATTACCGGTCTGCCAACCTTACTGCAAAAAACTTGTTCTCTATATCAAACCGCTATGAGACTGCACTCGTTAAGGTCGGTATACATATGCAAATTATTCATTGATTATCATTAGTTTAGAAAAAATGACCCATGATGAAACAATTCAGAAAAGAATATAAACGCCTGTCGTTGACTGAATCCGATACCTTTTCCAATCCTTTTGATCAGTTCGGGGTATGGTTCAGGGAAGCTGGCAATGCAGGTATTTCTGAACCTAATGCCATGGCGCTTGCGACTGCCGGAGCCGGTGGAATGCCCTCAATAAGAATGGTATTACTCAAGGAAGTTGAAAAGGACGGTTTTATCTTCTATACAAACTACAACAGCCGCAAAGGCCGGCAGTTGTCGGAAAATAACCAGGCTGCCCTGCTGTTTTACTGGGAACCTACAGAGCGCCAGGTAAGGGTCGAAGGCCGGATCGAAAAAATCTCTGATGCCAGCTCCGACCACTATTTTCAAAGCCGGCCCCGTGAAAGCCAGGCAAGTGCCATTGTATCGCAACAAAGTTCTGTAATAAAAGGAAGAGAAATGCTCGAACAAGCATTTTTTAATGTTCTTAATTCTGATAATCAACAACTTAAACGTCCTGCCTCATGGGGAGGCTATAAACTTCACCCACTGATGTTCGAATTCTGGCAGGGTCGTGAACATCGCCTACACGACCGTATACAATACCGGCTGGCCGACGGGATATGGTGCAGGGAAAGACTTACACCTTGATTAAAGTAGTAAATTGAAAGACAAACTTCTGACCTGAACAATTCACTGTAATGAATGAAGCTGCAATTGGATAACAATTCAGTAAGACCGGCCTTCAGGCCGGGAAATTTGAAAGTAAAGCATTGCAATGGGATTAATCCAATAACAAATAGTCATCAGAACCTGACAGACGGGATATGTTAATAATAATCATTCCACCTTGTATATTAAATTGACAGCATACATATCAGAGTAAATACCCCAGCGAGCTCAGCAAAGCAGCTTTCCAGGAAAGCGACTCCTTAACCAATCAATCACTTCAACATTTCAACCCATTATCTGAGCCTGATACGCTGCCCTGCAACTGGTTGCTCACCTGGAGGCATATTGTTCATCCGGTAAAGGCTCTTTAACCTGATACCATAGTTTTGTGCAATATCATGCATACTTTCGCTGACTTTTACCTCGTGTACAGGGATTTTCGAACGTCTACGCTTGGCTTGAATGAACACAGGTCCTCCTTGCTTTACCTGTTTACCTGGTTCTGCATCATTGATATGGTATAGTTTTGACATTTGGATGTCGAAATCGTTAGCGATCTTAAAATACGTATCATCGGCACCGGCAAATACAAACAATCGGCGATTCATCACATATAAAGTCCTGTGCCCCGGTCCTTTTCCAAATTCAGAAAAAGAAACAGGATGCACCGCAGGAGCTTCTTCGTGTTCTTCATTTGTTTCGGCCAGGATAGGACCGTGTAATACTTCTTCATCAATCTCATACAAACGATTCTCTTCTATCATTTTTATCAAAAGTTGAGGATAATGCGGGTTTGTGGCATACCCTGCCCTCCTCAACCCATGTGCCCAGGCTTTATAATCTGTAATATCGAGCTCAAATAATGTGGCATACCTTGGCCTGCGCGTCAGGAACAAGGAATGATCGTAAAATGATTCTTCAGCAGAAGAATATTTTCGGAAACATTCGTGCTTCTCATCGTCGTCCCAGCGAAATACGGGGCCGGTCCATTCATGGCACTTAATACCGAAATGATTGTTGGCATTCTTAGCTAATTCGCTGTTCCCGTTGTTCGATTCAATGATTGCCTGCGCCATCGCAACACTTGCAGGGATTCCGAAATCGCGCATTTTGATCATCACCAAAGGCTTATACATTCTGATATATTCCTCTCTCGAAGTGGTTCCAATCCCATCCTGGGCATGCACAGGATAAAAATTATACAGCGCAGCAAAAACAAAAGTTACTGTTATTATTTTGAACATCAGTTGTTTGCAGGTAGTGATAAGAAAGAACAAAAAATCATTTCGCAATATTTCTGAGCAATGGAAACGAAATTAGCCCGGAAATTCGTATGCTTTGGAAAACAGGTAGTAAAAGAGCAGAAAAATTTTGACTCGTTGGTTGTATCTTTGAATATTTGTGTACTTTTGTTACTCAAAATTTATACACCGGTGCTTCAAACGCTTATTACATCGAAGACACGGATCAATCTGCTGCTTAAGTTTTTCCTGAACAGCAATACCAGGTCATGGCTGCGCGATATGGAATCGGAATTTGGTGAATCAACCAACGCCATCCGACAGGAATTGATACGCATGGAAAAATCCGGTATGCTCACATCGGAGATGGCAGGCAACAAAAAAATGTACCGTGCCAACACCAGTCATCCGCTTTTTGAAGAAATTCACCTCCTGTTGCTGAAACACACAGGAATTGGTCATGTGGTTGAACGTATTGTAAACCAGATTGGAGGCCTGCACAGCGCCTACCTTACCGGTGCTTTTGCAAAAGGTAACGACAGCCCGTTGATTGACATCCTGCTGATCGGCAATGGCATTGACCGTGCTTATCTGGCTCAGCTTATTGACAAAGCTGAAAGCCTTATAAACCGTAAGATCAGGTATGTAATTGTGGCGCCGGAAGAAGTAAACATGTATCTGAAAAATAGCCCCGAGGCCTTCATACTCTGGGAAAATATAGCCGGTTAATTCCGGCTAACATGCTGATAGTGTGTATTTTTTAACTCATTGCATGGGAGTGAGGAGGCGAAGCTGTAAGAGGAACTGTTCTCAAACCCAATACCATAGACCCATCCAACAGGAACGGAAACAAATCCCAGGGTTAATAACAGCCAAACCCCTTAAATAATCAGAAATAAAGTTGCCTCACATTTCACCAAAGGTGGTATATATCGGCAGGTACAATCACGGAATTGTTTCAAAAACTGCAGAAACAATAACCAGGGCTTATTTCTGATGATAAGCAGAAACACGCCTTAAATCAGGTAATTTATCAAATCCTAACATAGACCTCATATGTTCACACACAATATTCTTCTTATCACAGGAGGTACTGGCTCATTTGGAAATGCTGTTTTACGACGCTTTCTTAATGATGAACGTTTTACCGAAATACGGATCTTCTCTCGTGATGAAAAGAAACAGGACGATATGCGCAAGCGAATCAACAACCATAAAGTCAAGTTTTACATAGGCGATGTCAGGAATCAAAGTTCTGTTGACAGCGCAGTTAAAGGAGTTGACTTCATTTTCCATGCTGCTGCCCTGAAACAGGTTCCCTCCTGTGAGTTTTTTCCGGTGGAAGCCGTGAAAACCAATATACTTGGCACTGATAATGTGCTTGCTGCAGCCGAAAGGCATGCTGTGAAAAAAGCCGTCGTGCTTAGTACCGATAAAGCTGCCTACCCTATCAATGCCATGGGAATGTCGAAAGCATTGATGGAAAAAGTGATGATTGCACGATCACGTAACCTGGAAGAAAGCAAGACAATTTTCTGTGGAACCCGCTATGGCAATGTGATGGCTTCAAGAGGCTCAGTGATCCCCCTGTTTATTGAGCAAATCAAAGCAGGTAAGGCACTTACCATCACTGATCCAAATATGACCCGCTTCATGATGACCCTTGAAGATGCAGTAGATCTTGTTTTATATGCCTTTGAACATGGCTGTAACGGTGATATCTTTGTGCAAAAATCGCCGGCAGCCACTATTGAAACCCTTGCAAATGCACTGAAACAACTGTATCAGTCAAACCTTCCGACACGAATCATCGGAACCCGGCATGGAGAAAAACTGTACGAAACCCTGGTAAACCGGGAAGACATGGTAAAAGCGGAAGACCTCGGAAATTATTACAGGATCCCTGCTGATAACCGTGACCTGAACTATGAGCGCTATTTTAGTGAAGGAATAGAAGATGTTACGAAATACAGCGAATATCATTCCCACAATACACAACAGCTTGATATTGAAGGAATGAAAACATTGTTACTCAGGCTCCCCGTCATTCGCCGCGACATATTTGGCGATACTGATGCAATCCGCTATCCCGATTAATCTGTAAGCAACAACCAGTGTAATGTATTTGATACATACATAATATCATGATAATTAAAGGCAACACTCATGACGACTCCCGCGGTACTGTCCGGTTTGTGAATGATTTTACTTTCG
The DNA here is from genome assembly GCA_964419945.1 of uncultured Bacteroidales bacterium. Classification (GTDB taxonomy): domain Bacteria; phylum Bacteroidota; class Bacteroidia; order Bacteroidales; family JAAYJT01; genus JAAYJT01. The sequence goes on along the minus strand of CAYQRU010000043.1, from coordinate 7,285 downwards.
AAGGCATCAGGCGATTTTATACGATCACCCATCCTGACACCAGCATCATACGTGCCTGGCAGGGTCACAAACTGGAAACAAAATACTTTTATGCAGCCAAGGGTTGTTTCCTCATCAACTGGATCAAAATTGACAACTGGCAACAGCCTTCAAAAGACCTTAAAAAGAACGCTCATATACTCTCAGACAGGCAAAGCGAAGTTCTGGTTATCCCGCCTGGATACGCTAACGGGCTTAAAGCCCTGGAAACAGATTCCATTTTGATCAGCTTTTCCGACATGACACTCGAAGAATCTCAACATGACGATTACCGCTTTCCTCCGGATTATTGGATATTAGAACATTAAGCCCGGCCACACAGCATGGTTTTAGCAGTTAAACAATTTTTGAAATTACCAGAACTGATATGATACATGATTAAAGTAGGTATTACAGGTCAATCAGGTTTTATTGGTACCCACCTTTATAATACGCTTGGTCTTTATCCCGCTCAGTTTGAACGCATACCTTTTGAAGACAACTACTTTGGGGATGATTCCAGGTTGAAATCATTTGTTAAAAACTGTGATGCCATCGTACACCTGGCGGCGATGAACCGGCATAATGATCCAGGTACAATTTACGAAACCAATATCAGGCTGGTGAAGCAACTGATCTTAGCGTGCGAAAATACCGGAGCCAATCCTCATATTCTTTTTTCTTCCTCAACCCAGGAAGAAAGAGACAATCTCTACGGCAAATCGAAAAAAGAAGGCCGCAAACTATTCGAAAAATGGGCTGAAAAAAACAATGCCCCATTCAGCGGAATGATAATTCCAAATGTATTCGGACCTTTCGGAAATCCCTATTACAATTCGGTCGTGGCCACTTTTTGCCATCAGTTGACCCACAATGAAATTCCAAAAATTGATGTGGACGGAACCCTGAATCTGATCTATGTAGGTGAATTGACAGAGCATTTCATCCAATTGATAAAAAAAACGCATACAGAGCGTCTGAAAGGGAATACAGGTTTTGAGGAGGTGATGGTGCAGCATACAACAACCGTCACTGTTTCAGGCCTGTTGGATATTCTGAGCTCTTGCAGGGAAGTCTATTTTAGCAGAGGAGAAATTCCGCCTCTGGATACACCAGCTGCCAGGAACCTTTGGAATACATTTCTTTGCTACATTGATCATGCATCATTTTTCCCTTTCAAACTGAAATTCAACACCGATGACCGTGGCACTTTTGTTGAAACGATAAAACTGAACAGCGGCGGGCAGGTTTCGTTCTCTACTACCAAACCGGGCATTACACGCGGAAACCACTTCCATACCCGCAAAGCCGAACGCTTCGCCGTCATCAAAGGAAAAGCAAAGATTGAATTACGAAGAATCGGAACAGACAAAGTGATGTCATTCGACTTAGATGGAGAATCGCCTTCATTTGTAGATATGCCGATTTGGTATACGCACAATATCACAAACATAGGTGATGAAGAACTTTATACCATTTTCTGGATCAACGAACATTTCGATGCCAACGACCCGGATACTTATTTTGAGAAGGTAAAAGAGCCAGGGGAAAAGGAGGAAGAGCGAAGTGAAAAGATTATAAGTTATCTAAAACCATAAAAGAGAATGATTTACTTGACAGGACTTTTAACTTTGGTGTACGATGCTTAAAGCATTTGAAAACTTTTCCTGATACGTCTGAATACTCAATCATTAAATATCAATTAGGCAAATCGGCAACCTCCATTGGTGCAAATTATGAAGAAGCTCAGGCTCGATCCTCTAAAGCCGATTTCAAAAACAAAGTAAGGATCTCACTTAAAGAAACCCGTGAATCTAACTGGTTAAGGGTCTTAGAAGCCCTTCAGGATAAGGAAGGCGATGAACTCAATTTCTTGACCCGGGAAAGCAATGAAATTAAAAAAATATTAGCCTCAATTATAAATAAAATGCAATCATAATAAAATAAGAAGATTGTAAGACGAACCCACCTGACTCTTTCACCTTGGCTCTTCTTACTTGACTCTTTCACCTTGGCTCTTCAAATCCGACTCTTTAAATAAATGAAAAAACTAAAAGTCCTCACCGTGGTTGGCACCCGCCCCGAGATCATCCGCCTCTCCCGCGTCATGGCCGCCCTCGATGCATCCGAAGCCATTGACCACATCACTGTCCACACCGGCCAGAACTACGACTATGAGCTTAACCAGATTTTCTATGAAGACCTCGGCATACGCAAACCAGACTATTTTTTGGATGCTGCAGGCATCAACGCCAACGAGACCATTGGACAAGTCATCATCAAAATTGATCTGGTACTTGAAAAGGAAAAACCAGATGCCTTCCTGGTGCTTGGTGATACAAATTCATGCCTTTGCGCCATTCCTGCCAAGAAACGTCATATACCCATCTTCCACATGGAAGCAGGTAACCGCTGTTTTGACCAACGGGTTCCTGAAGAAACCAACCGTAAGATCGTAGATCATATCGCCGATATCAACCTCACTTACAGCAGCATCGCCCGCGAATATCTCCTGCGCGAAGGCCTGCCCGCCGACCGCATCATCAAAACCGGCAGCCCCATGTATGAAGTGTTGAACCACTATATGCCTAAAATTCTGACTTCTGATGTGATTACGCGCCTCGGCCTGGAAAAAGAAAAATATTTTATCGTCTCTGCCCACCGCGAAGAAAACATCAACAACGATAAAAACTTCAGCGGACTGCTCACGACACTGAACCTGATCGCTGAAAAATATGGTTTTCCGGTCATCGTCTCCACTCACCCCCGCACCCGAAAGAAACTGGAAACATTCAACAATTCAACAAATTTTAGCCTGAGCGGAGTCGAAGGGCAAAAAATCAATCCACTCGTACACTTTCTCAAACCACTCGGATTCTGCGATTATAACTCCCTGCAAATTAATGCTTATGCAGCTCTCTCTGACAGCGGAACCATCAGTGAAGAATCTTCTATTATGAACTTCCGTGCTCTTAATATCCGCGAAGCCCACGAACGACCCGAAGCGATGGAGGAAGCGAGTGTGATGATGACAGGGCTGAACCCGCAACGCATCCTGCAGGGACTTGTCCAACTTAAGCACCAACATACCGGAATGCCTATTCAACAACCCGGAGACTCAGCAACCCAACCTATTCGAAATTTCCGTCCTGTAGCCGATTACACAATGCCTAATGTAAGCGAAAAAGTGGTACGCATCATCCTCAGCTATACCGACTATGTGAAACGAACCGTCTGGAGTGAGGATCAGAACACAGATTTATACCGTTGAATAATATGTGTAACAGGTGGCAAAAATTTGAAAATTTTTCAGTGATAACAACCAGCGGAAACTTGTAAAAACATACCTCAACCATAGTGACACAGATCAGACTGTTTCTTATTGTTCATTATCTGTGTATGACAATCCAATCCTTCCCGTGCATGCGGGAATCTATGTGCCAACAAAATCAGTCATGAACCCCCTCTCCCTCATAGGGCGCTCCAAAGAACTCTTCAGCGGGGACATCTTTAACCATGAGAAAGAACTTTCCTTAATGGTGAGTTCTTCACGATTTCTGGTTATCGGTGGCGCTGGCTCCATCGGGCAGGCGGTTACCAGGGAAATATTTCAACGAAAACCGCTGAAACTCCATGTGGTTGATATCTCTGAAAACAACATGGTGGAACTCGTCAGGGACATCCGCAGCTCTTTTGGTTATATTGATGGCGATTTTCAAACCTTTGCCCTCGATGTCGGGTCTGTTGAATACGATGCATTTTGGGAAGCCGACGGGCAGTACGACTATGTATTGAATCTCTCAGCCCTCAAACACGTACGCAGCGAAAAAGATCCCTTTACCCTGATGCGGATGATACAAGTAAACATCTTCAATACAGATAAAACACTACGACAATCTATTGAAAAGGGAGTGAAAAAATACTTCTGTGTATCCACCGACAAAGCCGCCAATCCCGTAAACATGATGGGCGCTTCCAAACGCATCATGGAAATGTTTGTGAACCGCCGCAGCAGGGATATTGATGTTTCGATGGCGCGCTTTGCCAATGTGGCATTCTCTGATGGCTCGCTGTTGCATGGATATGAACAGCGCCTGAAAAAACAGCAACCCATTGTAGCACCTAATGATGTAAAACGCTATTTTGTGACTCCAAAAGAATCGGGCGAACTGTGCCTTATGTCGTGCATCTTTGGCGAAAACCGTGATATCTTCTTCCCCAAACTCAGCGAAGAGCTACACTTGATCACCTTTGCCGAAATCGCAGTAAGATATTTAAAGGAGAAAGGTTTGGAACCCTTCATTTGCAATACCGAAGATGAAGCTCGTGAATTTTTTAAAAACACAACCAGTCACTATTCACACATCACCAATCACAAAAAATACCCCTGCCTCTTCACCATCAGTGATACCACAGGTGAAAAAGACTTTGAAGAGTTTTTTACCGAAAATGAAACACTCGATATGGGTCGTTTCCAAAATCTTGGAATCATCAAAAACGGTCCAGGGTACTTTGATGGCCCTATTGACTATTTCAGGCATTCCATAAGCTCCCTGAAAGAAAAAAAGGTATGGACCAAAAAGGAAATTGTTGACCTTTTCCATTATATGCTCCCTGATTTTCAGCACAAAGAAACCGGCAGATACCTCGACTCAAAAATGTAAATTACTGAATATCTCGATATTGAATTCCCCGCAGAAAAGTATAAAAACCATTTTTACCACATAGACACATTAGTTACATAGTTTTTACATAGTTGATAACCAACAGCTTAATTTCTGCGCTTTCTTTGTGCATTCAGCGTCTCTGTGGTTGTATTTGTTTTTCAAAGTGGACTCAATAATGTATCTTTAAATCCTTTACTTTAATTTTGTACGGCAGACCCCGAAGCCTGAGCGAGATGTAACATACAGAATTTCAAATCATTTCACTCTGGATACTGTGAGTGAGGTAGCGAAGCTGTGAAAGGAGATGACCTTTGATGGATGACCTGGGAATCAAGAGCCAGGAGCCAAGCCCCAAGTTCCAGGCCCCAAGTTCAAAGTAAAAAGTTCAAAGTTGGAGCGGAGCGGAAGTTTATCGGGTGACAGAACAAAGCTTCCCAAAGCCATTACAGAAAAAGGATTATACATGCTGGCCACGATCCTGAAAAGCCCTGTTGCAGCTCAAACAACGTTGGCTATCATCGAAACATTTTCTAAAATCAGAGAATCAGGCAGGAATGTTCAGTTGCATTAAAATGAAAAAGATGCAGATGCGAAAAAGCCATTGCTCCCAAAAAAAACAGAAAAACCACCGAACCCCGTAGAGATAGTCCGCGCCTCAATTTGCACCACCTAATCCCTGAAACCTGAATCTTAAAAATTTTGACCTGTTCGTGCGGGATCGGATTTTTGCATACTTTTGCTACTCATTAAATAAAAAACCTTGCTGCAGGCTCTGATCACATCCAAAACCCGTATAAACCTGTTGCTTAAGTTCTTTCTGAACAGTATGAAAAGACCCAAGATCCAGGCTCCAAGCCCCAGGCTCCAAACTCAAAAACTAAACACTAAATTATTAATTCTTTGAATTTTGAATCTTTAATACCTTTCCCTTCCTTTGGTGGGAAATCCCTGAAACCTGAGCTGGATTAAACATACAGAAATTCAGATCATTTCACTCTTATTACTATGAGTGAAGGAGCGAAGCTGTGAAATTGCAAATGGCTTGATTTATCTTATTTAACGTCTAACCAAATAAAATTAAATCTAACATGCCCACACCTGAGTTTACACGAGAAGAAAAACTCGACTTCATGCGAAGCCTGATGTGGGATTATAACATCCCGCCTGAAGATTGTCTCGAAGTACTCGAAGGAACAAGGGAAATGGCCGGGCACTATACCGCTGAAACCTTGTTCAGAAAAATGCTTGAATCTTATCGCTGGCATACAGTAATCAGATTGCTTCCTGCATTAAGAATAGTTAACTTATTATCCGATAGCCTGATTAATACCTTAAGATTCAAAACGCTGCAAAATCACTACAAATTTATTAAAGATGAATTACCAAAAGCTTTACAGGCTACAGAATCTGGTATTTAGGGAAATTTCAGGAAATTACGATGCATTTTATCTTACCGGCGGGACAGCACTTGGTCGGTTTTTTCTAAACCACAGATTCAGTGACGACCTTGACTTCTTTGTAAACGATAAGGACGATTTCATTTTGCTGGTTCAACAAATAAAACAAAGATTAGACAAGTCGTTGAATTTTTCGGTTTCAAAACTTATTCAATTTGACACTTTTGTCAGGCTATGGGTCTCTGATAACGATACAGAATTGAAGGTCGAATTTGTTAATGATGTCCCTTCACGAATGGGGCAAACCATGCTTTTTGAAAATATCCCGCTTGATAATCCAGCGAATATTCTTTCAAATAAACTATCGGCAGTTGTAAGCCGGGATGAAGCCAAAGATGTTTTTGATATCGTTACCCTCGCCGGGCATTACAGTTTTTCGTGGGTGGATATTTTTGAATACACTATAAGAAAAGCAATTGTAGCGGATGTAGATGTCGCCATGAGACTTTCAACTTTTCCGGTCGCCTGGCTCGAAACTGTGAAATGGCATGCAAATCCTTTCAATAAAGAGGAGTTTGCAAAAAAGCTTCAGGTAGTTGCCAACGATTTCCTTCTTGCACGCGACAACTCTCTGGGTGCAGGAAAAACACCGATAACCGGAGCGATGCCAATTAGTTATTAATTCCGAAAGGAACCATTGTCACCAAACATCCGCAACAAGTCCCAAGTTCCAAGCCCCAAATTCCAAGTTCAATGTTCAAAGTTCAAAGTTCAAGGTTCAAAGTTTAAAGTTTAAAGCCTGAAAACTAAAGCCCAAACCCCGTATCTTTAAACCTCCTGCTGCTGCAAATCTTTGAATTATTGAAGATTCGAGAGAGCATGCAAAGCGATGTAGAGTTTATTACCGATAAACAAAGGCTCCGCCCAAAAGATTATGAAATTTTCCGGTTATGGGGTGATAATAAAATTCTTATACAACTAACATCCTGGCAACCGGAATATACAAAACGGCAAAACCTGAAAGAAATGACAAATTGGTTCGTGAAGCCTGAAAACCTTAATAAATACAAAACCGGAATCAACAACCTGTAATTGTGCATTCAACAAACCCCGATGTGATAATTCGTTTCTCAAATAATATCATGGTATTTTAATGAGTAGAGATTTTATTTATATTTAGTCGTAGATGAAAAATAAATATTT
>CAYQRU010000042.1:0-27137 GCA_964419945.1 uncultured Bacteroidales bacterium | reverse complement strand
GGCTTCAATCAGTACCTTGGTAGTTTCCATTTTTTATCTTATCCCTCAAATGGTAGGGGCCGGCGACCTTGTGGTTCCATTACTGGGACTCCCTCACTGGATTGGGGTGATTATTGTTGGTTCGGTCGTTATTTTGATTGTTGCAACCGCAGGGATGACTTCAACCACCTATGTTCAATTTATCAAAGGTGGAATGCTAATCATATTTTCAGCACTCATTACCTTTTATATTCTTAATAAAGGCCTGGATAACCCTCCCCGGCCTGATTACATTGCTCCGTGCAGCATCAGGGCTGATTTAGTTGACGGAAAAATAGATTTTGAGCATCTTGAGGGGTATGAATATCTGAGTGATGTGATGGTTGGGGAAGATCGTTTTGTTAAACTGATGCACGATGGCACTGTGAGGTGGTATAAGGTTGATTCTGCTGATGATAAAACTATTTGTTTAAGCGAAACTCTTTCAAAAACAGTACTTCCTTCAGGTGAAGTTTTGTACAATGGCCAGCCCAGGAGTGAGCGTATGTTTTACCAGGTTGGCCACATAAACAAAATCGTTGTTGACGGCGAAGAAGTTGAAAGCACAGGGCCTGTAGGACCTTTTGGATTTCTGAAAAAAATAGAACAAAGTGAAATTGTGTTGTTCAAAAAACGCTATTTCAACGACGGGGATGAAAAAGTAACCGTTTGGCATCAGGAAACCAAAACCGGAAAAGAAATCATGAAACCCGGATTGGTATTTAAAGTGGGAAAAGCTTCATCAATATGGGATAAGCTGAATTTTGCCTCTTTGATGCTTGCTCTGTTTTTGGGAACTGCTGCCTTACCTCACATTCTGATCCGCTATTACACCGTTCCAAGCCAGCGTGCTGCACGAAAATCAACAATAGTGGCTATCGCAGCCATTGGTTTCTTTTATATTCTTACGGTATATATGGGTTTTGGCGCCATGATCAATGGGGTTCTTGATATGGAAAGCAGCAATATGTCGGCGCCACTGCTTGCCAAATCATTTGGAACATTTATTTTTTCAATGGTTTCGGCCATTGCATTTTCAACAGTGCTGGGAACCGTCAGCGGGCTTATTGTTGCTTCATCGGGTGCCATCGCACATGATTTTGCAGATAAGTACCTGAATAGAAAAATGAATGACAAGGCTAAGGTGAGAGCCGGAAAACTTGCTGCATTTGGAGTGGGTATAGTAGCAATCATCCTTGGGATTATTTTTAAGGGAATGAACGTTTCTTTCCTGGTTGGTTTGGCTTTTGCCGTTGCAGCCTCAGCCAACCTTCCTGCTATCGTAATGATTATTTTCTGGGAAAAGACCACGGCCAAAGGTATTGCTGCTTCCATTCTTGTTGGTATTTTGGCTTCTGTCATTATTATTTTGCTATCTCCGAGTATGTTCGAACAATTCAGGCTGCCCCGTGAAAATGCCATCATGCCTTTTGATAATCCGGGTATTATTTCTATTCCGTTGTCTTTTATCACGTTGGTTGTTGTTTCGTTACTTACCCAAAAGAAAAAACCGATAGCCTCAGCATAAATATCATAATGGGCTTCACAGGAAGCATTAATTTTGCAATATTCCTTTTTTGAAAAAGTTTTATTCGCAGTCATACCAACAATGGTTTACTATAACACTGCTTTATGGAACGTCGCCGCTGGGTATTATATCTTCACGAAATATTTAACAGCATAACACATGGTATAGGAGTATTGCTTGGTATTGCAGCATTGGTGCTGTTGGTCGTTTTCGCTGCTGTTCGCAATGGTGATGCGTGGCAGATTGTCAGCTTCTCGGTTTATGGAGCCAGTCTCATTATTCTATATTTATCGAGTACACTCTACCATGCTGTACAAAAGAAAAAAGTCAAAAATTTCTTGAATGTCTTTGATCATTCCTCCATTTTTATACTCATTGCCGGCACATATACTCCTTTTTGCCTGGTTCCGCTCAGAGGGCCATGGGGTTGGGCACTTTTCGGAATTATCTGGGGATTGGCAGTCGCAGGAGTTTTATTCAAAATTTTCTTTTATTCGGACAAACTCCGTGTTATTGGAACCATCCTTTATATAGCTATGGGTTGGATCATTCTTATAGCCATTCGCCCTCTCATGCAAAATGTACCTGTGGGAGCGCTTTACTGGTTGTTGGCAGGAGCAATTTCTTATTCGCTTGGAGTGTTTTTTTATTTATGGCGCAAATTTCGATTCAATCATGTCATCTGGCATTTGTTTGTGTTAGGAGGGAGCGTTTGCCATTTTTTTGCAATTTTTCTTCACCTGATGCCCAAATAATACATCCCGTGTATTGTTTTCCCGGTGTTTCAGACCTTAATCTATAGTATTGCTCCAATCAATGCCTCCCTGCTACACACTTTCTCAATTTCATCAGCTCTCATATATGCATTGCAGCAGTAAGCACCTTGTGTGGTATGTTCACTGCAAATATTTATCCTGCGATGGGCGATACGCTGGATATTAATCAAATGTCGAGCAGAAATATTATCCGTTGTTATATTCTTACCTCCGGTTCCACACGCCAGAGTCATTGATGGTTGCAGTCCATTATAAGTACCACCCAATGCACCCTGCGATGATGGTTGATTTACCACAATACGTCCAGCATTCATTGCTCTGGCAAAATGCTGTATCTTTGCTTCATCACAGGAAAATATACTTGCTGTGTGCCCCAATCCACCATAACGGTTTATTTCCCGGCATCGTGAAATACCTTGTTCAAAGTTATCAACTTCGTAAAATGCAAGTATAGGCGCTAAAATTTCAAGGGAAAGCGGTGAATCCAGACCCACCTTTTCTAATGGTGCGATCAACACGCTTGTGTTTTCGGGCACTTCAAAACCAGCCATTTGTGCAATTTTGCAGGCCGGTTGCCCGATAACCTGGACATTCATCACCTTTTGTGTACGGTTAAAGGCAATGGGTTCCAGCATAGCTGTTTCTTTGGGATTCATAAAATATGCCATACGTTTAATAAACTCCTCTTTAAGCGCCGCTGCATTGTGTTTTGACACAACAACTGCCTGTTCACTGGCACAAATGGTTCCATGATCAAAAGTTTTTGAAATCAGTATCTGCTCCGCTGCAAAGGCTACATCAGCAGATTTGCCAACATACACGGGTACGTTTCCCGGCCCAATCCCTATTGTTGGATTACCTGAGCTATAGGCAGCCCGAACCAGTCCAACAGAACCTGTGGCAAGTATCAGGGAGGTCTTTTTATGGCTCATAAACGTAAGTACATCTTCTTTGCTGACCCGTTTCAGCCACTGAATGCAATGCTCAGGCGCACCGGCTTCAATCGCTGCCTGATAACAAATTTTTGCAGCTTCAATACTGCATTTACGTGCAGCACCATGTGGACTGATTACCAATGAATTTCTGGTCTTCAGACTGATCAGAATCTTGAACAAAACTGTACTCGTGGGATTTGTAACAGGTGTGATGGCAAATATTGGCCCAAGCGGATGGGCAATTTCGGTAATTCCGCTTACCGGATCTTTGGAGATTATGCCGGCAGCTAAAAAATTTTTTATGTCGTGGTAAACGAACCGTGTGGCAATAATGTTTTTTATTACTTTGTCATTAATCTTTCCAATTCCTGTCTCCTCGTATGCCATTTGAGCCAGGCGGAAACGATTGTTGAATGCAGCTTCATAAACAGCCAGAACAATCCGGTCGGTATGAATCCGATCATAATTGGAAAATTTATCTGCCGCCAGCTTGGCTTTGTTCATCACATCTTCAATATATTCCTGATTTACAATTGTTGATTCCATGACAGATATTTTTTATATTCTCCTGATAAACACCATAAAACACAGATAGTTTGCAAATGAATTGAATATTTCCTTCAAACAGGTGCGTGCACAGATCAACGCACTCTGCGCGCACTTTTAAACTTTTTATGCCAAATTGACGTTTAGTTCCTGCTGTATAAAAATGGCAAAGATTTTGACAGGCACAAATTTTCAATTACTTTAATAATATCAACAATGGCTCCTATCTGGATTATTTTTATTGTTTTTATGATCATTAGCTGGCTAATTGGGCAACAGCTAAAATCAAAATTCAGACAATTTTCGAAAATTCCCGTTAACTACGGTCTTAGCGGAAAAGAAGTTGCAGAGCGGATGCTTCGCGATAGCGGAGTAGAGGGTGTGAAAGTAGTTTCTGTGCCAGGACAGTTAACTGACCATTACAATCCCGTAAACAGAACCGTTAACCTCAGCCCCGAAGTCTATGATGGCAGGAGTGTTGCAGCTGCAGCTGTGGCAGCCCACGAGTGCGGACATGCGGTTCAGCACGACCGGGCTTATGCATTTCTGCAAATGCGTTCCAAGCTGGTTCCTGTTGTCAGTTTTGCTTCAAAATGGGTGCAATGGGTGTTGCTGGCCGGAATTTTCTTGGTTCAAACCATGCCTGGTATTCTCCTTGCCGGTATTATACTTTTTGCATTAACAACGCTTTTTAGCTTTATTACTCTGCCTGTAGAAATTGATGCTACCCGGCGTGCCCTCGTATGGCTTGGAAGCGCCGGAATCACAAACAGCGAAACACATCCAAAAGCTCAGGAAGCACTTCGCTGGGCAGCCTATACCTACGTTATTGCTGCGCTTGCCTCTCTCGCAACACTTCTATACTATATTATGATCTTTATGGGAAGAAGGGATTAAAGCAGTTCCTGAAGTTTACTGAGATGAAGTTTTCGTACTAAAACGCTGATTATTAATAGCAAGCATCGGTTTTTATAATCAAATCAATGTTTACCGGTATTTTATCAATTCTCCGGTTGATCATTACTTGCTGAGAATAATTTCAATAGCAGCAATCAAATCTAAAATGTTGATTGTTCCGTTCTCATCAACGTCAGCGTTTTCAAAACAAAAGAGCTGCGGGTTATTACCGAGGATGTAATTCACGATCGTGATACCATCGGGTAAATTTACAATTCCGTCACAATTTGCGTCGCCTGGAATTACAGAAGATCCTATCACTGTGAATGGTGCTGCGGTTACCATGCTGGAAGACAGGTCAGCAGAATATACAGTAAGTTTTAAAAAATAATTTTCAGATCCGGTTGTGGGTGTTGTCCACTGATATTTTCCATTATTGGGTAGATTGTCTGCGATTGTAGTCCATGGCCCATTCTGTCCTGTTGATGATAGTTCGATTTTGACCGTTGAGGCCAATCCACCCGGTACGGCTGCAGCCCATTGTATAAATCTTACGGATCCAGGGAAAAATCTTTCATTACCTTTGGGATAAAGAGGCCTGATCCAAAGTTGGTCGGGAGTTGAATTTGCAGCATATACATAAAACTTATTCTGATAATTAATCCAGGATCCTTCCCTGACAAGAAAAACCACATCTCCAAATCCATTTTTACTCAGGTCGCCTCCGGCTCTGAAAGCCTGCGCATACCCAGGTGTGGCGGGAGTCTGAAAAGTAGCATCGGCAGTCCAGTTGCCTGTACCATCACCCAACCAAAGCCTGAATGTGCGGTTCCCAAAAGCCATAACATCATTGAATCCGTCTGCGTTCATGTCATGTAGTTGTGTCAGTTGCCAGGAACCGCTGGTTGGAAGATTACCTGAATAGCTAACCCACCCATTGTTAACAGGATTAAACTCGTACACTTCCACACCGCCATTTGGATTTACATAAGCAAATCCATCACTACCGTCATTATTAACATCACCGACTGAAATTCCATACCGTGGAGTAAACTCACCATATATGGGCAAGCCGTTATCGTTTTTTAAAAAATTGCCATTACCATCACCAAAATATGCTGTTCCTGTGGCATGTGCAGCAACAAAATCAAGATTACCGTCATTGTCCAGGTCCGCAAACCGGATAATCATATCTGAATTATTGCCTAAAAAGCCAAAGCTTGGAACCCATGTTCCATTTCCCTGATTAAGATATACATGAAGTCCTGCCCCGCTGCCGAAAGAAATACTTACCAGGTCAAGCAAACCATTGTTATCTACATCGCCGAAATCGGTTCCAAACATACCCCATGTTTCACCGTTGGTGGCAAGTCCCTGATCCCAGGGCAACCATGTAAGACCAGTACCATCGCCCAGCGCAACTTCAATGAGTTGATCTCCAAAATTTGTTGTTGAATAATTATGGTGCATTCCCATGCCAATATCTTTGAAACCATCATTGTTGACATCACCTACCGCAATTCCTCCATAGCCAAAATTGCCATTCATATGTAGGTTAAAATTGCCCTGGCCGTCGTTAAACCAGATTAGTATGCCTTGTTGGGTTGATCCTACTAACGGATTTCCATGGTCTCCAATGGAAAGTATATCAACATGACCATCGTTGTTGATATCATTCATGGTAAAATCGCTTCGGCCTCCTTCAAACGAAGGCACATTCAGGCCACTTGTGAGGCGTGTAAATGTAATCGTATCCTTTGATACGGGTTGACTTTGCACCTGAAGAGAAAAAGAAAGTACGTGGATCAGTATTAAGACTGATAAAGGGAAAAGAGTAGTTTTCATATGGCAACGTTTTTCCTGGACATTTCTCCACTACCCTGCTATCTCATTACTAAATTGCCGGCGTTTATTCCGACAATATAATGTTCACCGTGCCTATCACATCCAGCACATTTATTATTGCATCCCCGTTAATATCGGCATTATCAAAGCAGAAAGGCTCGGGATTTAAACCCATCAGGTAATTGATAATGGTGACCACATCGAGCAGATTAACATTACCATCGCAATTGGCATCGCCGGGAAATATAGTCTGAATCACGGTAAAACTTCTGGCTCCGGCGGGGCCTATCAGCGGAAACGTTTCTTTTCTTCCGGACTGATCAGCAACCGAAAGGTAATAGGTGATGATGGTATCATTATGTGTAGCAGGTATTGATGCTTTGTAAGTATTGTTTTGAAAATGAAACATTGGGATGGTATCAAATGTACCCATATTTTTCCTGAAGATCACAAAAAGAGAATCCGTGTAAAGGGAAGAGCCGCTATGCGCGACAATGTCAGCCTGAATTTCGAAAAATGGTTCGTATTCCTGTTCTCCAATTAAAGGTATATGATTGATATACAACATTCCTTTATCGGCAATTCCCATAACACGGCAATGAAGTGCATCGGTTGATTGCCAGCTTCCAGTAAATCCCATCACTTCATAGCCCGGCATGGCCTGCTGATATACCGCAAGAGCTGCAGCATCATTGGCTGAACCGGTAATTGGAACATAAACCCTGTGATTCAGAATCAATGAGTTAGTATAGGGCTGACCATTAGGTGAATAAACCCTGAAAACCTGATAAGGAGTTCCATACGAACTTATCTGGCTGGCAAAATAATTGGCTACCTGCTCAAAGTAAGGATACCTCGGATTGGAAGCAGGAACCTGGGAAATCAAAATTTTATCAACATCCAGAAACTTGCCCCAGCAATCAATGTGCTTGATATAGTCTCCAAGGGGATCCAATGTTACATGATAGGTGTCAATGCCAAGATAATTTTGCATTTGTTGATTTACCCAGGAAACATTGTTGTTATTTTCTTCATAAACCAGGTCGGTTGAAGCTGAGATTCCCCTCCCGTCAGTCATGTAATTGCCCCCGGTATGAATTACGCTCATTGCATATAGCGGCATATTCAAAAATGTGGCAACCCGGCCTGGAATTGCATTATCATTGGGTCTTGGACGGTTATAAGGGAAGTCAAGAACGGCCACCTGGTTATTTCCGGTCGTAATAAACCAGGGACCATAATCCCTGGTCCAGTAAGAATCGGTTGGGGCTATTAAAAACTGGCAATTTGCCATATTAACACCGGCTGATTGATATGCATTGGTGGCTTGATTCTGCACGGCCGTGCTCGATACAATGGAAATAATTTTCACATGCTGCGACATGGCTGCAACCAGGTTCAATGGTATGCCGAGTGGATAGCGGATCAGCGCTGCCTGCATTTTTTCAAATTCGGCAATATTTCTGATCTCTCCCGGTGGGGTTACCGTTGGAACAAAATCTGATTCTATGTCGTGTTTCCGCAGTTCTTCTTCCGGTGTCATCCAAATAGGAAGGCTGTTCGGGTCGTTCCATTCAGGATATTGCGCCATGACTGCATGGGTGTATAGCAGTACCAGTAATAATGTCGGGAAAAGGAGTGTCTTGTTTTTCATAGCTGATTAATAAGAATTTTTAACGGGGCAAAAGTAAACATTTGCAATTAATTGTTATTTTGCCTGTGCATGCCCAATACATCAAATTCATATGTCCATATTGCATCCAGGCGCAGCATCTCTTCCACACCAATATGACCGGCTTCAGCTTTAGCTTTAATAGTTGCATACCATTGTGGATCTTTTTTTATGGTAAGTTCATAATATTGAATGTATTCCTCGTAAGTCCGGTCCGATTTCTCTTTCAATTCCTCCAGCAGAAGATATTCTGCATGTTCCAGTATCATTTCTTCAATCGTGGTTCCGCGGAGTCTTGCTTCTTTCAGAATGAGACCGAACCAGTTTCTGTCTCGCCTGATTTTATTTCCGAAATCATAGAGCCTGTCCGGTTCGTAATGTGGTTTGTATAACCTGTACAAATCGTCAGTAAAATCCCAGAAAGCAGTATAAAGAAATCTTTCGGTTATCATCACAAGAATGATTTCCTGCTGCTCGATTTCTGTTTTAATATCAATTTGATCAATGCTTAATTCATTCCCGTAATGATCAGGATAAACCAGGTGGTGATAATACCAGAATGCCTCATTGGCAAAAATGTTTTTTGGAATGCCCGAGTTATATATATTCCAGTAATAACTATCAGCTATGATCAATACCATAGGATAATAATCATCAGGATTGTTTTCAA
This sequence comes from uncultured Bacteroidales bacterium, assembly GCA_964419945.1. GTDB lineage: Bacteria > Bacteroidota > Bacteroidia > Bacteroidales > JAAYJT01 > JAAYJT01. Next base: position 18,250 of record CAYQRU010000042.1, on the reverse strand, counting down.
AACCAATGACAGGATAGGCCATTTCTTCGGTTTTTGGTTTCCACAACAAATTCATTGATCTGCCACCATCAAAATCCGTATCGCGTAAATCAGTACTTAATGCTATATCTTTGATGTTAAAATGATTTATGGATTTACCCAGCATTGCTTCCAGATATTTCAGCAATGTGTCTGCGGCCATGATCATTCCATAATTGCTCCAGTGTGTACCGTATTTCGGATATAAAGGATAAGGTGAAGATGTTTTTAATTGTTTGAAATAGCGATTCAAATCCAGATGATTTATTCCAAGCTCCCTGCATTTTTCAGTAAAATATTCATAATTTGAAAGAGTTTTACTTTCAGGTTTGTACCGCGATGGTATCAGCTCTGCAAAAAAACTGGCTTTACCGGGTTCAAAAACAATGGCAAATTGAATTCCTCTGGCAGCCAGGGTATCCTGAACAAATTTTACCCTCTCAAGTTTTTGATCTATTGTGCGCATACCAATGAACAACCGGCCCAAATATTCAAGAATATAATCTTCTTCAATGATCACACCCTTTCTGCCAATAATAATGCCTTCACCATTGGCTTTGCTATATAACATGAGATCTATCTGGTTGCGCAGACGAACCAGTAACGGCCTGAAACCTATTCTTTCTTCAATGAATTTTTCTGCTTTTAACTGAATTTCTCCCTTTTTCAGACCTGAGAATGAAAATTCCGGTGCATCATTTAATGTATACGCTCCTTCCAATGGTTTAATATTGAAAATAGTAAACAATCGTTGCATTTCGGGCAACCAAATGATTACCATTATAATAACAAACATAAAAGACAATATTACAGGGCGTTTCATAAATCAAAATCTAAAATAAATAAAGGGATTAAATCCGGTTGCAGTCACCTGGCTCAAACCCAGTATGAATAACAATACTCCTACCAGATTTAAAATTATTAATCCTGTCAAACTGTTGATTTCTGTGAAGATTTTCATTTGCCATTTTTCAATTCCACTAAAAATAGCTGAAAATGTAAAAATTGAAGTAATAATAAGTAATACAATGAGTTGTGGTGTAATTATAAAATCTTTTGTCTGAAAGCTAAGTGAAAACATCATTGTATAAAAATCAATAGCATGCTCAACAGATTCTGCACGAAACATAACCCAACCAATGATTACTGCCAGAAAAGTAAATATTATTGAAGGAACTCTTCCTGATTTTTTGAGTAAACGCATCAGGAATAATCGTTCAACAGCCATCAGCAAGCCGTGATAAAATCCCCAAACAATAAAAGTCCATCCGGCACCGTGCCAAAAGCCACAAATGATCATAGTGATGAGCGTCGCAAAAATATAGAGCCAGTTATTTGTATTTATGCCCAGATATTTTTCTTTTGGCATCCTGTGTGAAATTGCATATGCTGAAGGAAGAAATAAATAATCACGCAACCAGGTTCCCAGGGTAATATGCCACCGTTTCCAGAAACCTGTTATACCTACCGAAACATAAGGGTTATTAAAATTCTCTGTGAGCCTGAAACCAATCATGCGTGATAGTCCAATAGCCATATCACTGTAAGCTGAAAAATCAAAATATATCTGAAAACTGTAAGCAAATGTACCCAACCATGCCGTTGTTGTATTAAGCATTGATGTTTCTGTAGAAAATATTTCGTCCGCATATCCTCCCAAAACATTGGCTATCATTACTTTTTTTACAAGCCCCAAAGAAAAGCGGAAAAAACCAGTTAAGCGGTCTTCCATTTTTGAATATATATTCTGATGCAAAAGACCCGAAGTAAAATCATTAAATCTTACTATCGGTCCAGCCAGAATTTTTGGAAAAAACAATATAAACAGCATATAATCTGTAAGGCTTCTTGCAGGAGCAGCAGTACTCCTGTAAACATCTATCAGATAGCTGATCTTTTGAAAAATAATAAACGATATCCCTATTGGGAGTAAAACTTCAAACAATTCCAGGTTCGTGAATTTCAACCAATTGAGGATTTCATTGAATTGGGAAATGAGGAAACTCATGTACTTAAAATATCCAAGAATGGCGATATTGATCACCAAAAGAAAAAACAACATGGTTTTTCTGGCTTTGCCTGTTGATGCGTGCATCACACCGGACAGGTAATAATCAATAATAACTGATGTGAAAAGCAAAAGAAGAAAAAATGGTGCGCCCCATGCAAAAAAAACCAAACTGGCTACCAATATGATTTTTTTATTGAACCTTTTTCCCGTGATAAAGTAAATCAAGAAAAACAAGGGTAAGAAATACAGAAGAAACAAGCTGCTGCTAAAATTCATGAAATGATATTTATTTGCAGGTTTTATTCATCATATTCAGGCTTGATTTTGATTCCGTCATACCTGATTTCTCTGTTGTTGCTATATGTAATAATGATAAACGGCGTGCCGTCTTCATTATAACGGATCCAGTCGCCTTCCTTTCTACCCATGATGTAGTTTTCCTCATCTTTTATTTTGCCATCTTCCCAGTAATAGATATGTTTTCCATTTGGATTGTCATCAATAAACTGTCCTTCAAAACCAAGTTGTCCATTTGGGTAAAAATGTTTCCATATTCCATTGCGTCTTCCATTACTATATGTACCTTCAATTTTGTGATTTTCTATATTATACCTCCATTTTCCTTCTTCCAAACCTTCATAGTATTCACCTTCTGAAATAATAATTCCAATAGGGTCATATTCGGTTACCAGGCCATCTCTCAAACCATTGATAAGAAATTCCTCTCTCCATAAGGCTCCGTTGTCGTAATACCAAATCCAGGTTCCAACAGGTTTTCCCTCAATGTTGTATTCTCCTTTCTGTTCCAGTAATCCGTTTTCATGATAATAAATCCATTCGCCTGTTTTGACATTGCTGGAATAATTACCTTTTGCCCTGAGTTTTCCGCTGATGTAAAATTCTTCCCATTCCCCCTCCCTGATCCCATTCTCATTCATGATTCCTCTTCCAATAACATTACCTCCTGCATAAATGATTGCCATTGTAATGCTTCCGTCCCCGGCATACTCACGACTCACTCCTTCGGGTAATCCATTGCGGTAAGTGGTCACACTACTGATTGCTCCATCATCGTAATATTCTGTTACCACCTTCAATTTTGAAATTTCCGGAACATCTGTAACTTCTTCACCATCAACATATTTTTGAAGTTCCAACAGATTTCCGTTTCTGTCGTATTTTTTAAAAAAGCCATCCTTTTTATCATTTCTGAAAGTTCCTTCTTCCATCAGCATTCCACCTTCATAGAAGTATTTCCAACGACCCTGTTTTAATCCGTTATTATCTGTTCGGTTGATACTTTCACGATGAACAACAAAACCTCTGCGATATTCTGTAAGAGTAATAATGTTTCCATGATGGTCGTAATCGAAACCATTACCTTCTTCAAGACCATTTTTAAAGGGTATCATACGTTTCAAAGAGCCATCAGTGTATTTAAATTCAGTTAATCCTTCTTTTTGATCGTTTTCAAATTGCTCAATGATGATCTCGTTCTCACGGTAAGTCTTTCTGTTTCCTTCTTTCATTCCTTTGATGTAATTTACTTCCAACACCAAATCACCATCTTCATTGTAAAATTTCCAAATACCATCCAATTCAAAAAGAAATCTATTTCCCTCTGATTTCAGAGTTCCGTCGTCATAATACGTTTTCCAATAACCATCAGGTTTACCATCCCTCATATTGCCTTCGCTCGAAACTTTTCCGTTAGGATAATAAAATATATTATATCCATTGGGGTTTATGCTTCCCTGGGTGTAAACCATCAGGTAGTAAAAACATAAGTATATGATTAATAATATCTTATATTTATATTCCATAAAAATATTGATTATGCAAGTTTACAATTCAAAAGGAAAACAGCAATGGCTGAAAAGAGCCTTTTTATTATTTTTTCTTTTTTATAAAATTTCATTTAATTAATATTATATGTTGTTAATTATGTTAGAAAAAAAATCAATGATCATTTGGAATCTACGTTATTAAGTAATGATCAACATGTTATTAACATAAATAGTTTGTTAACAAACATTAAATCAATTACATAGATTAAAATACCCGATGATAGTCAAATACCCGTTTGTTTATAAAAAATGATATGGTCAGTGATCTTCATTGTTAATTATGTACATGATAAGTTCTCATAAAAAGAGAAATGATTGAAATATTTCTTGAAAGGACGATTCTTGCTGTTCATAAATATCATTTACAAAAAAGGAGGAACATTATGTTAACACTTCCTGCCCAGAATCTGTTAATATTTCATAATATATTGATTTTACGATAGTTAAGTTTTTAAATATTGATATACAACAGAAATTAATTACCTATAAAGCAGGTATGTAGCATTCAAACATGGTAATTTATTTACATTTGTTCCCGAAAATTATTAACAATGGCCTCAAATATCAAAAGATTGGCATTAGGATCAGATCATGCAGGCTACCATCTGAAACTCGTTCTGATTAAGGCATTGTTTGCCAAAGTTACAGAATTTTACGATTTTGGAGTTTTTAATGAAGATAGCGTTGACTATCCTGATTTCGCTCATGCGGTTGCCAAGGCTGTGAATAATAAGGAGTTTGAAATGGGAATTTTGCTATGTGGAAGTGGAAACGGAGTAAATATGACGGCAAACAAGTATGTTCATGTTAGGGCTGCATTGTGTTGGAATTCAGAAATAGCAAGACTTGCGAGGTTACATAACGATGCTAATATTCTATGCCTGCCAGCACGCTTCATTGAGCCAGATGAAGCAATAAAATGCCTTGAAATATTTCTTCAAACCAACTTTGAGGGAGGCAGGCATTCAAGAAGAGTTGAAAAAATCTCTAATATTATATTATGAGTAAAGATTTCACGCAAAGCGAATTTCAGAAAAATACTGCAAATATTGCCTTTGACCGGGAACACCGCAAAAAGATCAATTTTAACATTTCAAAGTACGATATTGCTGTTATTCAGGGAAAAAAGCAATACAAAAATCTTGTTCTGGCGAAAAAGAAAGCAGCAGTTATAAAATATCGTATTATCAATGAGTTAGATCGTTATTTGATTGAATTTGAAAAGAATTTTGAAGAAAAGGGCGGAAAAGTCATCTGGGCTTTGGATGCACGTGAAGCTGTGAAGCAAGTGCTTACGATCGCGAAAAAGCACAGGGTAAAGATGGTTGTTAAGTCGAAAAGTATGGTAAGCGAAGAAATTGAACTTAACAAACACCTTGAAAAAAATAGAATTGAAGCAGTTGAAACTGACCTGGGAGAATTCATCGTTCAGCAAGCTGGTCAGGCACCTTATCATATAGTTACTCCTGCCATGCATTTTTCAAAGGAAGATGTTGCCAGGCAATTCCATAAAAATTACGGATTACCTGAACACAGCAATCCTGAAGAAATTACAATTTTTGTCAGAAAACTTCTGAGACAAAAATTTCAGGAAGCAGATATTGGGATTACAGGAGCCAATTTTCTCATTGCAGATACCGGTTCAGTTGCACTTACTGAGAATGAAGGAAATGGAATGATGAGTTTTTCCTGGCCGAAAATTCATATTGTGATTGCAGGGATAGAAAAAATCATTCCTTCGGTAAATGATCTTGATCTTTTATGGCCACTCCTTTCCACTCATGGTACGGGGCAACGACTAAGTGCCTACAATTCAATTATTAATGGTCCCCGACAGGAAATGGAAGCAGATGGACCAGAAGCCATGTATGTGATATTGTTGGATAATGAACGGACACAACTGCTTGCTCAAATGATCCAGCGCCGGGCATTGACATGTATTCGTTGCGGTGCCTGTCTTAATGCCTGTCCGGTGTATAAAAATATAGGAGGACATGCTTACGGAACTACATATAGTGGTCCGATCGGAGCAGTAATAGCACCATATATGCTGAGTTTTGAAGAATATATTCATCTCAGCTTTGCTTCAACACTATGTGGAAAATGTACTGAAGTATGTCCTGTGAATATAAATCTGCATGAATTGTTGTTACACAATCGCAATGAAGCTGTTCAAAAAAGAAACCCATCATTTTTTGAACGACGAAGTATTAAAATGATGAAGCGCAACATGATGAAGAGGCAGCGACTTGATGGAAAAAGCGCTAAATTTAAAAACACAATGCTTCGTTACTTTTTCAGAAAAGCCTGGGGTAAACGCAGAGATCTACCTGAATTTCAGCAAAAATCTTTTAAGCAACTATGGGAAGAGAGAAAAGAAATATGATAGAAACTTTTTCTTAATGTCATAAAAAAGGGAAGCACTTAATGCTGGTTGCTCCCCTTCTCTCTTTTTTAATATCAGGTGCAAATTAAATTATTTCCCTGAGATTTTTATTTTTCCGTTTACGCTGCCGGTAAGAAGATTTTTAGCGCCAACATCAGCAACAATAGCATCTTTTACTGCTAATGTATATTCTCCTTCCTTTTCTGGAGCTTTTAAAACAAAAGTTGCAACCGCTCCTTCATTACCCTTCATATTTGTATTGGATAGACTAAAAGCCAACATCCTGAGTGAATTTGTTTCAGAAACCATATTTGCCTGAATCATATGACCTTCACTGCGGGTATTGACCAATGCACATGAGTTGGGTATGTACTCAAAACCCTTGGGTAAAGGAACATCTAGCTGAAAAGCTACAATGGGAGTCTTGTTGGTGATTTCAATCGTAACTGTGATATTTTCACCTGGTTTACCTGAAGTGTCTTTGATTTTTAGTACATAACCCTGAGAAAACGCATTACATCCCTGAAGAACAAGGACTAAAAAGACCAGAAAGATTTGCTTAGTCATAATTTTTACTTTTTTAGTGAATAATAAAAGGAACAAAATTATAAAATATTGATTATAAAATATATGAGTGGCAAATTTAGAATAAAAAACATTGTATTCATCATTTTCGAAGATCAAAGCAAATATTATTAATCGAGGATTACAACATCGGGATGCGATAAAATGTCAGCCAAAATATTCCTAACTGATTCATCGCCATATGTTTGTAATTTCTCTGAAAGAATTTTTTTCCGTTCAGCATGATCTTTGTTTTCATTGATAATATCAAGTAATTCCCGGTATTGGGAGATCCTGAGCGTATCTTCTAACGCTGATTTTATGACAGAAATTTCAATGCGATCCCTCTTTTTCATATCGGGCAATCCAAAAACTTCTATTTCACGGATGGCGGTTTCGAGGATTTCACGCCCCAGTTTCTTCACGGTCTCAGAAGCCGGAACACCCGAAGTATCCCTCAAAGTCCAACTGCTGTATTCATAACTTATGTTTTTAACAAGATTGATTTTTTCGGAATCTCTTCCGAAAATACGATCCAACACTATAATTGTTGTGTTTTTCCAGACATTAAGATTAAATTTAGGATCGTCTAACTTTTCGATTTGATTTCGCAAAATGGATATTTCTTTTTGAGCCATGGTCGGTAATATTGAAGATTGATGCAAACAAAGATACTATGAATTTTGTAATTTAGCCGGGAAAGCCAGAAATCCATAATACATTGATATCGAAAGACATCATACAAACAATTGTTGAAACTGCAAGGATTGAGGAAGTAATCTCTGATTTCGTGAACCTGAAAAAAAGAGGTGCTAACTATGTGGGATTGTGTCCGTTTCATAACGAAAAAACACCATCATTCTCGGTTTCGGCAAGTAAAGGCATATTTAAGTGTTTCGGATGTGGGAAAGCAGGCGATGTGGTAAATTTCGTCATGGAGCATGAGCATTACACATATCCAGAAGCATTGCGTTATCTGGCAAAGAGATATAACATCGAAACAGAGGAACAGGAACCTACTCCCGAATATCTTCTAGAACAAGGTGAGAAAGAGAGCCTTTATAACATAAGCCAATTTGCACAAAAGTATTTTTCCGATTGTCTTTTAAGTCATGAGGAGGGCAGATCAGTGGGTTTATCATATTTAAAGGAGCGGGAATTCACCGATGAAACCATTGAAAAGTTTCAGCTGGGCTACTGTCCAGAAACCTGGAATGAATTCACCACATATGCGCTCAAACATGGCTTTAATATTAAATACTTAATTAATAGCGGGCTTACAGTGGAGAGGCAGGGAGGTGATCATTACGACAGGTTTCGTGGGCGGGTTATTTTTCCGGTTCACAACCTGAGTGGGCGAATAATAGCATTCGGAGGTCGCATTCTAAAAAAAAATTCAGGCAATCCCAAATATATTAATTCACCTGAAACGGATATTTATAGCAAGAGCAAAGCCCTATATGGCCTGTTTTTCGCGAAAAATGCCATTGGAAAATCAGACAATTGTTATCTGGTAGAAGGTTATACTGATGTAATCTCGCTCTTTCAAAACGGGATACAAAATGTTGTTGCGTCTTCAGGAACTTCTCTTACAAGCGAACAGGTTCGGCTTATTAAGCGTTACACAAGCAATATCACCATTTTATATGATGGGGATGAGGCCGGACTTAAAGCATCGTTTCGCGGAATTGACCTTATTCTTGAGTTGGGAATGAACGTTAAAGTAGTATTATTACCCGAAGGCGAAGATCCGGATTCTTATGCAAGAAAATTCAGACCCGCTGAAACAAGAACTTACCTTGCTGAAAATGCAAAAGATTTTATACGGTTCAAAACCGGATTATTACTGGAAGAAGTAAAGAATGATCCGATAAAAAAAGCCGGATTGATTAAGGAAGTTGTTGGCTCAGTAAGCCTCATCCCAGAAGATATCAACCGCAGGGAGTACATCAAAGTCTGCGCCGAATTATTGGATGTAGATGAACAGGCATTGATTTACGAACTCAACCGGATACTAAGAAGCAGGCATAAAAGCAAAGCATCGGGGAAAGCCCCGGAAGAACAAGAGCTTTTGCAGGAGGAGTACACGGCTGCAAAACAAATTGAATACAGGCCTGGAGAAAGCGAATATCAGGAAAGCGAAATAATCAGATTACTACTGAGCTATGGCAATGAGGAATTGATTTTCGAAAATGAAAATGAGTCTGGATATATTGAAACATTGCGGGTAAATGTTGCGAAGTTCATCATCAACGATTTAAACCAGGATGAGATCATTTTGGAAATCCCGCTTTTCAGGAAAATCTATGAAGAAATATTGCGAAATATAAAAAATGATACTTTTAAAATCGAATCCCAGTATTTCACGTCTCACCAGGACCCTCAAATTGCAAAATTAGCAATTGAATTATTAAGCAGGCAGCACGAACTTAGCGAAAACTGGAAAAAAAACAGAATATATGTTAACAGCGAAGAGCAAGTGCTAAAACAAACAGTTATTTCGTCGTTACTGGCGTTAAAAGCCAAAAAAATTACACGGATGCTCAATGATGTTCAGGAAAAGATTAAAAATGCTGTCAGCACCGGAGAGCAATTTCAGCTTCTTAAAGAACATCAGCAACTAAAAGAGATTCTCATCACGATCAATAAAAAATTAGGACGAATTATCAGCCCGTAGGAGGCTATCATTGGGTCCGATAACATCCCCAGAACTGTTATCTTTTATTATTGGTGCATGCTGATGACTCTGCAAAACAACATCATATAGTAGCATATGCCGGAAAATAACTATTTTTACCGATTCTAAATTAACATAGCATTACTGATTATGAGCTATACGGAAAAGGACATTTTAAAAGCGCTTAGTCATGTTCAAGAACCTGATTTAAAGAAAGATCTGGTTTCGCTTAACATGATCGAAAATATAAAAATCGAAAAAAACAATGTTTCATTCAGTTTAGTACTGACCACTCCAGCTTGTCCACTGAAGCACAAGATGCAGCGTGATTGCGAAAGCGCAATTAAAAAATATGTAGATCCCTGGCTGAATGTAGAAGTCGAATTTACCGCCAGGGTTACCAGTCGTCGTAACAAAGCAGACGAAATGCTCAAAGGAGTTAAGAATATAGTAGCGGTCGCTTCCGGAAAGGGCGGCGTTGGAAAATCAACAATAGCTGTTAATCTTGCTGTTGCTCTTGCAAAGAGCGGGTCAAAAACAGGACTGGTAGATGCAGATATTTACGGGCCTTCAATACCACTGATGTTCGATATGATGAAGGTCAAACCCGTGGCAATGGAAATAGATGGAAAATCAAAAGTGATACCTCTTAATAAATATGGCATCAGTTTGTTGTCTATCGGCTTTTTTATCGAGCCTGAAAAAGCATTGATATGGCGCGGGCCGATGGCGTCAAATGCCCTAACACAACTATTTACTGAAGCTGACTGGGGAAATTTGGATTATATGATTATTGACATGCCTCCGGGCACAGGAGATATACATCTCACACTTGTTCAGCAGTTACCTGTTACAGGAGCGGTGATAGTTACAACACCCCAGGAAATAGCCTTGGCCGATGCACGAAAAGCAATTGCAATGTTTCAGCAGGAGAACATTCAGGTGCCGATCCTGGGACTTGTTGAAAATATGTCATGGTTTACACCTGCCGAGCTTCCTGAAAACAAATATTATATTTTTGGAAAGGAAGGAGGAATCAGGCTCGCAAAAGATACAGGAATACCTTTACTGGGATCTATTCCACTGGTTCAACGTGTCCGTGAATCCGGTGATAATGGAGCTCCTGCTGTTTTAGATCCGCAATCACCAGCATCTCTTGCTATGATGGAAATGGCTCAGGCAGTTGCACAGCAGGTAGCGATTCGCAATGCCACCTTACCTCCAACAAGACCGGTAAAAATGAACTCATAGATATAAATAAGGACAATTAATATTGAAAAATTCAAAGGCGATACACATAAGTTGTTATTAAACACACGATTGATTATGAATGCAAATGTTGAGTTGACAAAAAAAGTACAAAATGTCATTGAACAGGTAAGACCTTATCTGCAGGCTGATGGTGGCGATATAAGTTTTGTGGAGCTTACTGCTGATAATATTGTCAAAGTTGAATTACAGGGCGCTTGTGGCTCATGTCCGTATAGCAGAATGACCCTGAAGAATGGTGTGGAAGAAGCCGTCAGGCGAGCCATACCGGAAATAAAAGCGGTGGAAGAAGTGTAAATAGAATAATAGTTAAGACAGGTATTTTGCCGCGATGGGCATTCTTCGGCCAAAACCGAATGCTTTGGGTGAAATTCTCAGGATTGGAGGTGTCTGATGACGCTTCCATTCGCTGCTGTTCACAAGTTCCAACACTTTTTTAACAATTTCTGCATCAAATCCCATTTTAACAATTTCCGCCGGAGAACGGAAATGGGTGATGTATGCATCAAGGATTTTATCAAGCAAACCATATTCGGGAAGCGAGTCAGAATCTTTTTGTCCGGGCCGTAATTCTGCGGAGGGTGGTTTCGATATTATATTCTCAGGAATAATGTTCTCATTTCGGTTAATATAATATGCCAGCTCATATACTTCTGTTTTGTAAAGATCTCCCAGAACCGATAATCCACCGCACATATCTCCGTAAAGGGTACCATAACCAACTGCAGTTTCACTTTTATTAGAGGTGTTCAGCAGTATATAACCAAACTTATTCGAAAATGCCATCAGAAAATTTGCCCTGATTCGAGCCTGAAGATTTTCTTCAGCTACATTAAAAGGGAGGCCTCCAAAGTAAGGGCTTAGATCGCACAACATTGCCTGATAGGATTTTTCAATTGAAATATTTTTATAAGGACTCTGAAGGTTATTAAGCAATTGTTCTGAGTCGCTGATGGAATGGCTGGTAGAATAGGCAGAAGGTAACAATAATGACAGTACATTTTCTGGTCCAAGAGCCTTTACAGCCAGTGCGAGCACCACAGCAGAATCAATACCGCCGGAAAGACCAAGAATGGCCTTTGAAAGACCAAGTTTACCGAAGTAATCCTTAATTCCAAGGATTAAAGCATCATGAATTAAGGCGCTTTTTGAAAAATACAGATAATGATTGTCGCGCAGGGGTGAATACTTTTCTTCATCGTCCACGATTACAAAATCCTCCCTGAAATATGGCAAGCCTGTAACCACATTACCCTGGCTGCTTATAAACGTGGAGCCACCATCAAAAATAAGTTCTGTGTGAGCTCCTACCTGGTTTACATAGTATAACGGACATTTATAATCAACAGCGTTTCTGGTTAATACATCAAGGCGCTCCCTGATCTGGTGATGATGAAAAGGTGAGGCTGAAATATTAATAATAGCATCAGGCAGTAATTTAATCAATTCTTCCATCGGAGAATTAACGTACAGTGGAAAATCACCGACATTCCATAAGTCTTCACAAACAGTGAGCGCAAAACTTCCAAACGGAAGACGAACAAGATCGAAGATTCTGTTAGGTTCAAAATAACGGTATTCGTCGAATACGTCATAGGTTGGCAACAATGTTTTATGAACCTGTGAATGAATCTGGCCTTTAAATAAAACGAGCGCAGAATTATACAGGCTTTTACCTTTGCCGCCAGGATTTATGGTCGGGCTACCAACAATGGCAGCAATTTCAGAACAATTCTTTGCGATATCTGCTACTGCTTTTTGGCATCTATCAATGAAATCAGGAAAACTGAGAAAATCCTGCGGGGGATAACCACACACAGAAAGTTCTGAAAACACAACAAGATCGGCGTCTGCAAGTCGGGCCTTTTTTATATGATCAACAATTTTCCGAACATTATACTCAAAGTCACCAATTAAAAAATTTAACTGGGCCAGCGCAATTTTCATAAGTGAATAACTTGTTTATGCAGATATTAAAACAGGAATCCAACATTTAATTCAATGAAATTGGGTTTGCCTGCATGCTCAATACCTGGTTGCGCTTTATTATTACCCTTCAGAACATTGGTAAAACCATTGTTAAATAATAGTCCCACCATCAGTTTTGAAGATGATCCTACCTGGTACTCAACACCAACACCAATAATCAATGAGGCTTTCAATAAATTCATGTCTTCACTGATTTTATCTTTTTCGAAAAGAACAGCAGGGCCCGTATCGGGCAGGAATTTATCTTCTGCTTTTGCATCGAGCAGGACACTGGCACCAAAACCCAACTGGGCATAAAATATATAACCTGAAAGATCGGGTGCACGTAGCCTCATAACAATAGGTAGCTCAAGGTACTTTAGGTTATATTTCCGGTAAAGCATTCCATCCGCATCAATCTTGTGTGGATACTTCAATTTCCCATTGTTAAACACAATATTGAAACCTGACGACAGATAATAATTCTCGGCCAGTGGAAACTCAGAAACAAAACCCCAGGAAAATCCAAACACTGCTCCGTCGTTCTCATATAGTTTGGCATCTGGTTTCATCCAACCGACATTGGGTGCAAGCCTAAAACCAAGCTTTGGATTTTTGAAAGTCTGCGCATGCAAGCCTGACGTGCTCATTACAATAATAATGACAGCAAACAACATTACAAAGAGTTGAAATTTTTTCATGGTGGTGATTTTAAAGTGAATTAAAGGCGCTAAATTAATAAAAAACCTGGTGTTATTGACTTGTTTATCGATGAACATGTAACATATATACATAAATCACGTTATAGACGATACCCTACATTATTGGCAGAAGCATCAGCATTAACAGTTCCAAACCATCCTACGTATTTACAATCAGGAAAGAAAATGAATAGATCAGTCTTGCTCATCATTTTATGTATGTCACTCAACATTGTGAATGCACAGCTTTCTTTTACCCTCGGACCTAAATTAGGATTCACTGCATCTAAATTAAGTACCGACCAGAATGAAATGACAGAGGCTTTTAAAGCAAATTTTCAGGCTGGTGCCTTCATGCGATTAAGCGACCACAGAATTTACCTTCAACCAGAGGTAAACTTTACGACCAAAGGAGGTTTATTCAGCCAGGATGAAATTCTGGGATTGAAAGAAATCAGCCTGACAACCCTCGAAATACCTTTTATTATTGGAGTACGAGTATTGGGCGACAAAACCAATAACCTCCGTATTGTGGCAGCTCAGACCATGGCTTTTGTAATTGATAAGAATATAAGATTAGGACCAGACCCTGCTTTTCCGGTATTTGAAAGAAATATGATTGAAGACGCTGTTTGGGGTTTTCAGGCCGGTGTTGGCGTTGATATTCTTATGTTTACAGTAGATGTAAGATACGAATGGGGTATCAACAATATTCTAAACGATACAGGAATAAGTCTGAAAAACAGGATGGTACATATCAGCATGGGTTGGAAACTTTTTTAGGAAACTAACGGTAACTAAATTTTTATTTCTCTGTTGATACTAAGGGTGGTATGATTAGAAATCTGATTATAAGTAGTTTGCTCTTTTCGGGGCTATTGTCAATATGCTCTTGTAGTACTGATAATCAAGTAAATAAGGAAGCACTTAAGGTTAGCCAGGAAAAAATCAGCATCATGCGCTATGAAAAAGATCTTTTCAATATTGATACTACACAGATTCAAAATGAACTTTCTATTTTGCAGAAAGAGTTTCTACCCTTCCTCAATATTGATCTGACCGATACCAATAACCTCATTCAGGTTCAAAAATTTATCACTGACACACTGATAAGATCAATTTTTCATGAAACCATCAGCCAATATGCATCGTTGCAATTTCTTGAAGATGAGCTTACAATGGCATTTAAACATATTAAATACTATTTTCCGAATTGGACGCCTCCCGGGATTTTCACTTACATATCAGGATTGAATTACGAAACTCCTGTTATTTGTAATGGCTCCAATTTGATCATTGCCCTTGATATGTACCTTGGCCAGGATTTTGAAGCATATCGCAAAATGAACTTTCCGGTTTATAAAATAAATCGAATGACCAGGGAATACATAGTTGCAGATTGTATCAGAGAAATTATCAGCACCATGTTTATACATGAATTTCTACCAGTCCATTTGTTGGAAAGAATGATATATGAAGGAAGGCAGCTATATATGATGGATATGTTCATTCCATGGATGAATGAAGGATATAAAATTGGTTTCACACAGGACCAGTTAGAGTGGTGCAGGAATAATGAGTCAAAAATGTGGGCATATTTTCTTGAAAACGAACTTTTATTTGTATCTGATCCAGTGGTTATCAATAGGTTTACTAATGACGGCCCTTTTACAACAGCATTTCATAATGACTCACCGGCAAGAGCAGCGGTTTGGGTAGGTTGGCAGATTGTACAATCATATATGAAAAGCAACCCTGATGTTAGCGTGGCACAATTGAGCGTACAGAAGGATTCACAGGAAATATTAAATGCCTCTGGGTATAAACCAAAACGCTTTGGTTTTTAGTCCCGGCCATGAAAAGCCGGCTAAATTCTTTACTATTATGCAACCACTTAGCAGTTTTTATTTATATTTACCGCCAAATTTGTTCATCATAACCAACGGTAAGCCATGAACGTATGAAATTTTGTTTAACATATTGATTTGCAATACCCAAAAGGTTTTCGTTATGAAAATGGCAGATAAATATAAAGAAGGATAATACCAATGTTTAATGATCAGAATTATTAACTAATTAAAAAAAGAAGATGAAAAAGAATCTAATTCTACTATTGGCAGTGCTGCCTTTGTTTTTTGGATGTGAAAATAAGAAGCAGACACAACGCATTTTAGCCTTGCAAGCCGACAGCGTTAGGCTTACACGAATGGCTGAAGAAAAGGAAGCTACGATCAACTCACTCCTGCAAACCCTCAACGAAATAGAGGAGAATCTGGCTTCGATCAAGGCAAAAGAGTCGCTTATTGCTGACCAGACAGGAGATAATAAGGAAATAAAAGCAGATGTAAAAGAACGGATCATGCAGAGCATTTCAGAAATCAATGAATTGATGGACAAAAACAAACAACTTGTAGGGCGACTGAATGCGAAGATTCGTAATTCGGATCTGAAAATTTCAGAACTCAATAAGACCATTGAAAGGATGAATGAAACAGTTGCTGCTAAGGAAAAAGAAATAGCCGACCTGAAGCAAAGCATTGCTAAATTAAACATACAGATTGATAATCTGAACACTAAAGTTGCCGGCCTTGAAAAAGAGGGACAGGAGAAAGACAAAGTTATTGCTGATAAGATCATCGAGATGAACAAAGCCTGGTATATAGTTGGCAACAGAACAGACCTACGTGATAAGGGTGTGATAAACCGCTCGGGTGGATTTATTGGTATCGGAAGAGTGACTACGCCGGCAGAAGGTCTGATACGCAAACAGTTTACTGAAATTGACCTAAGAGAGTTAAAAGAAATTCCATTGAATGTCAGCCGTGTCGAAATTGTAACCAATCACCCTGCAGGAAGTTATCAGATTATTGGCGAAAAACCTGTTGAAAAGCTGGTAATCACCAATCCTCAGGAATTCTGGAAAGCGTCACGGTACCTTGTTATTAGTACACGATAAGCCCAATAATAATTCAAACCCGGATTAACAGTCCGGGTTTTTTTATTCTTAAACTGTTCAGATGTATATGAATCAGGATTAATTCCCGATCGTCAGCAGGAATAATTTTTCAATGACCGTTAATTCCGAAAACCTGGCATTCACAGAATAAAGAGATCATCCTGTGCCCGTTGAATTCCTGTTAAATAAACCGGGTAAAAAAGATCAAAATTATTGGGATACATATTGGTAAGCCTGAATATGATTGCCATATCCCCGGATTTACTTCTTCTGGTTTGAAAAAGTATTACCAATTCCCATCTATGTATTACTTTTGTAAGTTGTAATCTCTTCTGGGAAAGTAAAATGACATGTTTGAAAACCGGTAACGCTGATGAGGGGCTTTAACTATCTAAAGGAAAAAACAAAGGGTATCTGCTATGGTGCACTTGTACTTACTTTGCTCCTTACAGTTTTATTCACATATGCTCAGCAGAAAATAATAAATCTGGCTCAGGATAAAACTGCAACAATCATTCTGCAGGATGATCTGCAATGCTTAAAAACTTTGTTCACTTATGATAAATTAGTAGCTACCGACATTGAAACCCGCAATGGTTCATATTGTGAGATTCTGATTCCAGGCACTTTTTTTATTGGCGACCACGGTTTTCCCAAACTACCTGCAACCAGAAAATTGATTGAAATTCCGTTTGGTGCTACTGTTTCGTTACGGATTCTTGGCTATACATCGAAAGAATACAACCTGTCGGATTACGGAATCAACAATAAAATAGTACCGGTTCAACCTTCAGTACGAAAGGATCAGGATATTGAGCTGATTCCTTTTGTGTTTAATCGCGATATTTATGAAAAGCATGGATTTATTGAACACGAAATAGCGACAGTTGAAATCCTTGGAACACTCAGGGGAGCCAGATTGGCGCGGCTGACAATTGTTCCGGTAAGTTACAATCCGGTTCAAAATATTCTTCGGGTATACAATAATATTCAGTTGGAGGTATCATTTATTCATGCTGATGCGGCACTTATAGGCCAAATCAAGGCTTCAACCCAATCAATATATTTCAAACCCTTACAGAATCTGCTGTTTAACAATCCGACTCCTCGTAATTTGTCTTATTTTGATTTAATCCAATATCCTGTAAAATATCTTGTAATAGCCGATCGTATCTTTGAGGCCGATTTGCAGCCTTTTATCGAATGGAAAACCCGAAAAGGCTTCAAAATGATTGTTGCCTTTACCGATGAAATTGGCGCAGATTTCACCTCTATTCAACAATGGGTTCACAATCAGTATAATGAGGCAACACCTGAAAATCCCGCACCAAGTTTTCTGTTACTTGTTGGCGACACACCCTTGATACCGGCTTCAACCGGATCATCCACAGGAAAACAAACAGATCTTTACTATGCCAGTGTGGATGGCGATTACTTTCCTGAAATGTATTATGGCAGGTTATCTGCGAATAATTCAAACCAATTGATCAGCCAGATTGAGAAAATCCTTTTCTATGAAGAATACCAGTTTACCGATCCTTCTTATCTTGACAAGGCCACACTGGTTGCTGGTGCTGATGGAGTGTGGAATCCCTGGGTAGGGCAGCCAACCATCAAATATGCCACCAATAATTATTACAATACATCACAGGGATATTCTGAGGTGTATGCGTACCTGACCAGTCCGTATACCGGATGTTATGATCCTGAGAAAATTGCTGTAGGTTTTATAAATTATACAGCTCATTGTAATGAAACCATCTGGAACAGTCCTGCACTTACACAGTCATTTATATATAATTTTTCGAATCAGGGGCAATCATGGTCATATGAGACCTTCAAATTAGATGATG
>CAYQRU010000041.1:23454-27431 GCA_964419945.1 uncultured Bacteroidales bacterium | reverse complement strand
CATTAGTGCGGTAAAAGTAGTGCTTTTTAAAAAAACATGCCTGATAATAAGATACTTACAACCGCACTAAAAAAATGGGGACAAGTCAGGAATTTTTCCTCTTTGGTTCTGGTTTGTCCAGGTCAGGAAATAACTACATCCTGAATTTGAAGCATTGGGATGTGAGTTTTATAGGACAGGAAAAATTTTATTTCAGTATTATTTTTTCTGCCCAGTACCTGCCTTGATTGGAAACCCTGATCAGATAGACCCCGGAAGGGCGACCTGTCAGGTCAATATCAGGTTTTGAATGCGTTATAATATCCCTTCGTAAAATTCTTTCTCCGAAAATGGAATAAACTTCAACCTGAAAGAACGAAACTTCTTCAATTCCATTGAATTCCATGATGATCATGCCATTGGAAGGATTCGGATAAAGCCTGAATGGATTGGGAGGATCATTTACAATTTCTATCATCTCCTCCTTTTGCCACATTTCGCTTGTGTTCAGATGAACCGGCATCTGGCTGCAATAAGTACGTTCATTCTTAATGCTGGCATGCATGTACCCGTTGCTCAACACCCGGGTGCCGGCAAGGAATGATATCCTGTTTCCGGCAAAAAACAAAGCACTTCCGCCTGCTTCAACGGTGAAGTTTGATATTGAAATATTCAGAATGGCCTCATAACATGCCTGTCCCCCGTCGCCAATAATAATATTATCAACAGCCAGGCTGTCAGGAATCATTGCAGCAGGTTCATTGTGAAATGATCCGTTGACTGTAGCCACCTGTGGATTCCCATCATTAAACTGAAAAGCTTGAAAATTGAGTGAGGAAAAACCTTCAGGGGTCATCACAGTAAATGTCAGTATGATCAACGCACCGCTGCCTTCCAGAGCAGTAGCCCCAAAAGCCCCGATAGTCAGTTCATTATCTCCAGTTTCATTTCCAAGAACGAACCAGTCAGTGATCTGACTAAGTGTTCCGGAAACTGAAAAATAGGGTGGTTCCGGAATAAGAATGCTTCCATCAAAGGTAATTGTAAATTCATAGGATATTACTCCCAGTCCACTCAAATCTCCTGCAAAAACAGGTATCTCCACAATTGTTCCCGGAAGTTCACTGACTTTGATGGCTGGCATACTCACAATAAGAGGTGGTGCAACATAATGATTTTCAAATGAGCCTGGTATAAGGAAAGCTCCCGGAAATCCATCGTTAAACAGAAAATAGCTAAAAAATAAGGGACTTAATCCATCGGATGACACAATGCTGAAAATCAGTTTAATGAGTGTTCCGTTACCTGTCAGGCCCTGTTCACCCAGTGCCCCAACAACTATTTTCCCGGGCAAACTGTCATTGGTCATCACTGTCCAACCTTGTGTTTCACTAAGCGTTCCGATGGTTGAATAGTAAGGGAAAGAAGGAACAATCACCTGGGGATCAAAATTCAGTTCAAAGCCATAACCGTTCACGGTAAAACCGGTGAGGCCATCCACATATACAGGAATTTCTATAAGGGTCGCCGGTGCTTGTGCTATGGCAATCTGGGGTAGGCTCACCAAGGCCTGATAAACCACATAAGTATTTGTAAATGAGCCATTAGTAATTGATGCTACCGGATTGCCTGCGTTGAAAAGAAATGGACTAAAAGTCAGAGAACAGGAACCCTCATCAACCAAAATCCTGAATTTTAATTTCAGGAGGATACCGCTACCCGTGAGTGCCGTGTAACCAATAGCACCAACGATCAACTTGTTTGAAATGGTGTGATTGGCCATCACCGACCAACCCGGAGCGGCACTCACTGTTCCGGAATTAATATAATAGGGATACTCCGGGACAATCACCGAATTGTTAAATTCTAATATAAACTGATAGGCTTCAATATTCAATCCGGTCAGATTGCTCACGAAAACGGGAATTTCAATGATTGTACCAGATGGATGGGCTACTGCTGTATCAGGCAGGCTCACAAAAACATCTGTTGCTTGCAGTTGCAAAAAACATGTTGCTGAAGCAATAAATAGATATATTTTCCTCATACTGTGAGCCAATAGTGTATAAAATAAAAGATTGTTGCGGTATCATACTTACAAGTAACTCATTTTCAGTAAATAAGACATACCCTGCTTTGCCGTGTATAATTTTCTGCTGTTAACCTGATAATATACCAGCCCTGTGGTAATTTCCCACCTGCCTGGTTTTGACCATCCCAGGTATGCTTGTAGAACCCTTCTTCCTTTATACCCTGGAAAAGCATATATATATTTCTTCCGTATAAATCAGTGATTTCTATCTCCACATAGCTCATCATCATAACTTCATAAGCTATGGTAACAATTGTAGTAAACGGATTGGGGTAAGCTGTAAGCATTGCTTCCCGTTGGCCGGATGGCGATATAAATGAACCAGAAAGCGGGATATCCGGAAATTCGTGGTCATTGAGCATGATACCCGACAAGGCCAGTGATAGTGCTTCACAATTATCCAACGCAATCCTTACTCGAAGATCCTGTGTTAACACACCCATTGGATGGATCAGCGCCATTCTTACAACCCGGTTACTGATCTGGTTTGTAAAAAAAGTATAACCCGCAGGCAGGTCAATAAAATCAATACTGTTCAGGTTTGGAGCCAGGCTAACAAGGTCAAATGAAACAGAAAAAACCTGTTCAGGATGAATAATCCCTGAAAATAAAATGTCGGCAATTATACCATCTTCTTGTTTTTCAATATTACTTAGAATGGCATAAAACTGAAAATCAGTAGGTAATGTACCGGATGTAATTCTTCCCGGATTAAAACATGTTGAAGTACCGGAAGGCATCGGCAACCAAATGGCCTCACGGAGGATCAATGCAGCATCGAAGGATTTAATAATATTGTCGCCATTCACATCAGCATTATAAGCGCCTTGTGGTGAAAGGGTTACCAATCCTATGCTATGTTTTAATGTGAGTGAAGCATCATATGCCTGGACAAATCCATTTTCGTCAGCATCGCCACAGGATCTGACGGGAACAGTCAACAAACCATTAGTTACCTCTACCAAAGGATTGTTGTCATTAAAAATGAACTCATTAAAACTGAGAACCGATGAAGTACCCTGGCCACCTACAGCCTTAAATACCAGCTTAATAAGGGTCCCCATACCTGATAATGGTTCCGTCCCAATAGCACCGACTGAAAGTTGCCCGGGAATTGTATGATTATTCATTATCCCCCAACCGGCATTTTCCATCAATGAACCTGATGTAACTATGTAAGGAGTGGCTGGTACCAGCACAGTAGTATCAAATACAAATGTAAAGTCGCAGGATAGAATCCCATAACCCGTTATATCACTCACGTTTACAGGAAGTTGTATAGTTGCATTAGTGCCGGCAATAAGATTGGGCAAAAGAATGCGCTCTGTCCCTTGCCCGGGTTGCTGAAAGAAATATGAAGTTACAGGGGGTAACTCTGCACTTGTCAGTGTAATTGAAGCAATTCTAACTGAATCAGAGGTGTTGGCATTAAATGTCAAGGTGAGTATTTCATTGTGAGAACCATTTACCGGATAAACCTGCAGCCAGGTAGCGTTGCTGGCTGCAGTCCAGTTTATGTTCGATGTAACCGATAGCGGGGCATGACCACTGGAAGGTCCAACAATCAGACTGTCGGGATTAATCACCAGCACAAATGGAGATTCCTGCTCAACAAGTACCGGTTGGGAAGGTATTCCTGCCACATTGACATGGATCATACCCTGGCGGGGAGGTCCTGTATTTGCATCATAATTAACGGTAACGGTAGCATTACCGATTCCATTAACAGGAGTAATATGCAACCACGATTCAACCTCAGAAATTTCCCAGGTGGCGTTTGAGCCAATCGTGAAATACGTTGTACCCATCTCAAAACCAACAGTTTGAATGGCAGGAGAAACAACTATTAACGCCGGAGCTTCTTCCTGTGTAATATTCACTGTAATTACCGGCGTGCCGCCCTGTG
>CAYQRU010000041.1:0-23354 GCA_964419945.1 uncultured Bacteroidales bacterium | reverse complement strand
ATCACTGTCCCTTCACGGAGAATGGTCAGGGGGTTGGATTCGTATGTGATGGTCATGGTAGCATGCCCAAAGCCTCCTGTCGGTGTAGCGTATAGCCACGTAGCGCTGCCAATAACTGTCCACTGGGCATTTGATATGACCATGATCTCTGTAAACCCTGTTCCGGAAGTTACTTCCACAATTTCCGGCAGCACTGCCAGTGTAGCCGGAGCTTCTTCCTGTGTAATATTCACTGTAATTACCGGCGTGCCGCCCTGTGCTGTGATCGTAATTATTCCCTGGCGGCTGATTGCCAGTGGGTTCTCAGCAAAGGTAACCGTGAACGTTCCGCTGTATTCTCCTGTGCCCGGTGAAACCATCAACCAGGGATCGCTGGTGGTGGCTGTCCACTGTGTATTTGATGTGACTGTAAATGTGCAGGTGCCTGCTTCAAAACCTACTTCCTGGCTTGCAGGACTTACGCTCAGCGATGGTGGCGCACCTGCCTGGTGGATCGTAACTTCTCTTTCCGGGGTGCCTTCGTCTGCAACAAGCGTCATGGTGGCAATGCGTGGCGCGGCCAGTGGATTTTCATCGTAATGTACTGTAAAGTCATGGCTCAGGTAGCCATGGTCAGGCTCAACATAGAGCCAGTCTGCATATTCATTCACCGTCCAGCCGGTATTTGAACCGACCTGGAACAGGGTGCTTCCCTGCATATAACTGACTTCCTGGCCTGAAGGCATCACTACCAATGCAGGCTCTGCACCGGGTTGTATGATATTGATCGTGGCTGTTGCCGTTCCGCAGTCAGAGGCAAGGATCACTGTCCCTTCACGGAGAATGGTCAGGGGGTTGGATTCGTATGTGATGGTCAGAATTCCATTTTCCACACCAGACATTGGTACAACTTCGAACCAGTCATAGTATTCATATACAAACCATTGCGTATTCGAAGTAATTAAAAATGATACTGCTGCAGAGTCAACTCCTACTTCAATAATATCAGGTTCTGCCATAAGATATGGTAATGCCCCATCTTGTGTTATTGTAACAGTACCAACAAGGTTTTCTATATCTGATGCTATTGTAATCTGTCCTGACCGGGGTGTAATGGTCAAATTCTGATCATAGCTTACGGTAAGGGTTCCGGAATTGACTCCGGACTCAGGAGAAATATCAAACCAGCTTTCGCCTTCGCTTACAAACCAATTAACATTCGACTCAACAGAGTAAAATGCACTTCCTTCATCAGCTCCGACACTAAGATTTGCCGGATTGACAGCCATATAGGGCGAAGCACCTGACTGAACAACAGATAGCAGGATAACATAATAAACACTATCGGCAGACAGAAGAAATTCGCCTGAACGCTCATATGCGGAATAGTTGGCGTCATAAGTTACCACAAGTGTTTCTGAAGTGTCTCCCTGCATTGGTATCACACTCATCCAGTCAATATTTTCAATTACCTGCCAGGTCGTGTTTGATGAGATGGAGAATGTAACAGAACCAGCTTCTGAGCTAACCATCTGAGTGCTTTGATTGGTCGTGATGACAGGAAGAAATTGCGACTGATGTAAGGTCACTACCACCTGGCCCATTCCTTCAATTTCCACGGTAATCTCTGCAATTCTGGGTGAGAAAATTTCATTTCTTGTGTAGGTTGCGCTAATTGTTCCAGCACCTGCTCCTGAAGAAGTTACTTCACACCATTGCTGATTACTGGCAGCAAACCATTGAACACTGTCAGGAACAATAGCATAAAAACACGTCATTCCTGCTTCATAACTCACATCCCTGTTGGATGGTACAACGAGCTCATCATTTTGTTGGAACCCTTGTGTGAGAATGATAATGGAACTGATGAGCGTTTCAGTGGCAATTTCTCCAATGGTCAATGATATTGATACCTGACCGGAAACAAAATGATCTCCTCCTGAAGAAATCACTTCTCTTTCGATGTGCAATTGTGCACCGGCAGTCTGGCAAATAATAGTAAGCAACAGCAATATGTAAAATTTCCTCATGCTGTATAGTATTATTTATTTACATAGTAGTATGTTTAGTTTCTTCAGGATTGCGAATTCATGTAAAGAACCTTTTTGCTACTCTCAAAGACCAACATATTCATTCTGCTCTAAATCAGCGAACAAGACTTCGGAAAGAAGCTATCTTCCCATGTCAGAAAATCAAAATACGGGTTTTGGATTCCTAGAACCTGCCCCATTGAAAAACGATTGGGGCCTCGCGTACAAAAGTAATATTTTTTTCTTTTACACACTCAGTCATGAGCATTTTTTTACAAAAAATATTGGATATACAGACATGAATCACAATTGATATCACAATTGTTAATTTATTGATTATCTGTATAATAGTTTACTGATTATCAAATTTTCATACTGCAGCATGGTTGTAAAAGCATGATGATTCCAACATGTCAAATGTTTTTCAAGTGGTTTTACCCGAAAGAACATGATTTCACTCCTTAAAAAGGTTTACCTTAGCGGCCTTAAACCACTCATTTGCGATATTATGAAGGAACTTTACCCATTGAAATTCAATCCATTATTCAAAGATAAAATATGGGGCGGTCATAAAATCAACAACCTTCTTGGCCTGGACTTCAGTCCTCTGCCAAACTGTGGAGAAGCCTGGGTGCTTTCAGGCGTCAGTGACAACGAAACAATAGTCAGCGAGGGCTGGCTACAAGGAAACCAACTGAATGAACTGGTTGAGATTTATATGGACGATCTTGTGGGTGAAAATATTTTTAACCGGTATGGAGAAGAATTTCCATTACTGATTAAGTTACTGGATGCCAATGACTGGCTTTCCATCCAGGTACATCCTGATGATGAACTTGCAATGAAAAGGCATAGCGGTTTTGGTAAAACTGAAATGTGGTATGTACTTCAAGCTGATCAGGGTGCTCAACTGATCAGTGGATTTAACCAGGAAATGAATAAGGAGAAATACCTTGAGCATATGGCAAACAACAAATTGCCGAAAATTATGAATTTTGAAAAAGTAAGTCCCGGCGATGTCTTCTACATGCCATCCGGGCGTGTGCACGCCCTGGGTCCCGGAATTTTACTGGCAGAAATACAGCAGACATCTGATCTTACATATCGCATTTATGATTGGGACAGGGTAGATGCTAAAGGAAAGTCCCGCGAATTGCATACCGAACTTGCTCTCGATGCTATTGATTTTAAAGTGTATCATGATTACCGGATACATCCTCAGGTGCAGATTGACCAGGTTTCGCTGCTGCTAAAGAGTCCGTATTTTTCTACCAGCCAGATGCTTCTGAAAAAGCCTGTGAAACGAAACTATTCAGAATTGGATGTATGTGTCATCTACCTTTGTGTAAGAGGTGATGCCGAAGTTGAATATAACGATGGAATAGCAAACCTGAAGACAGGAGAATGCCTTCTGATTCCGGCAACTATTAAACAAACAAAGGTTATACCAAAGATTGAAACGAACATTTTGGAAATAATTCCATTTTGACATTTATTGACCAGAACATTATTTCAAAGCAATGGATTTTATTCATAACTCATTTTATGAATTTGCGGCAATTCTGTTTATAACTGCTGTTATTAGTTTAATTGGTCGTTTCCTGAAGCAACCCCTGCTTGTATCGTTTATTTTTGTTGGAATTCTTGTAGGACCCCATGGTCTTAGCCTTCTTGAATCCATCGAACAGATACATTTATTGTCGGAGTTGGGAATTGCTATTCTTTTATTCGTCGTAGGATTAAAACTCGATCTCACTTTAGTCCGGTCTATCGGTAAAGTAGCTTCGTTAACAGGTCTTGGGCAGGTAATCTTCACCTCTGTTATCGGTTATCTGATCGGTATCTGGTTGGGCTACACCCATTTGACATCCTTATATATTGCTGTAGCATTGACTTTTTCCAGCACAATCATCATCGTAAAGTTACTTTCCGATAAAAAAGAAATAGATTCTCTGCATGGACAGATTTCCATCGGCTTCCTGATCATTCAGGACCTGGTGGTGGTATTGTTGATGATTTCCTTATCGGCAATGGGTCCGGAAAGTAATGGTATTGGTTTTCGAGCATTCAGTATTGTTGCTCTTAAAGGAATAGGATTGCTTGTTTTTATTGGTTTGCTGATGCGTTATATTTTACCCTGGCTGGTAAACA
Source organism: uncultured Bacteroidales bacterium (assembly GCA_964419945.1). Taxonomy (GTDB): domain Bacteria; phylum Bacteroidota; class Bacteroidia; order Bacteroidales; family JAAYJT01; genus JAAYJT01. The sequence continues at coordinate 19,194 of CAYQRU010000041.1, read as the reverse complement.
AATTAGCCCGGACTCCGGAACTATTTAATCTTTTTGCTATTGCCTGGGCACTGGCTCTTTCTGCATTTGGCGATTATCTGGGCTTCAGTAAAGAAGTAGGTGCCTTTCTGGCGGGTGTTTCACTGGCTTCCACCGAATACCGTGAGGTTCTTAGCGGACGAATGGCTACTCTGCGAGACTTCCTGCTGCTGTTTTTCTTTCTTCACATGGGCTCGACTCTTAATCTCGGAATAATTAGCGACCAAATCATACCTTCTGTCATCTTTTCATTGTTTGTGCTGATTGGAAATCCCCTCATTGTGCTGATCATCATGGGAGTTATGGGTTATCGTAAACGCACAGCTTTTCTTGCCGGACTTACAGTTGCCCAAATCAGCGAGTTCAGCCTGATTTTAGCTTCCTTAGGTATGAGCCTTGGCCATATTGATGAAAAAACCATGGGACTGATTACACTTGTAGGTTTGATCACCATAGGGTTATCTACTTACCTGATTTTGTATTCTCACGAAATCTTCAACCTTGTATCACCTGTCCTCTCGGTTTTTGAAAAGAAGAGTCCTCATGATGACACTAAAATTACAACAGCAAGGAATGATGATTTTGATATTATCCTTTTTGGACTCGGAAGATACGGACACAATATTGCCAAAGCACTGGAGCAACAAAACAGGAAAGTCCTTGGTGTTGATTTTGATCCCGGAGTTATTGATCAATGGCGGGAAGAGGGGCGTGTAGCCATGTACGGAGATGCTGACGACCCGGACCTTCCTGCGCTCCTTCCTCTGGGAAAGGCAAAAGTGATTATCAGTACAATCAGCGACTACCAAATGAACCTCTATCTGCTCAAATATCTGAAGAACTATAATTACAGGGGCCGGATCATACTCACACAGCATACCCCTGATAAAGTTGACCAGTTGATTAATGCAGGTGCTGATGTTGTGTTACTTCCTTTTGCTGATGCTGTTGAGAATATTCTTGAAAAACTTCATTGTGAAGCATGATTGGCAGGCACGGCTAAAATATAAATTGAAACTATCGTTCTATATATTTCTTTTAGGTTTACAAGCTTGACAGGAAGAATTGATGCTGCCGGGCAGCATCTCATTACACATCCAAAATCATCACATGAAAGAGCTAGTTTGGTCACAGGTCATTCTACAGAAACTCAGCTACTGGCAAAGCCTTGTCATAATTCTGATTATTGTTGGTTCATGTGCAAATCCTGTAGCCCCGACCGGAGGTCCCCGCGACACTGAACCACCTCGTATCATGCATTCTCAGCCTGAAAATGGTTCAATAAACTTTAAGGAAAAAGAAATTATTATCTGGTTTGATGAGTTTATTCAACTTAAGGGAATTCAGCAGGAATTTCTCAGTTCCCCGCCATTTCAAAAAGTACCGGAAATTCGCGTCCGTGGAAAATCACTCATCATAAAACTCGGGGAAGAACTGCTCCCGAACACAACTTATACGCTGTTCTTTGGTAATGCAATCTCCGACTTCAACGAAGGAAATACTTTGCCAAATTTTCGTTATGTACTTTCCACAGGCAATGTTTTAGATTCCATGGAAATTGCTGGTATGGTGATCAACGCTTTAACATTAAAGCCTGAAAAAGAGATTTATGTAATGCTGTACGACAACTACAAGGATTCTGTTCCCTATCTGGAGAGACCATATTATCTTTCAAAAACCGATAAGAACGGATTATTTAATTTCACCAATCTCCGCAATATTCCTTATAAAATTTTTGCTCTTCGCGATATGAATGCAAATCTGATCTTTGATTTACCGAATGAAGAAATTGCATTTAAGAATGAACTTATCTACCCGAAAGTTGCAGCTCTCTCAGCCAAAGATACAATCAATACCTCACAAGATTCAATCGGATCTGATCAATCAGAAAAATCAGGTTTCAAACAAATCAGTAGAAACCCGAACGAAATTCGAAAATCCGGCATTATCTCAGGAACTTTTGAGGATTCCTTGATGATATTAAAAAAGCACATCGACCTTCCGCTGTATCTTTTCCTTGAAGCTGACTCCATACAACGACTCCAGAAAGCAGAATATCATCATCCCGATAAGTTGATCTTTACTTTTCGACTTCCGGTCCGGGAGTTATCCATCGTACCCATACCGGACTTTGACACAACCTGGAATATTGCCGAATTTAATAAAACAAGAGACACTTTGTATTACTGGCTGACCAGTATTGACCGCGACAGTTTGGTACTAGAGGTCAGTGAAAAGCATTTGAAAGCAGATACAATAGTGATTTCTCTTGTCAAACTGAATTCCTACCGCATGGAAAAAGAAAAAGATACTACATTTATTAAGCTTGCTGTGAGAAGTAATATTTCACGTTCAAATCCATTTCATCTTCATGAATCTATTATATTGGATTTTGATGAACCAATTGCAGAAATACGTCCTGAAATGATAGAATTATTGGAAGATTCTGTCCGGATAGAACCGGAAATCAGGTTTACAGATGAAGTCAGGAGAAAACTCACCATCAATCATGGATGGAAAGATACAACAAATTATTCATTGTTCATTCCCGGTATATCATTCACCAGTATTTATGGTCACAGTAACGATACCTTGCATCAGATATTCAAGACAAGATCGTCCAGTGATTATGCAAACCTTAAAATCAACTTTGAGCATAATGTTGATCAGGGACAATTAATCCTGGTGCTGTTGGATGAGCGGGCAAATATTTTGCAACAAAGACCTGTGGATCTCAACGATTTGCAGGCAAATTTCACGTTCTTACTACCGGGAAAATACCATGTAAGATTAATTCACGACAGTAATGCCAATAATCATTGGGATTCAGGCTATTACATTTACAAAATACAACCAGAAAGAATTTACGATTTAGGAAAAACGATCGAATTACGTGGTAACTGGGATGTTGAAGAAACCTTTACCGTACCTGAAAATGATCAATGATTAAGAAAAATTTGAGTACCTGCCATACAGGTCGTATTATTTTACTCGTTGTGACATTTATTGATACAGTAGATAACGTCGGTGAGAGCTTTATTCTTTAAGGAATAATGTATTTTCTTGCCTTCTCTTTTTGAAATTAAAAGGCCTTTATTTTTCAGAATATTGAGGTGATGTGATGCGGCGGCCTGTTCTAAGTTCAGGCGTTCGTAAATTTGGGTAACGCTTAACTTTTTTTCTTCTTTCAGCAGGTCAATGATGGCAATTCTCATAGGGTGTGCCATTGCCCTTAATTTACTTGATGCAGCTTCTAATTTAACTATATCTAATTCAAATTCCTTCATGATCATTTTTTTTGCAAATATAAAAGAATTAGTATAACCCGTGGCTAAATATGTATTTTGGTCAATTCTTTTATTTACACAGGGGGATGAATTCAAATTTATTTCCATCGAAAAGCCCTTTATCACTGAGCTTAAGTTCAGGAATCACGAGCAGTGCAAGGAATGAAAGGGTCATGAAAGGGGCCGTGAGCTGACTTCCCATTTCCTTTGCCATTTGGTCCAGCATTTTATATTTACGGGCCACTTCATAACCGTTGTCCAGCGCCATGAGGCCTGCCACCGGCAGCGGTAGAAGCAGATGCTTATTCCCATCAAAAGCAGTAATCCCGCCTTTGGTTTCTGCTAAAAGATTTACTGCTTCACAAATTGCCTCATCACTTGTGCCGATAGCAATAATATTGTGACTGTCATGTGCAACCGTTGAAGCGATTGCTCCACGAGTTAGCTTAAATCCGTGTACAAATCCAACTGAGGGTGGAGCCGGATTGTATCGGTTAAGGACCATCATTTTAAGAATATCTCTTTTCGAATCGCTAATAATTATTCCTTCACTAATAAGAGGCTCTATGACAAGGTGTTTTGTAACAATTTGCCCGTCAAGTGCTTCAATGACATTGATCAGAGCTCCATTGTGTGGTACTTCTATATCAGCAGGAGTTATCTTGCTGACATTAAAGCGATTAACAGGAACTTCACCGACAGCATTCATCAGAATTTTCTCTCCTTCAGCTACCTTAATACCCCGGATGTAAGTCTGCAATATTTTCATGTTTTCCGGAGAGTCTACCACAATCATATCAGCATCATCTCCAGGTTGGAGCAGTCCAACTGGAAGACTGTAATGCTTCACCGGATTAATGGTACATGCACGGATCACATCAATTACATCGTAACCATTTCCAATTGCTCTGGAAACCAAAAAGTTGATATGGCTGTGAATAAGTTCGTCGGGATGTTTATCATCAGAGCAAAACATGATCTTATCAGGATATTCGTTCAATAATGGAATTAATGTATCAAAATTCCGGGCAGCACTTCCTTCCCTGATCAATATCTTCATTCCGAGTTCGGCTTTTTCACGACCTTCTTCCAGGGTAAAACATTCATGATCGGTTGTAATCCCTGCCTCGGCATATTTCCTTGCATCAATACCGCGTAGCCCCGGAGCATGGCCGTCAACCGGCTTTTTCCTTTTGAGGGCAGCTTCCAGCTTTGCTTTCACATCGGGATCACCGTACAGAACGCCCGGAAAATTCATCATCTCTGAAAGGTACAACACTTCATCCCAGTCCAGCATTTCCTCAACTGCATTTGGTCCAAGCAGATTCCCAGAGGTTTCAAATCCTGTAGCGGGTACACAGGAAGGTGCTCCAAAGAAAAATTTAAAAGGAACTTTATTCCCATTATCAATCATGAACTTTACTCCGTCAATTCCCAGTACGTTGGCAATCTCATGAGGATCGCTTACTGTTGCCACTGTTCCATGTATTGCAGCAATACGGGCAAACTCCGATGGAATAAGCATCGAACTCTCAATATGGATATGGGCATCAATGAGACCGGGAAGGATGTATTGATCAGGAACATTTTCATCATGCATAACCCGTACAATCTTTCCTGCGCTGATTTGGATGTAACCCGGAAAAATCTTTTTATTCACAACGTCTACAATTTTACCGGCTACCTTAAATGTATTGTGTAACATATACGAATAGATTAATTATACATGGTACAGAATCGTCATGCAAAGTTAAGTAATCAATATTAAAAGTTGCCCTGTTATGAAGAATCTTATCTTTATGACTAAGAACTCAAATATACGGGTATCACATCAATGTTAATGGCTTTCAGTATACTCCTTGCTTTTGAATAATTTCTTGTAAAACCCAGGAGAAATCCTCCTCCACCCGATCCACAAAGCTTTATATAATAATCTGCACTTTCAAGTCCATTCTTCCAGATTCTTTCATAACTGGCTGGTATCATTGGTTTGAGGTTTTCAAGCGAAAAAGCCGAAAGATGGTAGAGGTTTGAAAAAAAAGTATTTGAATCACCATTGATCAGGCTGTTGATGCAATTATTGGTAAAAGGAATCATTTTGTTTTGAAGCAATGATTTAAAATCTTCCTGCTGGCATTTTTCCATGAACAAATTTACGAGGGGTTCTGTTTTTCCGGGTGAACCGGTGTTAATCAGAAAAATTCCTCCATCCTTATTGCGTTCATCTATCGGAATCCCAACCATAACGATGTCTTCACGTGACCGGATGAGTAATGGTTGCCCAAGGTAGCAATTCAAGGGATCAATACCGCTGCTGGTCCCGTGGAAAAAGGATTCAAGTTGTGAAAACTGCAAACGAAGTTCATTGATTTGTTTCGGCATCATTTCCATATCGTCAGGATAGGCGCCCGAAACATATTTCTTGTACAGTGCTGCCACCAAAGCACCAGAGCTTCCTACTCCGTAACCCTGAGGAATATTGCTCTCCAGATACAACCCCCTTTTAATGTCATTGGTAAATGCATCAATATTAAATACACACTTTAATTCACCCCGCTCTTTTAAATCCTCAAGATAAGGAATATACTGAGCGAGCAGTTTGTTACTGCTTCGGGCGTAATCAAGGTCAGTATATTTGTTATCCATGATAAAGCTCAGTTCTGCTTTGAAATGCGTATAAGGAATAGTGAGACCCATAGAGTCGCAAAGAATGCTGTACTCTCCAAATAACAGGATCTTAGAATAAAATATATCTGGTTTTCTCTTCATTGGCAATGGTTTGGCTGCAATTATATGTTTTTGGAATTTTTTTTAAACCTTACTGACCTGAGGTTCAGGTTTATTGAAGCATTCTTTAATAAACTTAGAATACTTTTGTTTTCCATTGATTAACATACTCTTGAACATTATACTATCATTACAGGACCTTTTCCTAAGCAGTCATCAATTATGAAACCTCCTTCACAATATCTTATCAATTCATCGTGAATAAACTTCCGAACCGTTTCCTGATCTTCAGCGGGATAAAGAATATGAAGGTTGGGGCCGGCATCAATTGTATATGTGACCCTTGACTTATGGCGGGCTCTGAAAGCTATAATCTTTTCAATTGCTTTTATTGTATTGGCCTGGAGTAGTAAAAAACCCGGATCGGAACTCATCATGAGTCCATGTAAAGTAAGTGCCTCATTCTCAGTTACCCGGCTGAATGTGTCCCAATCTCCTCCGGTAATCGCTTTGATCATTAGCTTCAAATGATAATTTACCTGTTGAATACGGCCTTTTCTGAAAAAATGTTGAGTCATTCTTTCGTGTCCGGTGCGGCTGGATACAGGTTTTTCGCCCCGGTCAATAATCAGAATCGTATCACACATGTTCGTAAATATGCGATGAGGTGTGAACGGAAATGGAATTGCATATTGATTAGCCGACTCTGATACATCGCTGAATCTGCCCCATAGCACGAATTCACCATAAACCGAACGACTTGCACTGCCTGAGCCCAACCGTGCCAGATGAGAAGCTTTTCTAAAAAATGCAGCATTGTCTGTTTTTCTCCCTGTAATTTGATAGTTCAGGCTCAACAGGCAAAGTGCCAGCGCGCTCATGGAGGAAGCAGATGAAGCAATACCAGCCGAATGTGGAAAAGTATTGGAGCTTTCTATGTCCAGTGAATATTTTGCGAGAAATGGAAGGTCTGAAGAAAGCTTTTCAAGCAATTTGGCAATTTTTGACTGGAAGACAGGGTGCACCTCCCCGTTAAACAGGTAGCGAAGTTGAATATTCCCCTTTTCCGCGGCGGTTCTTTCAGCATAAACAAGGGTGCGGGTAACTGAATTGCTGAGTGTGATGCTAAGTGAGGGATTGATGGGAATCTGGTGTCCGGATTTTCCCCAATATTTGACGAGGGCAATATTGGACGGACTTTGCCAACCTGCAGATAATTTTCCTGCATTGTTATCCTGCCATGTTATTTTGCCTGTATTCGGTTTTATCATACATCATTTCTTTTAAGCTAAATACTACATTCAGATTTTTGCGTGAAAAATAATGTTCAAGTTCATGTCTTTCTGCCGGCCATAATGCCATGGCAAAGTCTCCCCCCCAGGCACCGAGTGATTTTATTTCTCCACCGAAATCCCTGAAGATATCATTTTTCAGAGTTTGTTTACCGAGCACACCTGACAATATTTCCTCATGCTCCACCATCAGGTTTCCAAAAGTCTTAATATCATTGCAGTAAGTCATTTGCTGGCTGATGTCGCTGATCTTTTGAACCTCCATGTAAAAACGACTGCTTCTGCCAAGGAAATCATGGACTACAACCTGTGAATCCATTTTTCGTCCAAGGTACACAAAATAAATATTCCCGGAAAAGGGTGGATTAAAATCAACCTCAGTAACAAGTCGCCTGCCATCACAGTTTTCAAACAATATTGGTTTTTCTGCGCGGGCACAAGCCACATCATACCCCGAACCTTGTGAAACTTTGGTATGTAACAAAAATGGATCAGCTTCAGCCCAGTAAGCAATGTTTGAAACCAATGAAGAACTGGAACCCAATCCCCATTCAGTATTAAAATCAATATGACTTTCAACCTCCCAACTCATATAATCCTTCAGAAACGCAGGCCTTAACTGTTGAGCAGCTATCAGGGCTTTTTGAATATATACTGCTGATTTTATGTTGTTTGAATCAACAATATTCAGGTTTCTGACATCAAATCTGGCATGGAACCAAGGCCTGCCCTGCATGAAAGTCTTCCAGTAAATAATCTCGTCGTTGTTAGCCTTTTTTATCAGGAGTTTTTGCCCAAACCTTGTTGGAACAGCAAAGGCTAAAGCACCGTATAACACCAGGTACTCGCCCGAGATGAGCAATTTACCCCTTGAAGAATATTGCAGAGGGTTCATACCTGTGAAGTTTGGAGTTCATGAACCTGCCTGAGTTGCCCCAGGAAATTCGAAACATTTTTGTTCGACACTTTATGGGTTTTGAAATATTCAATGGCAAGTTCTTTTTCATAATCTGAAGCACTGAAGGTGTTCAGGATATTCAGAAGGTGCATCTTCATGTGCCCTTTTTGAATACCTTTGGTGACCAAAGATTTTAAAGCCCCGAAATTATTGGCCAGGCCAATGGTCGAGGCGATCATCATAAGCTTTTCAGCACCCGGGTTTCCCATTAATTCAAGTGAAAACCGTGCAAGTGGATGTAAGGTTGTCAATCCTCCCACACTTCCCAAAGCGATAGGTATCCTGAGTGTATACTTGAAAACTTTGTCTTTTATTTCTAATTCCGTCAATCCGCGATATGTACCTGAACGGGCAGCATATGCATGTCCGCAGGCTTCTATGGCACGAAAATCGTTTCCGGTGGCAAGTGCAACAGCATCAATACCATTAAAAATGCCTTTGTTGTGAGTTGCAGCACGGTAAACATCCACCTGTGAAATCTCGACAGCCTTTGAAAATTTTTTTACAAACTCTTCGGGACTGACGTTCTCGTCAACACCTTTTAATGCTGAAACCGGGCATTTCACCCAGGTTTCAACCAGGCATTCAGGAGTGTAATTTGACAAAATAGACATGATCACCTGACACTCATGACCGCCAAATTTTGAATTTCCATCCAGTTGTGCTTTCAGCACTTCAGCAAACTCTTCAAGACAGGTATTGATGAAGTTGGCACCCATAGCATCACGCGTATCAAAATACGCAATTACCTGGTAATAACCTGGTATATCCTTACGTTTATTCAGCAATTCGATGTCGAGGATACCTCCTCCCCTCTTTTCCATATTTGCTGTTATACTTTGCGTTTGGCTTAACATGAGCGAACGGATTTCCGGAAAATGCTTCTTCAGGATATGATCCTCTCCTTCCCATATAAAATGAACCTGGCCTATTTTTGTCGTGGAAATTACCCTGCAGTGAAAGCCTCCCCGTTCAATCCAGAAACGGGCACTATTGGCAGCAGCCGCTACTACAGAACTTTCTTCAATCACCATAGGGACAATGAGTATTTCTCCGTTGATCATGACATTCGGGGCTACACCATACGGAAAAAAATAATTTGTAAGTGTATTTTCACTAAATTCATCCAGCAACTTCTGAATTCCTGCATCTTGATGCCAGAATGAACTTAGGAGGTCGACACCTGCTTGTGGATCGTGAAAAGACGATGTAATCTTTTCTATCTTACTGTTCTTGCTCAATTTGGAGAATCCTTTGATAGCCTGCATATTTGTCATAGTTTATTATTGTTTGTCTGATCAGAAATGATTTTCATTTTTAATCCTCACAACATTTGCCTGATATTCCTGATCTGTCTCATGATGATGTACTTCCTGTAAAATCAAAACAAGTGTAAATACGTATTGTTTAATATTTTTGCCAAATCAATAAACAAAACATTTTTTGGCCGGGGAAAACTGACTTGTCATATATTACGTATCTTGTTCAGTTTTTGTTTCTGGCAGGTCGCACGAAATTATAAAAAAAGACCCTTAGTTCAACAACTCTTTGATAGATTGTTTATGCCCGGAGAATTTTTCTTGAATGATTGATGGATGGAACTATGCTGCCTGACATGACATTTGCCAAACAGCAAAAAAGCCACCCTGAAAACAAAGTGGCTTAAAAGATTTAAGAAATATATGATGGATTAGTACATTCCACCCATTCCACCCATGCCTGGATTAGGCATAGCAGGTTCTTTTTCTTCTTTGATTTCTGAAACCACACATTCCGTAGTCAGAAGCATACCTGCAATTGAAGCGGCATTTTCCAGTGCAACACGGGTTACCTTGGTTGGATCAATCACACCGGCTTCATAAAGGTTTTCATACACATCAGTTCTGGCATTGAAACCATAGTCGCCTTTACCTTCCCTGACTTTCTGAACCACAACAGAACCTTCCATACCTGCATTCTCAACAATCTGGCGCAATGGTTCTTCCAGTGATCTTTTAACAATCTGAATACCAGTTTCTTCGTCTTCATTTTCACATTTTACTGATCCAAGAGCCTCAATAGCACGAATATAGGCAATGCCACCACCAGGTACGATACCTTCTTCGATAGCAGCGCGTGTTGCATGCAATGCATCGTCGAACCGGTCTTTCTTTTCCTTCATTTCCACTTCACTTGCAGCACCCACATAAATTACAGCCACACCACCAGCCAACTTTGCTAAACGCTCCTGCAATTTTTCGCGGTCGTAATCAGATGTAGTGGTTTCCATTTGTGCTTTAATCTGTTTGATACGACCTTCAATATCAGATTTCTTACCTTTTCCGCTGACTATGGTAGTGTTATCTTTATCAATAGTAATCTTTTCTGCCTGGCCCAGATAGCTTAGATTTGCATCTTCAAGTTTGTAGCCTTTTTCTTCAGAAATAACAGTTCCTCCGGTAAGGATAGCAATATCTTCAAGCATTTCTTTTCTGCGATCACCAAAACCAGGAGCTTTAACCGCAACAATTTTCAATGATCCGCGGATTTTGTTCACAACAAGTGTTGCAAGTGCTTCACCTTCTACATCCTCAGCAATAATAACCATGGGGCGGCCCGATTGTGCAACTTTTTCAAGCACCGGGAGCATATCTTTCATCACACTGATCTTCTTATCATGGATCAGGATATAAGGATTTTCATACACTGCTTCCATTTTTTCCGCATCCGTGATGAAGTAGGGAGAAATATAACCACGGTCGAATTGCATGCCTTCAACAACTTTTACAGTTGTTTCAATTCCTTTTGCTTCTTCGATGGTAATCACACCTTCTTTTTTCACCTTGCCCATAGCTTCAGCAATCAGCTTACCAATTGTGGAATCGTTGTTAGCTGAAACTGACGCGACCTGCTCAATCTTTTCAAAACTATCGCCAATTTCTTTTGATTGCTTTCTCAGGTTTTCGATGACGGCTCCAACAGCCTTGTCAATTCCACGCTTAAGATCAATCGGATTGGCACCTGCAGTTACATTTTTTAATCCTGTAGTAACGATGGCTTGTGCCAATACGGTGGCTGTTGTTGTTCCGTCACCTGCAACATCTGAAGTTTTGGAAGCAACTTCTTTAAGCAATTGAGCACCCATGTTTTCGATGGGATCTTTGAGTTCAATCTCTTTTGCAACTGTAACACCGTCCTTGGTGATCACAGGAGAGCCATAAGATTTTTCCAAAATTACGTTGCGTCCTTTAGGTCCGAGAGTAACTTTCACAGCATTTGCCAATGCATCAACTCCCTTTTTAAGCTGATCGCGAGCTTCTAAGTCAAATATAATTTTCTTAGCCATTTTCATAGGTTTTTATATTTTATAACAAAATTGATAATTAAATAATTGCAAGAATATCGCTTTCGCGCATGATCAGATAATCCGAACCATCAACATTGATTTCGGTACCTGCATACTTACCATATAACACCTTATCACCAGTTTTCACTGTCATGGGTTCATCTTTTTTCCCGGGCCCTACTGCCACAATAGTTCCTTTTTGAGGTTTTTCCTTTGCAGTGTCAGGAATAATGATTCCGGCGGCTGTTCTTTCTTCGGCCGGAGCAGGCTCAACCAAAACTCTGTCGGATAATGGTTTAATGTTTACGTTTGACATTTTAAATTGATTTTATGTTAGACATCAGATTGATTTGTTACGGATTTTAATCCGACGCCGCCACTGACATATTTTATGCCAAGAAAATATTTTCATGCTTACAATCAATTTTTTGTTTGCACAAACCTTACTCTTATTTGCTTGATTAAGTGTTGTTTGTAAAAATAATTACAAAAACAAATTGTTTGATTATAATATCCTAAATCTGTGTTCATGATTTCCGTGCAAAAAAAATGTCAGAATGTGTGACATTCTGACATTAAAAACCCGCTTAATACTTCTTATTCCTGAGGAGGCATTTGATAATCCTGTACCGGCTGGGTATTGCCGGTTTCAACCTGCTGTCTCAACTCAGTATCGGCAACGTCCTGAATCTGATTGCGTGGTATGACAAAAACGCTGAACAAACTCAAAACCAAAAGTACTATTGCTAAAGTCCATGTTGATTTTTCGAGAAAGTCTGCAGTTTTGCGAACACCCATAAACTGATTGGATGAAGCAAAATTGGAGGCAAGGCCCCCACCTTTTGAATTTTGAACCAGAACAATCAGTCCCAGTAAAACGCATGCAATCAGTATTAATACCGAAACTAAAATATATCCACCCATATTAAAATGTATTTAATTGATATTATGTTATTTGTAATCGTTCCTGATATTTTCAATCCGGGCTGCAAAGTAACTGCTTTTTTCAGGAAAAACCAAACTCAATCTTTCAAACAACCTAATGGCTTTTTCTTTATGACCCTGTTGAAGAAATAATTTTGCAAGTGTCTCGCTCACAATGGTTTCGTTATCAATTGCGCTTTGTTTGGCATAATTTACAGGATTATAAAATTCTTTCTGTGGGCGAGTTATCTTGGGTTCGTGTTGTATGAAACGGTTGATGATTTCTTCATTTGACAATACCTCAATCTCCGGTCTGTCATTGTCTTCAATGATTTCCGGTTTCTGATGTTTTGCCTCTTCAACCTGTAAATCTAATTCAGAGATTCGCTTTTCAAATGTTTGATCAATAATTATTGTTTTGTTGATCTGCGTCGAAAAATCAAATATTTTTTCGGTATGTTCAGGAAAAAGAAGATGTTTCAATTTATTCCGGTTGCCGGCATAAGCAGCAGCTATACTGAGTTGGCCGTTGTAAGAAATATGTTGCAGATTTTTAAGATTACAAGTATATAGTAACTGAGCTGACTGACAAAAAGGATATTCATCAATTATGCCTCTTAATAGTGTAAGCGAAGGGGCATCAAGTAATGATGGATGCTCAATATAATAATGAAAATCTGTGAGGTTCATTTTTTACCAATTTACAACTGACCGGTTAAAAATATCCTGAACCAACGCTTCAATGATCTGATCCATAAGCTGGTCCTCAACTTCAGAAAGTGAGCGGGAGCTTTCATAATCTTCAAAACGGGAAAAAGACGTTTCAAAATTCTGAGTCTCATCAAACCGGTTAGTATAGATGACTTTTACTGTAATAGTGAGCCGGTTGAGAGCTGCAGTTTCATCACCTGTAATTGCGACAGGCTGCGTATTGTAATCAGTAATTGATCCCTCGAATGAAAGATCACCGTTTACCGATATCTGGCTTAAATTGGTCTGAGAGGAAAATTTATCCCGTAAAGCATCGGTAAGACGTTGGCTTAACATTGGCTGTACCAGTGCAGCATCATTCGAAAATTGCTGTATGGAAATGGTTTTAGCTTCGGGAGAAATCGATGCACCAGTAAAAGAATATATACCACAACCCTGTAAGATAAAAAGTTGCACAATGAGTAGAATAATTATAAACCGAACGCCTGGCCTTTTACAGATCAAGGTCATATTCTTTAATTTTTCTGTATAGAGTTCGTTCTGAAATGCCCAATTCCCTTGCGGCATTTTTACGCCTTCCTCCATGCTTTTCAAGAGCCCTGGTAATCAATTCCAATTCTCTTTTTTCAAGTGATAATGATTCTTCAAGTACCTCCGAATCGGTCAGTTGTTCTTCGCTGGTATCGAAGGTTTGATGTATATTCATATTTTCTACCTCTGGATCAAGCACTTCGCTATCACTGAAAAGCTTGTGCAGCTTCTGGGGGAGATCTTTTGACCATGCTTCAGATTTTCCACTTCCTTTCATGATTTCAAAAACCAGTTTTTTCAATTCGGTTATGTCACGGCGCATATCAAAAAGCACTTTATAGAGTAATTCGCGCTCAGTTATTTCATTCGAAAGGTTTTCTGGTTTGTAAAGGATGGGCAAATCACGATGTTGGCCTTCGGGAAGATATTTCAATAAAGTTTGGGTGCTTACCTGCCGGTTTTCTTCAATGATAGAAATCTGTTCTGTGATATTTTTCAATTGTCTGATATTCCCGTACCAGCGATAGTCCATCAGAATCCGGCGGGCATCTTCTTCGAGTTCAATAACCGGCATACGATATCGCTCCGCGAAATCAGAGGCAAATTTCCTGAAAAGCAAAACAATATCTTCTTTTCGGTCACGTAGCGGGGGAATGTATATTGGTACTGTATTCAATCTGTAATATAAGTCCTGCCTGAATTTTCCTTTTTGCACAAACTCATTAACATCAACATTGGTAGCAGCAACAATCCTGACATCAGTTTTCAGCACTTTTGAAGATCCAACCTTGATGAATTCACCTGTTTCGAGGACGCGCAACAGCCTCACCTGTGTAGATTGAGGCAATTCAGCTACTTCGTCCAGAAAAATTGTCCCTCCATTAGCAACCTCAAAATATCCTTTGCGGGCTTCATGTGCTCCGGTAAACGATCCCTTTTCATGACCAAACAACTCAGAATCAATTGTTCCTTCAGGAATGGCACCACAATTTACAGCAATATAAGGCCCATGCTTACGGGCGCTCAATTGATGGATGATTTTTGGAAAAACTTCTTTACCCACACCACTCTCGCCGCTTACAAGCACTGAAATATCAGTAGGGGCAACCTGCCTAGCAATATCAATGGCCCTGTCGAGAAAAGGTGAGTTTCCAATTATTCCGAAGCGTTGCTTGATTGATAAAACATCCATGCCAGTACCTTAATATTTTTGCTTAAATGAATTGCAGATCTTAACAATTGAACGAATATGTTGCAAAAATAGCTTAAAATCCAAGATTATTTAATTTCAGAGGCTTTCTGTTAACATGTTTTAAGGATTTTCAGATGCATAATCCCTGGAAATGAAAATCTGGGATCTTAAGTGGTGCCATTAACAACAGAGGACTGATCTTAGAATAATGATTAATAAAGTCTTACCAGATTATTTGTATTGGGTGGTTGTGATCCAGGATTGATTCAGGTTCATAGGCCTATTATCCGGGGACTTGTAAATTAACAGTAATGTAGTCATTATGAATCCATTGTTCATTTACCGAAATTCTTGACCATTTATGTTCAGTGGCATAAATAAAAATCCTGTCTTCTTTTTTCAATGTTCCGGTTATCGGGTAAGCAGTTCCTGGTCCGGATCTGATATTTAGCATCTGTGCATTAACACTTGCTTCTCCCAGAAGCCATCCAAAATTCCGCGATACCCATTTACCAGATTTATCAATCTTAAGCCATGAACGATAACTATCATATACTGGAACTATGGATCCGTTGGAAATGGTACCGGCGCTTAGATAATTTTTACCTGGTCCGATCCGCACATTCAGATTACCTGCTGTAACATGGTAATAATACTTTACAGGTGTATTTTCACCAGATACATTGACCGATATTTCCTTTAGTTTATTAATAATCAAGGGTATGAAAATTTTATTCGCAGCATCTTCTGAGTTTCCGCCAAAAAATGCAGTACCCGGACAGGACTTGGTATTTGCACCTCCTCCGGTCCGTTGTCCAGTAATCAAATTAAACCAGTGATGATAAACAATAGTTTCAATGGATGGGGTAAGGCCAAATTTCTTACATAGTACTGCATTCACAAGTATTATTGTTTCTTCTTGTTTGGTGGTCATTTTGTCATTACCCTGATCAAAGTTGCCAAAATGTTCGATACAGATACCCTGGGTGTTTTGATTTTTAATTCCTGCCGGAATATCCTGAAGAGGCCTGCCAGTTGCAATAGTTCCATCAGGGAATGTTGTCAGATTCTGAGCAATATCTTTCCATCCATTGACGATCACATGATAATCGCGCATAGCTTTGAGTCGTTCAAAATGATTTTTTCCATTAAAATGCTGATATGAAGGAATGTAAGTATGATGGTTTTGGATCACATTAATTATACGATTAACTTCGTGATTTTCAATCCATTTTATAAATTCATCAGGATTCATCAGGGTGAATCCGCTTTCTGTTTTCATATTCTTTGAGCTTAATTTATATAAACTTGAAAATTGCTTTTATGGTATTACCGGTCTGTAAGATTCCTGTAATGATATTATTATTGGATAAACAAAGATAAAAGTCTGATATTCTATATTTTAATAATAATTATTCTTTTTTTGTTTCAAAAGAGAAAATATTGATCTGGAACTACTTTATTATCACTCTAAAAAATAGGAGCATAATTAAAACATCTTTTGTACAAGTTCAACCAGACGACCAGCATATCCCATTTCATTATCGTACCAGGCCACTACTTTAACCAGTTTATTTTTATCACCAAGCACGGCAGTAAGGCCTGCATCAAAAACCGCAGAGTGCAAATTTCCAATTATATCAACCGAAACAATCGGATCTTCGGTATATTCAAGAATCTTTGCAAAACGTCCTTCAGCAGCTTTTCGAAATGCCGAATTGATTTCGGTAATGCTGGTTGACTTTTTAACTGTGCAGGTAAAATCAGTCAGTGAGCCATCCGGTACAGGAACCCTGATACCAGCTCCACCAAGTCTATTTTTCAGATGAGGGAATATTTTTGTAGCAGCTTTTGCAGCTCCTGTTGTTGTAGGTATTATTGAATAAGCGGCAGCTCTCCCACGGCGCCAATCTTTATGAGGAGCATCTATCAGGTTCTGATCCCTCGTATAGCTATGAACGGTGGTGATAAAGCCTTCCTCAATCCCCCAGAGTTCATCAATGATTTGAATAAGAGGTGCAACACAATTTGTTGTACATGAAGCATTTGACAAAACAACATCCTCTTTTTTGATAATATGATCATTGATACCCAACACAACATATTTAACATCTTCTGATTCGTTCTTTGCGGGAGCTGAAATGATTACTTTTTTGGCTCCGGCTTTCACATGCTTCATCGCGTCGTAAAGATTTGTGAAGTTTCCGGTTGATTCAATCACCACATCTATATTGAGACTTTGCCAGGGAATTTTAAGAGGTTCTGATTCACAAAATACCACAATAGTATTGCCATTGATAACAATATTGTCACCCTTCGTCTGAATGCTACCGGGAAAAAGTCCATGAACAGAATCATATTTAAGTAAATGGGCCAGATTTTCAGCACAGGCAAGATCATTAATTGCAACAAGTTCCATTAGATTGCTATTCAACATAACACGACTTGTAACCCTGCCGATTCTCCCAAATCCATTGATGGCAACGCGAATCTTTTTCATATACACTTATTTCAACATTATCAGGAATATATCCCTGCAAAAGTAGTCATTTGATTTTCTGAATCAGAAGTCTGCATTCGTCGACTTTCAGTCAAAGTTGAATAAATTGAAATGAATTGGATTGGTTGATATATAATTCGCTGTTTTTCAATGTACTTTCATCTGTTTTTGATTTATACTCCGCGTTTGAAAAAAATGATTAGTTTTGTGCTGCCAAATTTTAAATTAACAATCAATTCAATCCATTTCAAATGAACATGGTCCAAGACTACATTAAAAATAATAAAGAGCGATTCCTCGATGAATTGTTCGACCTGATCAGGATTCCTTCCATCAGTTCCATTGCCGACCACAGACCTGATATGCAGCGGGCAGCAGAATTCTGGAAGAATGCTATTCTGAAAGCTGGTGCCGACAGAGCTGAAATCTACCAAACACCAGGCAATCCTGTTGTTTATGGTGAAAAAATTATTGATTCAAAATTACCTACAGTGCTGGTTTACGCCCATTATGACGTCATGCCCGTAGATCCGATTGAAAAGTGGATAACTCCACCTTTTGATCCCCAGATTCGTGATGGGAAAATTTATGCCCGTGGCGCCAACGATGATAAAGGACAGGGTTTTATTCATGCAAAAGCGTTCGAGGCCATGGTTAAAACCAATTCATTGCCTTGTAATGTGAAATTCATGATTGAGGGCGAGGAAGAAATTGGCTCATCGAACCTTGGCAAATTTTGTAAGGATCATAAAGAAATGTTAACAGCCGATATCATTCTGGTTTCAGATACAAGCATGATTGCTAAAGACATTCCTTCTGTCACTGTCGGGTTGCGGGGTTTGTCATACGTTGAAGTTGAAATAACGGGCCCGGATCATGATCTGCATTCGGGATTGTTCGGTGGTGCTGTGGCTAATCCTGCAAATATACTTGCAAAAATGATTGCCTCGCTGCATGATGAGGATAATCGGATCACGATTCCTGGTTTTTATGATGAAGTAGAATTTGTCAGTGATGAAGAAAGAGCTGAAATGGCCAAAGCACCATTTAATCTGGAAGAATACAAGATAGCTCTTAAAATCAGGGAAGTCTGGGGAGAAAAGGGATACACTACCATGGAGCGTACAGGCATTCGTCCCACCCTTGATGTTAACGGAATCTGGGGTGGATATATTGGTGAAGGTGCCAAAACTGTGTTGCCATCAAAAGCGTTTGCAAAAATTTCCATGCGTCTGGTCCCTAATCAGGATCATCACAAAATCAGCGAGTTATTTGTTAAACATTTTAAATCTATCGCACCACCTTATGTAACAGTTGAAGTGAAAGTTCATCATGGCGGACAGGGTTATGTTTCTCCAACAACAAATCCGGCTTACCTGGCTGCAAGTCAAGCCTATGAAGCCACATTTGGCAGAAAGCCTGTGCCGGTTCGCAGCGGAGGCAGTATCCCTATTATCTCTTCATTTGAACAAATTCTGGGCATAAAATCCATACTGATGGGTTTTGGGCTGGAGTCGGACGCCATCCATTCTCCAAACGAAAACTTTCATGTTGAAATATTTTACAAAGGAATAGAAACAGTACCTTATTTTTATAAATACTATACCGAACTGATGTTACAATCAGGCTCTCATGTATGAAATTAGCTTGTTGTAATAGCAGTATCGCAAACATAAAAGAGGCTGTCTCAAAACTGAGGCGGCCTTTTTTTTATCGCTTGGTTATGAAA
>CAYQRU010000040.1:0-28260 GCA_964419945.1 uncultured Bacteroidales bacterium | reverse complement strand
CCAAGAATAACTTTACCCAGTTCGATATGGCCGCTGCTGCTTACAGGTAAAAATTCAGTAAGACCCTGAATGAGTCCAAGAATAAGTGCTTCGATCCAGTTCATTTACTCAACAGGATTACTTTCAGCAGGTTTCTTCATGATTGCATACACTTCAATAATGTATCCGATCAACACAAGTATGGGAGCGAGGGTAATCCTGCGAAAACTGAAAACAGACTGATCAAAAACAGCAGGATCGTCTGAACCGCCTCCCGACATCAGCATAAATCCAAAGGCGATAAAAATCAGGCCGAGGATCACGAGCAGGTAGTTTGACTTACCAAAAAGAAAATCAGGCCTTGCTTTTGGCGCTGCTTTTGGAATTGTTTTAGTGGTTCCGGACTTTTCTTTAGCGTTCATGGTAAAAATTCTGAATTATTATTGATATAAATCGTCCAGGCTGGATCGCAGGTACTTTCCGACTGCAAAGTAAGTAGAAATAAATGAAAGTAGCACGCCAAGTACAATAACTGAACCTGAAAGGATGACAAACATACCAATATCCTGTATATCTGCAAGTTCTGGCATCTCTTCGCGGGAAAGATAAATTACTCCTGCCAGCAGGATTAATGCAATAATGGCACTGTATATACCATGTATAATTCCCTGATAGATGAATGGCTTTTGAATAAAACCCTGGTTGGCACCTACCAACTGCATACTTCTGATAAGAAACCTCTTTGAGTAAACAGCCAACCTTATAGTATTGTTGATCAGGGCAATAGCGATCAGTAAAAGCAAAAGACTGAATGCTATCATTACAAGGCTGATACGACGAATATTTTCATTTACCAAATGTACCAGCGATTTCTGATAAAGCACTTCTTCAACAATTGTATTTGAAAGCAATTGTTTCTCAATCTGCACCATGCTCTCATTGGTGGTGTATTCAGCTTTTAGCTTTACATCAATACTTGGTAAAAGGGGATTAAATCCGATGAACGAAATAAAATCTTCACCTAGAGATTCTTTTAGCTCGATGGCTGCTTTTTCGCGTGGAATATATTCCGTGATTTTGACATAGGGTTGTTTTTCAAGATGTTGTTGCAGGTCGAGAATGATATTTTCATTTACATTACTTTTAATGATGATGGAAAATCCAATATTTTCTCTGATCAGCACGGATAATCGCCGGCCATGCAGCAAAGCCATTCCTGCCAGCCCCAACATAAAAAGAACAAGGCTGATACTGATAATAGTGGTTAAATACGATGATTTGAGTTTTCGTCTTATATGCTTGTCTTCCTGCTTTATCATAACAAAACTTAAGCTGGCGAAATTACAAAAAAGTCGGTTCACAGGTCTGATAGCCTATTGTTGTTGACTCCTAACATGAATTACTATACGGACCGGGAGAAAGCATAATTTCAGAATTATGCAATCAGGAACTTTTGCCTGAGAAAATAAGCAACAGCATCTTACTAATGGATAAACCATTATCCGGATTTCTCCTTCCCTGAATTTTTCTACTTTTGCGCCCACCGGTCTTTAATAGCGGCATTTAATCATTTAATCACAGTTTGGCAAAATGGATTATAATTTTAATGAAATAGAAAAGAAATGGCAGCAATACTGGAAGATTGAAGAAACTTACAGAGTTGACATAGATCATAAGAAACCTAAATTTTACGTCCTTGATATGTTTCCTTACCCTTCCGGTGCAGGACTGCACGTCGGGCACCCATTGGGATATATTGCTTCCGATATCTTTTCAAGGTACAAGCATCTGAACGGGTTTAATGTGCTTCATCCCATGGGATTTGATGCTTTTGGATTACCTGCCGAGCAATACGCTATTCAAACCGGTCAACATCCGGCAATCACAACAGAAAAAAATATTCGGCGATATAAAGAGCAGCTTGAAAAAATTGGTTTCTGCTACGATTGGCGGCGTGAAGTTCAAACCTGTGATCCAAAATACTACAAGTGGACACAATGGACTTTTATCAAACTTTTTCATTCCTGGTATAATATAGAAACTGATAAAGCAGAGCCTGTTGAAACACTTATTGCTGCATTTGAGAGCCATGGGAATGCCGGAATCAAGGCTGCTACTTCCGAAAAAAGCACTTTCTCAGCCAGCGAATGGTTAAATATGACAGAAAATGCCCGTCAGTATATTTTGATGAATTACCGGCTTGCCTATTTGGCTGAAACGATGGTTAACTGGTGCCCTGATCTGGGTACGGTATTGGCCAACGACGAGGTAAGTAATGGTTATTCGATTCGTGGTGGCTGTAAAGTTGAACGCAAAATGATGCGCCAGTGGCAGTTGCGTATCACTGCCTATGCTCAACGCCTGTATGATGGGCTGGAACAAATTGAATGGCCGGAGTCATTGAAAGAAATTCAGCGAAACTGGATTGGACGTTCAGAAGGTGCAGTTGTGAAATTTCCAGTCATAAGTAATAAAGGAGATTCACTCGAAATAGAGGTTTTTACCACACGTCCGGATACGATTTTTGGTGCTACCTACATGGTTCTGGCGCCGGAACATGAACTTGTGGAACAGATTAAAACAAGCGGTCAGACAGAGGCTGTGGATGCCTATGTGTATGAGGCGAGGAACCGGAGTGACAGGGAACGTATGGCCGAAGTAAAAACAGTCAGTGGAGTGTTTTCGGGCGCTTTTGCTTTAAATCCACTCAACCATGAAAAAATTCCTGTATGGATTGCCGATTATGTGTTAATGGGATATGGAACAGGGGCGATTATGGCGGTTCCAGGCCATGACAGCCGTGACTTTGCTTTCGCAAGACATTTTAATCTTCCTGTCATCCAGGTTGTTTGTCGTATTGACGAAGTTCCTTCGGATCCATCATCATGGGAAGAATCGTATGATTCAAAAGATGGCATAATGATCAATTCAAGCTTCATCACAGGTTTAACCGTTCAGGAAGGTATCAGGAAAACCATTGAAAGAATAGAAAATGAAAGCATTGGTCATAGAACAGTCAATTACCGTCTGCGAGATGCTATTTTCAGCCGTCAACGTTACTGGGGAGAGCCTTTTCCGGTATATTACAAAGATGGCCTTCCCTATACCTTACCTGAAGAATCCTTGCCTCTTGAACTTCCTGAAATAGATGCCTACCTACCAACTGAAACCGGTGAACCACCGCTGGCACGTGCCAAAAACTGGATTACCAGTGAGGGCTTTCAGTTGGAAACAAACACAATGCCCGGATTTGCAGGATCAAGTGCCTATTACCTGCGCTATATGGATCCCTGGAACGATCATGCTTACTTCTCGAAAGAAGCCAATGAATACTGGCAAAATGTTGATCTTTATATAGGTGGAGCGGAACATGCAACCGGCCATCTGATCTATGCCAGGTTTTGGAATAAATTTCTTTTTGATCTCGGAATGGTATGCAAAGAAGAACCTTTCCAGAAACTGATCAATCAGGGCATGATCCAGGGGCGATCGAATTTTGTTTACAAGTTAAAAGATTCCGGAACTTTTATTTCCTATGGCCTGAAAAACGATCAAGATGTTATACCTATGCATGTTGAAGTTAATCTTGTAGAGAATGATGTTCTTGATATTGAGGCTTTTCGTAAATGGCGACCCGAATTTTCCGATGCTGAGTTTATACTTGAAAATGGCAAATATATCTGCGGATGGGAAGTTGAAAAGATGTCGAAATCAAAATATAATGTTGTCAATCCAGATGAACTGATTGACAAATATGGTGCGGATACCCTTCGGCTTTATGAAATGTTTTTAGGTCCCCTTGAACAGTCTAAACCATGGGATACCAGCGGGATTGAAGGAGTATTCCGATTTATGCGCAAACTTTGGCGCCTGTATCATGGTCATGAAAACAGATTCTGCATAAGCAATGATGAACCCACTATTCAGGAATTAAAAATTCTGCACCGTACAATAAAGAAAGTACGAGAAGACATCGAGCGCTTTTCTTTCAATACTGCTGTGAGCACTTTCATGATATGTGTAAACGACCTGGCTGAGCAAAAATGTAATAAAAAAGCCATACTTCAGGACCTTGTAATACTTATCTCACCTTATGCACCTCATCTGGCGGAAGAATTATGGCAAATTCTGGGAAATAAAGAGAGTGTATTTCATGCGGTTTTTCCCAGGTATGACGAAAAGTACCTTGTAGAAAACACTTTTGAATATCCGGTTTCCTTCAACGGAAAAATGCGTTTCAAGATCGAATTGCCACTTGAGATGCCTGTTTCTGAAATTGAAAATGCAGTACTTTCAGCCAAAGAATCAGAAAAATGGCTTGAAAATAAAACACCACGTAAAATCATTGTTGTGCAGGGAAGAATTATCAATGTGGTAATTTGACCAGGATTTATTATTTTGTTTCTACGACTGTCAAATTATGCTGCATTTTCAGGTATGGTTACTTTGATTGTGGTAATTTTGCAGGCCATAACCTGAAAACCACAGGTACGTGTATTGAATTGGTTGCATGATCCGGATATAATTGCACCATCTCAAAAAATTATTGATTATGTATTTAATTTAGATACACATGAAGAACAAGTATATTGATCTGATTGATCAGACCTTCGATTTTCCCACCGAAGAATTCAGGGTGGTAGATGATGAATTATATTTCAATGATATACCTATGATGGATGTCATAAAACAGTATGGGACTCCGGTTAAACTAACCTATCTTCCCAAAATCAGCAAGCAGATTCAGAAAGCCAAGCGTCTGTTCAATGTAGCCATCGCTAAAGCAGATTACGAGGGAGAGTATCATTTCTGCTACTGCACTAAAAGTTCGCATTTTTCATTCGTACTGGAAGAGGCTTTGAAGAATGATGCTCATATCGAAACCTCATCGGCTTTTGACATAAACATCATTGAGCAACTGGTTGAAGAAGGGAAATTTCCAAAAGATAATTACATCATCTGCAATGGCTTCAAACGACCGCAATATATTGAGAACATTATTAACCTGGTGGAAAACGGTTTTGTGAATACCATACCAATTATTGATAATCTTGCTGAAATTGACAATTATGACCAGGGAATGACGAAAAATTGCAAGCTGGGAATCAGGATTGCAGCCGAAGAAGAGCCCAGATTTGAGTTTTACACCTCAAGATTGGGTGTGAGGTACAACGATATCATTCCTTTTTACGAAGCCAAAATCAAAAACAATCCAAAGTTTGAGCTGAAAATGTTGCATTTCTTTATCAACACTGGTATCCGCGATAATGCCTATTACTGGAATGAACTTCAGAAATGCGTAAACGTGTATTGCGACCTGAAAAAAATATGTCCTGAACTGAATTCTCTCAATATTGGCGGCGGATTCCCTATCAAAAATTCCCTGTCGTTTACTTTTGATTATGAATATATGGCGGAGGAAATTGTATCGCAGATAAAAACCGCATGTGAGCGAAATGGAGTTCCCGAACCAGATCTTTTCACCGAATTTGGTTCGTTTACAGTAGGTGAAAGTGGCGCAGTACTATACTCTATTATTGATCAAAAACGCCAGAATGACCGTGAGGTGTGGAATATGATTGACAGCTCATTTATGACAACATTGCCCGATACCTGGGCAGCACATCAGCGATTCATCTTGCTTGCCATTAATAACTGGGATAAAGAATATGAGCGCGTTTTTCTTGGTGGATTGACCTGCGACAGCCAGGATTATTATAATTCAGAAGCACATGCCAATGCCATATTCCTCCCTAAAATCATGAACGGGGACACACAATACATCGGATTGTTTCATACGGGTGCTTACCAGGAATCCATTGGCGGTTATGGTGGAGTTCAGCATTGCCTTATACCAGCGCCAAAGCATATTATTATTGATGTAGACGAAGAAGGGGAATATACTACTAAATTATTCGGCAAGGAGCAAAGCTATAAATCAATGCTTAAAATCTTAGGTTATTGATCTTATAATTTAATACTTTTACCGGTTGATTTGATACTCTTACCCATAATATAATGAGTAAGTTTTTTTGCAGTGTAAACTAAAACCTTTATTGCTATGAATTTTGGAGATTTACCTGATAACTATTCTGCCCTGGGATCATCAAAGATTGTGATCCTGCCTGTTCCTTACGATGGTACGAGCACATGGGTAAAAGGTGCCGACAGAGGCCCAAATGCCATTCTTGAAGCTTCCGGCAATATGGAAATATATGATATAGAAACTGACAGCGAGGTACATTTCCTTGGTATTCATACAGCAGAGCCAGTGCTGGAAAATGAGAGTCCGGAAGCTATGGCGAAAGCTGTTTTCAGGGAAGTAAAAAAATACCTTGCAAAAAATAAATTCATTGTCACTCTTGGAGGCGAACACTCAGTCAGTATTGGTGCCATACAGGCTCATGCCGAGAAATACAGTGATCTGACAATAGTTCAGATTGATGCTCACGCCGATCTGCGCGATGAATACTTAGGCTCAAAATACAACCATGCGTGTGTAATGGCAAGGGCGAGAGAATTTGCACCCATTGTTCAGATAGGTATCAGAAGCATGAGTGTGGAAGAGAGCTTCGTTGTTGAACCTGGGCGCATTTTCTATGCCCGGGATATCAATGACGGAGAAACCTGGAAATACGATATGCTCAGTGTGTTAAGTAACAATGTTTACATCACATTCGATCTTGACTCATTAGATCCTGCCATTATGCCATCCACGGGCACTCCCGAACCGGGAGGATTGCATTGGTTTCAGACCATTGAGATTTTACGAAGAATAAGCGAAAGATCAAATATTGTCGGTTTTGATGTGGTGGAACTCTGCCCCAATCCTGCTGCAAAAGCGTCTGACTTACTTGCTTCCAAACTTATTTATAAACTGCTGACGTATAAATTTATTGACCAGATACCAAAACATGGGAAATAATTCTTTTTATATATAATCAATTATCTGAAATAAAATGAAAAAATCTGATCTGCTGAAAGATACCATTAAACACATTGACGTCAAAAGCTTTGATTCCACACCATTGATCAATGCCATGCGGGAAATGTCATTTACTTCTCGCGATACAGCCAATGCTGCCGATATTTTCGATTTGATGATCAATGATAAGGATTGCTCAATTATCCTGACACTTGCAGGAAGCACCAGCGCAGGAGGTTGTATGCAGGTTTATGTGGATATGATCCGGAACAATATGATAGATGCTGTGGTTGCCACCGGTGCCAGCATTGTTGATATGGATTTTTTTGAAGCATTGGGATTTAAACATTATAAAGGTCGTCCTGACCTTGACGACAAAGTCTTACGTGATCTTTACATTGACCGGATATACGACACCCTGATTGATGAGGAAGAATTGCAGGCCTGTGATCATGCCGTATGTGAAATTGCAGGTCAGCTTGAGACAAGGCCATATTCTTCTCGCGAATTTATTCGTGAAATGGGTCGCTGGTTAGTGAATAATCCGGAAAAGGCTGTGAAAAAAGATTCTTTAATTCAGGTTGCCTTTGAGCACAACGTACCCATTTTTTGCCCTGCATTTTCAGACAGCAGTGCGGGATTTGGCCTTGTAAAGCATCAATGGGAGAATCCAGCCCGTCACCTGTCCATTGATTCAGTTGCCGATTTCCTTGAACTGACCAAAATCAAAATGGAAGCTGCCACCACAGGGCTTTTTATGATTGGCGGAGGGGTCCCTAAAAACTTTGTGCAGGATACTGTGATATGTGCTGAAATTCTCGGAAAAGATGTCCCTATGCATAAGTACGCGGTTCAGATTACCGTAGCCGATGCACGCGATGGTGCATGTTCAAGCTCTACCCTGAAGGAAGCCTCATCGTGGGGGAAAGTGGATACCGTGTTTGAACAAATGGTATACGCTGAAGCCACATCAGTGTTGCCTGTGATTGTCAGCTATCTTTACCATAAGGGTGACTGGCGGAACCGAAAGAAATATGAATGGTCAAAATTGTTTGACAGATAATCCTGATCAAGAAATTGCAAAAGCCCTGTTTAATATCCCGGGCTTTTTTATGATTCCAACGTTCGGTCACCTGATCGGAAAACATTGCAACCATCCTTCGTGTTGAATTTCAGCCCATTCACCACGCTATATCCGGCGTTCAGAAACCTTTTGTTTAACAGTGCTGGGTACCAGATTAATTTTGCCACAATGAACCGATTTTGAACTATTAAAATTTGTATCATGAAGTCAGGCAGAGTATTATTTCCAATCGTCGTTGTTCTTGTAGCCCTGTTTTTTAACGGATGCCAGAAATGGGAACCGGAATCAGGGATCAGGGGTTATGGTCCTATGTTAACCGAAACCCGGCAGGTGAGTAACTTCAATGGTATTCAGACAGATGTAGATGCCAGTGTAACGATCTCACAGTCTCCTTACACCTCAATACTGATTACCGGTCAACAAAACATTCTTGACATTCTGCGGGTCAGGGTTATAAACAATATCCTTATCATCAGCTATGATGTTAATGTGTGGGCACATGAGCGATTGGAAATATATATCACTGTTCCGGAACTGAACCACATTTCATCCTTCGGAAGTGCTGAAATAGTTAACCAGACTCCTCTGGCAACGGATGATCTGAGTCTTGATATTTTTGGTTCAGGCTCGATAACCTTAAATGGGATTTCTGCTGAGAGTTTGCTTTCTCGCATCAACGGTTCCGGCAGTATTAATCTGCAGGGGGCCACACTCTATCAGCGTTTAACTATTAATGGTTCAGGAAATTGTAATGCCTGGGGATTGCTTTCTGAAGAAGCCGGTATTAATGTGTTTGGATCAGGACGAGCAAACATTTTAGTGACAGGAATATTAAGTGCGTCAATCCATGGCAGTGGAAGTGTTTGCTTTATGGGAAATCCTCAGGTTGTTCATACATCTGTTTTTGGCAGCGGGAAGATAGTCAGGGTACAATGAAATAAGATAAAATAATTAAAACCAGTCAATTATCCTGAATAGGTCACAAACATATGTAAGATAATGTTAATTAAGTTTTTACGCAATCCCGACCTTTAGGTCGGGGAAAATACAGGGTGTGAGGGAACCATGGGCATTAGCCCATAATCAGACATTCTATGAATAAATCAGATTAAATTAGTAACAATTAAACTACAACGCAATGAAAAAGTTAATTTTAGGTGTATCAGTATTTGTAATGTCGCTTGCGACATTTGCACAGAACTATGAGTACAAAATCGTAACGATTATCGAATCCATTGTCCCTATGGGAATTGGAAGATCAAGAATCATTGAAAACAAACAGGAAATCAGTGCAGGAGATCTGACGACAGAGAGAACTGATGGGAAAACAAGTAAACAAAATTCCGTTAACAGAAGCGATGCCAAAATACAGCAGTTTGAAGAAACCACTCTTTTGAATTTCTATAGCGGAGTAGGGATTAATTTCCAGAACATTGCCTCAAACGATGCCATTATCACATCAAAGATCATGGAAATTGCAGGGCAGGGTTGGGATCTCACTTTTGCTTTAAGCGGGGTTGAAAGCGATGCCGGAGAAAAGGACGGAAAGGGCATTTATATCACCCGTTTGATTTTTAAAAGGAAGATAGAGGAATAATATCCGTTACAATCCGGTTAATAATTTCTGATACTTCATGAGGATATTCCGGCTTCTTTGATAAGAGCCGGAATACTTTGTTAATACCTGAAGATATTTAGTATCAGCTTTTTGTTCTAAAACAGATGAATTTGTTGGCTATAAAGTACTATTTTTAGAAAATGCAGATACCTTGATAAATTTATGACTGCTATACTATCAATTACTGATGCAACTCCCTGATAGTCAGCCATGCCATAAGGGCAGGACCGGTGAGTAAGGATTGTTCATCCACTTCAAAACCGGAAGTATGGAGATTGGCGATGATACCTTTTTCAAAATTCCGGATACCCAAACGATAAAAACATGCCGGTACGATATGGGAATAAAATGCAAAATCTTCGGCAGTCATTCGTGGTGATATTTCAATTACCCTATCTTCTCCCAACAGCTCTGTTGCATGCTTTACTGCCCTTTCAGTCAGTGATTTGTCATTTACAAGGCTGGGGTAACCATGTGCGATTTGAACTTCTGCAACCGCGCCATGTGCTTCAGCGGTTTTTACTGCTATTTCAGTAATTATCAGATGTGCCTTCGTTCTCCAGCTTTCATCATATGTTCTGATGGTTCCTTCCAGCCTTGCTTCATCAGGTATTATATTTACCTTCCCATCGGCCATGAAACGCCCGAACGACAGCACTGTTGGAACAGATGGAGGAGCTTTTCGGCTGACAACCTGTTGTAAGGCAACCAAGACATTTGCAGCGGCCACTACCGGGTCAATATTCAACTCAGGTGTTGCGCCGTGCCCTCCTTTTCCCTTTATAGTAATGTAAATTTCATCGGTGGAAGCCATAGAAGCACCTGCCCTGAACCCTGCTTTACCTGCATCAAGACCCGGAAATACATGCTGTCCGAAGATGCAGGCAGGACGTGGATTATCGAGAACTCCTTCCTGTATCATCAGTGAGGCTCCTCCGGGATAGGTTTCTTCTGACGGCTGAAAAATTAGCCTCACGGTTCCTTCCCAGGCTTCTTTTAGCTGGTACAAGATCATGGCAGTTCCAAGAAGAGAAGCCATGTGTACATCGTGTCCGCAGGCATGCATAACGCCTTTATTTTTTGATGTATAAGGATGTTCATTCGTTTCTGTAATGGGTAATGCATCCATGTCAGCACGCAATGCCACCAGTTTTTTATCCGGATTTTTGCCTTCAATTGTTGCAACGATACCTGTTTTGGCAATCCCACTCCTGTAAGAAATACCTGTACGCTCCAATTGCCTGATAATGAATGCAGATGTTTTAAATTCCTGCATAGACAACTCCGGATAGGTATGAAAATATCTGCGAAATCTGACTACTTCAGGAAAGATAACCCGGGAAAGAGCAAGAACTTTTTGTTTTAGCTGTTCCATAAGATGTACGAATGAAGTTGTTCGGGCATTTGCCGGAGGATTACAAAAATACGAATAATAGTAATGTGTATTGAATCCCAAAAATGATCCGGAAAGATGCCAGCACCAAATTAATTGTACCTTTGCACCATGGAAACTGTACGACAGAGCAAGGTAGCACGGCTGCTCCAGCGTGACCTGGGAGATATTTTTATCAGAGAATTTCGCCATCTGCTTGAAGGTGCAATGGTTACCGTAACAAAAGTACGTATTAGCCGGGATCTTTCTTCTGCAAAGGTGTATCTGAGTATTTTCGGAATCATTGATAAGGAAGCACTGCTTGTAAAAATATCTGCGCAAGTCAGGGAAATCAGACATGCTCTTGGCAACAGGATTAAAAACCAGGTGCGGATAATTCCTGAATTACATTTTTACATGGACGATTCCCTTGACTACATTGATCACATTGATGAGTTGTTAAATGATTAATTGTAAATACTTTACATAATCATCATGCTTTACGATCCGATAAAGAAAACACTCGGCAATGTGGTTGGGAGCAAGGTGTTCGCACGGGTTTTGTTTTATCGCCTCCTCGATTTGCTGTTACTGAGAACCTGGCATGTAAAACATGAACTAAAAAAATGGACATGTAATCGGTCTTCTTCTCTGCATGCCCTGGATGCCGGCTCCGGCTTCGGGCAGTATTCTTACTGGTTGGCAGGAAAATTCCCTCATTGGAAAATTACCAGCGTAGATGTTAAGCAGGAACAGGTGGACGACTGTACTGTTTTTTTCTCAAAGGCAGGGAAGTCCCATGTCGTTTTTGAAACTGCCGATCTCACAAAATACCGTCAAACCAACACTTTCGACCTGATCATTTCAGTGGATGTAATGGAACACATTCAAGATGATAACGCTGTGTTCAGGAATTTTTGCGAATCTCTGAAAACCGATGGTATGTTGCTGATTTCCACACCTTCCGACCAGGGGGGGTCAGATGTGCATGACGATCATCAGACTTCATTTATAGAAGAGCACGTAAGGGATGGCTACAGCAAAACAGAAATTCAGGAGAAACTTGCTGGTGCAGGATTCCGAAAAATTATGGCCAGATATCAGTACGGAGCCCCCGGGAAGCTTTCATGGAAACTCTCCATGAAATACCCCATCAAAATGCTTGGGCTGTCAAAGATTTTTTTTCTCATTCTGCCGTTTTATTACGTGCTGGTTTTCCCTTTCTGTATGGTGCTGAACTTCGCTGACGTTCAACTGCCACATAAAAGTGGAACAGGCCTCATTGTTAAAGCATGGAAATAAATTGTAATTTGCAGGTTCACTATTTGCATTTATGTGTTTTTATGAGCACAACCAGATAACGAATTGTTATACACGATTTTACAATTGAACTTTTGGACATGTATGATTATACTTCACCATAATTCATGAATCTTTCTCTGTTTATAGCAAAACGTTACCTGGTATCGAAAAAAAGCCATCATATCATCAATATCATTTCAGTGATATCGGTGGCAGGAGTAACGGTCGGAACCATGGCACTGATCATTGTACTATCCGTGTTCAATGGATTTGAAACATTAGTGAAATCACTTTTCAACAGTTTTGATCCGGATTTGAAAATCACATTGGCGTCAGGCAAGACTTTTTTACCTGACCAGGTGCAGGAAAAAAAGATTAAAGAAATCCCGGGAGTTGTTCGTTATACGGAAATACTGGAAGAAACAGCCCTCCTTAAATATCAGAACCGTCAGGCGCTGGTGGTGGTAAAAGGTGTCGGAGAGGATTTTGATTCATTGAGCGGACTGGACACGATGGTTGTTCATGGCAGCCTCTTACTTCAAAACGGTGAATTAAATTATATGGTGCTTGGTTATGGTGTGGCTGAAGTATTAAATGCCAACCTGAACGATTATGTAACACCCATCATGGTTTATGCTCCCAGGCGAAGCGGATTTATAGGAACCCTCCCGGAGCAGGCATTCACATTCAGAACTATTTTCCCTTCAGGGATATTTTCCATACAGCAGGATTTCGACAGCAGGTATGTACTCGTTCCGGTTCGGTTTGCAAGGAATCTTTTTGGTTACGATACGGAAGTGACAGCTATAGAGATCGGATTACAGGGCAATGCCAAAGTGGAAAAGATCAAGGAAGAAATCAAAGTAATTACAGGCCAAAACTTTCTTGTCAAAGACCGCTACGAGCAACAGGAACTTCTCTACAAGATCATGAAATCAGAAAAACTGGCTATTTTTCTCATTCTGGGCTTCATTCTTTTCATTGCCACGTTTAATATTATCGGCACCTTATCTATGCTGATACTTGACAAAAAGAAAGATATTGCTGTGCTGCACGGCCTTGGCGCGGATGACAAACTGATCAGGCGCATATTTTTTACTGAAGGCATGCTGATTTCATTTTCAGGCGCCATTTTGGGGATGATTCTTGGAGCAGTGGTTTGTCTGATTCAGATTTATTTTAACGTTGTTCCTCTTCATGCTGGTGGAGGTTCCTTTCTCATTGATGCCTATCCCGTCGAACTTCAATTTACTGATTTTATTTACGTTTTTTTCCTCGTTCTCGGAATTGGACTACCCACCACATGGTACCCGGTAAGCCAAATCAGGCAAAAATACTTTAAGCACAGGTTGGGTTAAAGAGACCGGTCTTACATTGCCTGACCTGTAAGGCAATCAGTGACGATCCATGGTTTTGTTTTGTAGTTAATTGATTATAAACCGATTACAAACCAGTTGGTTCAGCAAGCTTTTGGTTTGCACAATTTGAGTAATTTTGGCGCAAATCATTCTCCCATGAAGGTAAGGATCGTCAATCATTCTCATCATCCTTTGCCGTCTTATGAAACTGCATTTTCGGCAGGCATGGACTTGAGGGCATTTCTCTCTGAACCAGTGATTCTAAAAGCACTTGAACGGGCTTTGATCCCAACCGGATTATTCATTGAGCTTCCGCATGGCTGCGAAGCACAGGTACGTCCGCGCAGTGGATTGGCTATCAAAAAAGGAATAAGTGTTTTAAACACACCGGGTACCATTGACAGCGACTATCGGGGTGAAATAAAAGTAATTGTAATTAATCTTTCTTTGGAGGCTGTTACAATATCTGACGGCGACAGAATTGCACAAATGATTATTTCAAAACATGAAAGAGCTTTCTGGGAAGAAGTCGGGCAACTTGAGGAAACCGCACGTGGAAGCGGAGGATTTGGTCACACAGGATTAAAATAGAGCCTGATTTTTTCTTAATGATTTGAGTGTTCCAACAAAACAGGTGTTTTCCCGTTTCTCTGAAGATCCATATTTAAATATATTCACTAACCAGTCAATCTGTAAATAGAAGTCTTGTATGAAACTCATTCATTATATCATTTTGTTTTCCAACATAATCATATTTACGTCATGTGCAACCCAAAAAAGCGCAACAGGCGAAAACAAAACAGCTCCTGGCACACAAACAAAAGATTCGCAGTATTCCTTAAAAGTAACAGCATTGTTTATTGATGCGAACAAGGAGAAAATACTGGGGAATTTCAGGCAAGCCATTGCCTTATACCAGGAATGTCTCGAACTGGATTCACGCCACGATCCATCCATGTACGAAATGGCCAGGCTTTACCACATGCAGGGCGCTGTAAATGATGCTCTTGCATTGGCAGAAAAGGCTGCAGAAATAAACCCTGAAAATAAATGGTACAACCTTTTGTTGGCTTCACTCTACGAACAAACAGGACAAAACAGAAAAGCCATTGAAATCTTTGAGAAATTGCAGGCACTTTATCCGAAAGACATTGAATATTTATATCAGACAGCGATGCTTTACATGAAAGAAAATCGCTTCGGTGATGCTGTTGCGATCTATGATAAGATTGAAAGAATCACCGGCCCTAATGAAGATATCCTCATTCAGAAACACAAACTTCACCTGATGAATGGGCAAAGCGACAAAGCGGTAGCTGAAATTGAAAAACTCATTAAAATCTATCCTGATGAAAGCCGTTACTATGCTCTGCTTTCTGAACTCTATCTGGACCTGGAAGATTATCCAAAAGCCATTGAAAGTCTCCAAAAAATAAGGGAATTGGATCCGCAAAACCCATATATTCAGATCACTCTGGCTGAGTATTATTTTAAGACAGGCGAGAAAGAAAAAGCTTATCAGGAATTGATGGAGGGCTTTGCCAAACCCAGCCTCGACATTGAAATTAAACTGCAGGTTTTGTTCAGCTATTTTTCTGACGAGGAATTGGAAGGGGAAAATTATGACCTGGCTCTTAAACTTGCCGGTATTCTGGCATCAGCTCATCCTTCGGACGTGCGCCCTTATTCGTTGCAGGCAGACCTGCTCATGAGAAAAGAAAAATTCAGCGAAGCATCAGATGCATTGCGTCAGGCACTGAAGATAGATAACAGTAAGTTTTTTATGTGGGAAACCCTGCTCAGGCTCGATGCTGCCTTGTCGGATACCACGGCAATGCGAAACGACGGGTTGGCTGCGATCGAACTATTTCCACTCCAACCACTTCCTTATCTTTTTACAGGACTCGCTTACTTTATGTTGCAGGATTTACAGGAAGCCATCAGAAAATTTAACAATGGGAAAGATCTTGTAGTTGATGATGATGAACTTTTAGCTGAATTTTTTACACATCTGGGCGATGCCTATAATAAGGACAAGCAATTCGAAGAGTCGGACAGTGCTTTTGAACAGGCATTGAAGTTAAACCCTGAGAATCCCTATGTTCTAAATAATTACAGCTATTATCTTTCACTCAGAAAAATAAGGCTTGAAGATGCCGAGAAAATGTCAGGCAAATCACTCGAACTTGATCCGGAAAGCAAACATTATCTTGATACCTATGGATGGATCATGTATCAGATGGGCAAATATGAAGAAGCAAAAAAATGGATCGAGAAATCAATTGCAAACAGTGCCTCCGAAGATGCCACTGTGCTTGAGCATTTGGGAGATGTATTATACAAGCTTGGCAACATAGAAGAAGCCATTGGCTATTGGAAAAGAGCCCTTGATTTTGGGGGCGAAACGACCGAACTGCTTCAAAAAAAGGTTAAAGACGGAGTACTTTATGAATGAGATTAAAATCAGGAAGACTCCCCCTTCACAACTGGAAATCAACAATAATGGTGAGAATCATTTTCTTGGAACAGAGCACTAACGCAAGATAAAGGCAATGGAATGGTATTCTTTCTGGAGGCAATCATACCGTCAGTCGAAAAATTGCAGGTTTACCCAAAATGAAAAATTCATGAGGCCAAAAGTTTTCGATAAGGTAAGCCCCTGTTTATTCCCAGTCTTCCTCATAGTATTATCAATTGGTTTCTCTTCATGCGGTTCATACCGGAAAGTTATCAAAGAACCATTAAAAACATATGGACCGGATTATCTGCTTGAACAAATGAAAGGAAAAGAGATCAGACCCGATTATTTTACAGCCAGGTTCTCGGCCGATATACAGAAAGATCGTCAGGATCTGTCTTTTAACGGACAATTACGATTGAAACATGACAGCATCATCTGGCTTACCCTATCACCTGCATTGGGATTGGAGGCAGGCAGACTGATAATCACAGCAGATTCTGTCAAATGGATGAACCGACTGGAATCGAATTATCTGGCAGAAGATGCGAACAAAATGGCAGAACTGATACACCCGTATCTTGATTTTGACCTGCTGCAATCCCTGATTCTGGGGAATGACCTTAGCTACTATGATAATTCAATGTTCAAAGGAAGCATAGAAAATCATGAATACAAATTATCAGTGATGCACAGGCGCAAACTCAGGAAGCAGGCAAAAGGTGATGACAGGCAGGAAAGTATTCCAATGCAGCAAATTTGGCTCAATCCGGAAACTTACAGAATCACAAGGGTGCTGATCAAAGACTTGCAAGACAAAGACGCAAAAATTGATGCTGAATTTCAGCGATTTGTACAATCAGGAGACCATCTCTTTTCGGTGAAAAGGCATTATCAAATACAGGGGAAAGGAAGTAAAATTAGAATCAGGATAACTTTCAGCCGTCCCGAAATACCTGAAACATGCAGTTTCCCGTTTAACATACCCGAAAAATATTTACCTGTTTCGAACTAAGTTTTGCTGATCAGATGCAAGTTTTACACAGACGCATAATGTTTCCTGTTTTGATGATGGTTGTTGCTTTGCTGCTGCCTCACTCCGTATTTCCCCAGCAAAATGAAAAGGAAAGGTTGCAGAAAGATAAGCAACGGATTGAACAGGAAATTGAATATACCAATAAGTTGCTGGCAGAAACCCAGCGGACCCGGCAAACATCCTTAAATCAGCTCATGCTGCTAAACCAACAGGTAAAACAAAGGGAAGAACTATTGAAAAACATCAATTCAACCATCTGCACCTTTGATGCACAAATCAAACAAACCTCTGACAGTACCCTTTTGTTGCAGCGAGAATTGCAGCGATACAAAGATGAATATGCCCGTCTGATTGTTGCAGCCGGCAGACATCGAAACTCATACCAGAAACTGATGTTTGTTTTTTCAGCCGACGATTTTAATCAGGCATATAAACGGATTAAATATTTTCAGCAATACAGCGCATATAGAAAAGCTCAGGCTGAGAAAATAAGGCTTGCAGAAATTGAGTTGACTGAAAAAATTACACAACTTGAACTGCAACGGGCCGGGAAAATAGCTTTAAGGACGGATTATGAGCGTGAAAAGCAGCAGCTTGCTCTGGAGCAAAGCAAGCAAAACAAGAGTGTTCAAAGTCTTTCGAAAAAAGAAAAAGAACTCCTTGCAAGGTTACGCGAAAATGAGCGCGCTCTCAATCGCCTGCAAAAGGCCATAGAAAATATCATCGCCGAAGAAATCAGGTTAGCACGTGAAGCTGCAAAAAAATCAGGAACAATCCATACAGGAGATTTTGCACTTACACCGGAAGAAAGACTTATTTCCGACAACCTTGAAGCCAACAAAGGAAAACTTCCCTGGCCAACCGAGCGTGGAATCCTTGGTGCTACTTTTGGCGAACATCCTCATCCATTGCTGAAAGGGATAAAAACACGAAATAACGGTATAGATATTATTACCCATGAAGGTGCTGAAGCCAGGGCTGTTTTTGAAGGAGAAGTTACCAATGTGCTTACCATACCCAGCCTCAATAATGTGGTAATAATCAAGCACGGGGAATTTCTTACCGTATATTCCAACCTCGATCAGGTGTATGTGAGGCGTGGCGAGAAAATAGGACTCAGACAAAAACTCGGTATAATTCATACCGATAATGAAGAAGCACGTACCAGACTCCATTTTGAAATATGGAAAGGCAAGGAACTGCAGAATCCTGAGCATTGGATTGCACGCGGTAGTACTTCACCATAGCGGACTTAGCGCAAAATGGCCATCTGATTTTAATCCAGATAAGCATCTGAAAAAAAATTGTTGTGTTGGAACTTACTGCATGAAAAGTATATTCCCACGACGATTCGATAGATCCCGAAACTTGAGGACAAACAAACTGCAACAAAAAAATAAGAGCTTTTGATGCGGTCTCATCCCAAACCACCCATATTGGACATGCCTGCACACCCATCCGGGATTCAGTGCAGGCAAGCGGGAGTTTATGTTTCCAAATGGCCAATCCGTGCTTTATCTTCAGCCAATAATTATTCCATCCAACTTTTCCAGCAATAAATCTCACTATGGCGATCTTTTTCCTAATTTTGCTGAAAAATAATCTGATTCTTATGAATGGAATGATTTTTCTGGGAGTGATTGGCCCCTGGCAGATAATCCTTATCCTTGCCATCGTGTTGTTACTGTTCGGTGGTAAAAAAATTCCGGAACTGATGAAAGGTCTTGGAAAAGGCATCCGAAATTTCAAGGAAGGGATGAACAATCCCGATGAAGATGAAAAAGGACAAAAATCATAGGAGTAATACCGGTTTTTGCTCATGATTAGGAAGGGCATCAATAATCATGGACAATCCACAGCCCGTGATTTTTAATCTGGAAGACGGAGGATATGGATTCTGTTGATGCCATCAACCGCTTTCTGATAGTGCCATTCAAAAGAGTGAAGGAATGTAAATCCTCATTGACATTAACAACTTGCCAGATAGTGCAATTGGCATTATGGTGCATAATAACAAGTGATGAAGGATGACTTGGAGTATTGTCTGGTTTTTCCTGTGATGATTCTTACAAATGCCATAAGACTAAAATTCTGATCATGAAACAATTTTTACTCGTCATTTTTTTCTCAATTTTTCTGTTCCATTTGACCCGCGCACAACTTTTTACCGGTGGTTTAAAAGCCGGAATCGTCGGGAGTCAGGTGGATGGTGACACTTATAGTGGATTCAACAAGGCTGGAATTTTTGGCGGTGCCTATGTGAATCTGCGTATATCTGATATTGATGCTTCCCAGATTGTTGTTCCTGATGTGACAGATACAGTCAAGGCTTTTCGTATCTGGGATTTGAGTGCATTTCAGATGGAACTTGCTTACGTGCAGAAAGGTTCGCGAAAGAATCCCAATTATGACAAAGAAGATTTTGACCAATACTTACTGCGCACTGATTATGTGGAACTTGCTGTTCTTTATCAGTTTCTTTATTCCAACAAGCTGGCATTTGAATTTGGCCCCTCATTCGGTTACCTGATGAATACTTATGAAGACCGTATTCAAATGGAGGTCGGTTCAGAACCATTCCGGAAAACTGTCCTGAATTATATTGGAGGCATCTATTATTTTTTGAATGATCGTACCGGTGTGAATTTGCGGGTCAATAATTCCATTTTCAGCTTGCGCGACGCCGAACGCAAATCTAATTATAAGTACCGTTTTTTTCACTACGGGCAGTTTCATGTTGCCCTGGTTTTGTCAGTTCAGTACAGGCTGTAAGATGAGGCTCGGTTTGTAAGGACTGCCATACATATTCATCATGCGACTGTTGAAGGAAACCAGAAAATCCTGGAAGATTCAGGTTAAACTCTCCTTATGATCAAGGAATTTTATGTTCCTCATGATTCCTTCATATTTCGCCCTTTTTAGTGCTGATTTTCCAAACAGGGAACTGAAGGTTTCTCCGGTAAGATTTTCCCAATCACATGCTTTAAAATCATATATTTGGTCTGGTAGGTTAAAAAGAGATTCCTGCTGAGGAATTGCAAAGCGATTCCACGGACAAACTTCCTGACAGATATCACACCCAAAAATCCATTGCCTGTATCTTCCCCGGCAATCTTCAGGCAACTTCCCTTTCTTTTCAATGGTGAGGTAAGAAATACACCTACGTGAATCAATCATGCGATTTTCTCCAATGGCCCGGGTAGGGCAGGCTTCGATGCAGCGCCTGCAATCACCGCAATAATTACCGTTATAAGGTTCATCTGCAGCAAGTTCGAGGCTGGTAATGATTTCGCCAATGAAAAAATACGACCCGGTTCGCGGAGTGATCA
Organism: uncultured Bacteroidales bacterium; assembly: GCA_964419945.1. Lineage (GTDB taxonomy): Bacteria > Bacteroidota > Bacteroidia > Bacteroidales > JAAYJT01 > JAAYJT01. The sequence continues at coordinate 7,799 of CAYQRU010000040.1, read as the reverse complement.
ACATAGAATTTTTTCCTATCCAACCTAATCCGGCTTTTACTGCCCATGCTCGTTCGAGTACCGGTGCTGAATCACAAAATGCCCGTAATCGGCAGGGAGCTATTTCGTTTTGAATAAACGTCTGCAGTTTTCTGAGTTTTTCTTTAATTACAAGATGATAATCTTTGCCATAAGCATAACGCGAAATCAGGTATTCAGCATCACCAGCCAATGGATTCGAAGGATAATAATTCTGCAATACAACAATGACTGATCGTGCATTTTCGAATAAACGGGCAGGATTGAGCCGCATTTCAAAATGGTTGGCCATAAAAGACATTTCTCCATGCATATTCCCATCCAACCATGACATGAAGCGCGGTTCATGATCCTCTAAAAGCTGAACCCTTGCAATGCCACAAGCTGAAAATCCAAGCTTAATGGCCTGTTCTTTAATTTTACCGGAAACCAAATCCTGATTCACAAAAACGTAAATTACGATAAATCATTCGAATAACCCAGGTTGCCGCAATTGGGTTTTCCCGAGATGTGCATAAGCCCGTGGGGTTACCTCCCTGCCACGAGGGGTACGGGTTAAAAATCCTTCCATAATTAAAAATGGTTCGTACACCTCTTCTATGGTACCTGAATCCTCACCCACAGCCGTTGCAATTGTACTTAAACCCACAGGTCCGCCCTTAAACTTTTCAATAATGGTTGTGAGAATTTTATTATCCATTTCGTCAAGGCCGTATCTGTCAACGTTCAGCGATTGCAGGGCATATTGTGTGATGGCAAGGTCAATTTTCCCATCTCCTTTGATTTGTGCAAAATCTCTTACCCTGCGTAGCAAAAGATTGGCAATACGCGGTGTTCCCCGGCTCCGGCCCGCAATTTCTCTTGAAGCATTGGAGTCAATCGGAACCTTAAGAATCGTAGCAGAACGGTTAATGATCTGTTCCAGTACATGCGAGTCATAATATGACAGCCGAAGAGTGATCCCAAACCTTGAACGCAATGGTGAAGTCAGTAATCCCGAGCGGGTGGTGGCCCCAATCAGTGTAAAAGGATTGAGTGAAATTTGCACACTTCGGGCATTCGGTCCTGATTCAATCATAATATCAATCCGGTAGTCTTCCATGGCTGAGTAGAGATATTCCTCCACCAACGGGCTTAAACGATGAATCTCGTCAATAAAAAGCACATCGTTTTTTTCAAGATTGGTAAGCAGCCCGGCCAGGTCGCCGGGCTTATCCAACACCGGACCAGATGTAAGTTTTAATTTAACACCAAGCTCATTTGCTATGATATGCGAAAGCGTTGTTTTGCCCAAACCCGGTGGACCATGAAGCAGCACATGATCGAGTGCTTCACCTCGCTGCCTTGCTGCTTTTACAAATACCTTCAGGTTATCAACAACATTTAACTGTCCGAAAAAATCCCTGAAATCAGTTGGACGAAGCACTTTTTCCATCTCCTGCTCCTGTCTGCTGAGGCGATCCGGCGAAGGATCCAGATTGTGAGTTTTGGCCATCATATCAAAAATTTGATTTCTTTTAAGAAAGGTCAAAGATACAAATCAATTAAAAGTACATCGCTTCTTTAAATCATTTGCATCTTCGTTTTGAATTTGCCTCATGATCTTGATTAACAAATACATGTATCCGGTAATAGGAAAATATGATTGACGGTTCTTCGGCTAATTCTTTTCAGAAACGATTTGGTTTTAAAAAAAGTTATACCTTAGCGCCGTTAAAATCAATTGTTCTGCACTTGTATGAAAAATATCCTGGTAGCCATTGATTTCTCAAAAGGTTCAATCCATGCATTCAGGTATGCTTTAAAGCTGGCCACACTGCTGAAAAGCAACCTGAATATGATCTGGGTTGATAATGAGACAGGTATTGGATCAGGTATATCGCTGGATGATAACAGTTACCGGAACGAGGCTATCAAAAACCTAAATGATTTAATTTCTACCTACTCAACCGGCTTTTCAGGTAACATAGCGTATAAATTACGTCGCGGAAAGGTTTATCAGGAGGTTTCAAACATGGCCAGAATAACCGAAACAAACCTCATTGTTGCAGGCACACATGGTGTTACCGGATTTGAGCAATACTGGATTGGCAGCAATGCTTACCGCATCGTTTCATACGCACCCTGCCCTGTAATTACCGTAAGATTTGATTACAATCTCGACCGTAATATTGAAAATATTATCCTGCCCATTGACGCAACACCTGATACCCGTGAGAAGGTTCCTTTTGCCTGTGGTCTGGCCAAAGCTTTAAACGCCAGAGTACACATCCTTGGCCTGCATGCCACAAACCTGAAATCATTGCATCGGAAAACCATCAGCAATGTAGAGCAGGTTACGCACTTTTGCAAAAGCGAAGGCATTGATCATAAGCTCACTGAGATCGAACCGGCTAATGTTACCAAAGCTGTTGTTGCTTACGCAGAGCAGTATAGCAGTGATTTAATTGCTATAATGACTGAGCAACAGCGTTCTGCTTCCGGATTGTTTCTTGGCCCGCAGGCACAGCAGCTCGTGAATTTCTCCCCAATTCCGGTCTTAAGCATTCAACCGAAAGAAATATATACACTGACTTCACGTTAAGGCTATATCTGGCTTTTTTAGTAATTTGAAAGCCTGCGTTTTCGTTCTTTAATGCGATTCAACATGTTACGTCAATTAATGAGAACCATTTTACTACATGTGTTTATTTTCATGACAGTATCTGTTTTTGCACAACATTTCAAAATCCATGAGAATACGACCATAATAGCCGATCCGGGAATTAGTCAACTTGCTGAGGAATACCTTTCCATTGCCGGCCAGATTCACAGTTTGGAAGGATTCAGAATCCAGATATTTTTTGATTCCGGAAATTTATCGAAACGTAATGCCACCCAGGCCAGAGAAGAATTTATTAAACGTTTTCCTGGTATTGAAGCTTACATTACTTTTCGTGAACCATATTATCGTGTGAGGATCGGAGACTTCAGGACCAAGCTGGAAGCCGATGGGTTCAGAAAAAAGATTTTACAGGATTACCCGCACGCTTTCACTGTCGTTGACCAGATTTATCCCCCTCCTTTTAACTAAAGCTTAAAAAATCTGAAGAAAGTTTGATTTCTGGCCAAATTTGTAGTAATTTAGCCATCGCTTTTCAAAACCGGTTTTTTAATCCTCATCCTTTCAATTCCAACTTCAAAATAGATGCTTTATGAAGAATGTAATTGTAGCCGTTGACTTCTCCGATTGCTCGGTCAATGCACTGGAACATGCCATCACCATTGCGCAAAAAGGTAATTATAATATCAACATGGTATGGGTGAATAATCCCACTACTACCAGGATTCTTCTTTCGTCTGATCAGTCATCAGAAATGGTAGCCGAAGTCAAGACCCAGTTTGAATTATTGATTGGCAGGTATTCCAAATCACTCCCAAACAGCAATATATACTATACTATACGGGAAGGTAAGATCTACCACCAGGTAGCACTTGAAGCCAAAGAAAGGGAAGCTATAATGATTGTTTCCGGCACACATGGCACCTCGGGATTCGAGGAATTCTGGATTGGTAGTAATGCATATAAAATCGTAAGCCTGGCACCGTGCCCCGTGATTACAATCCGTGGGGGAGTCAATATTAGCCGGGAGCTTTCAAAAATTGTATTTCCGGTTGATGCATCTCCCGAAACCAGACAGAAAGCTTCGTTTACATCGGTCATTGCCAAATTGTTCAATGCAAAAATATATGTGCTGGCGCTTTATTCTACAGGCATCGGGGCCATCCAGGAAAGCGTAAATGTATATGCCCGCCAGGTTACGAAGTTTTTTGAAGAGGCACATATCGGTTATCAAATTGAAAGCATACGTTCGGAAAACATCGCCCGGAGTACTGTTGAATATGCCGGCAGCATTGATGCAAACCTGATTTCAATTATGACCGAACAGGAAACTGCTGCATCCAACCTATGGCTTGGACCATACGCCCAGCAAATGATCAATCATTCACCTATACCGGTTTTGAGTATACATCCTAAAGATCTGAATATCGTTCTTGGCTATTAAAAGGAATAACTTTTGCTAATTGAGCGTGCTTTTTTCCGCATCAAGCCTTCGTCTGTCCGGAAGACCGAAATCAATTGATCAGTACCGGTCAGTGCAGTTCAGATCTTCGAAAGCTGTTTTAAGACGGGCAACCATGGTTTTTTCTCCTTCCCGCAGCCAGGCACGGGGGTCATAATATTTTTTGTTGGGTTTATCGTCTCCTTCAGGATTTCCGATTTGACCCTGTAAATACCCTTCATTTTTTTTATAATAATTCTTAACACCTTCCCAATAAGCCCATTGCGTATCGGTATCAATATTCATCTTGATCACACCGTAGGAAATTGCTTCCCTGATTTCTTCGCGGCTTGAACCTGAACCGCCATGGAATACAAAATCAACAGGCTTTTCAAACGTGTTGTATTTTTTACGGATATATTCCTGAGAATTCTTCAGGATAACAGGCTGCAACTTTACATTTCCGGGTTTATATACTCCATGCACATTTCCAAAAGCAGCGGCGATTGTAAACCGGTTACCGATTGAGCCCAGGGTTGTATAGGCTTCTGCAACTTCCTCAGGCTGAGTATATAGTCTTGAACTATCCACACCTGTATTATCTACCCCGTCTTCTTCGCCGCCGGTTACTCCCAGTTCGATCTCAATCGAAATACCTGCTTTATTCATGCGATCAAAATAATGCTTGCAGGTTTCAAGGTTTTCCTGCAAATGTTCTTCTGAAAGGTCTAACATATGGCTGCTAAAAAGTGGATGACCATTCTTTTTATAATGATCCTCATTAGCAGTCAGTAATCCATCAATCCAGGGTAATAATTTTCTGGCAGCATGATCGGTGTGAAGGATCACAGGAATGCCATATAGTTTGGCAATATGATGAATGTGAAGAGCACCGGAAACCGTTCCTGCAATAGCAGCACGCTGACCATCGTTCGACAATGATTTGCCTGCATAAAAGTGTCCGCCGCCATTGGAGAATTGAATGATAACCGGAGAATTAACTTCACGTGCAGCTTCTAACACCGCATTCACGGAATTGGTTCCCACTACATTTACAGCCGGAATGGCAAACTGGTTTTCTTTGGCAATGCGGTAAATGGTTTTTACATCTTCACCGGTCACTACTCCGGGAGCTATTTTATTGCTGATTCTTTCGGTCATGGTTTGAATATTTAAGAAAGTAAATTTCAATTAATTTTGGCTGCCAAAAATACTACTTTTTGTGAGTACATGCATATCTTCACATAAACGATATGACTTTCAATGAAATACTCTCTGATAACAAATCCGGTTCATCGGAAATTGCAGCAAGAATACTTCTTTGGCTGACAGAAGAACTTTCGCCGGGTATGGTGAAGAACATCGGAGAGCTGAATTATTCATTGGAAAAGATACTCATAACTTTTCCCCATTTTGCTATACTTGACCACCTTACACAATTTCTCCTGAAAAACATTAAGATGATAGCCGGAGTCATAGATATTGATAAAAGACGAATAATGCTGAAGACCATCATTGATGATTACCAGAATTCCTGGTCAGAGAAAATGCGGCAAGCTGCCACCCGGATTTCGGAAATCATTGATTTTGAGAACAAAAAGGTATTTCTTCACAGTCACAGCGGTTCAATCATGGTACTGTTCAGGAAATTGGCGGCAGAAAATAAACAGACTTCAATAATTCAAACCATCTCTGAACCGGCCAAAGAAGGGATTTTTCAGGCCCGACAGCTTGCTGAACTCGGATTTGAGGTAAAATTGATCAACGAAGCGACATCCGGACGCTGGGTGAATCATGCAGACATGCTACTTACAGGAGCTGATGCCATTTACTCAGATTTTCTGATCAATAAATCAGGAACAATGCCTTTGGCACTACTTTTCCGGCACTATCAAAAACCTTTTTATGTACTGACCGATAGCCGCAAAATCAGTAGCAGGGAATTTCCTTCCGGTAATCCTTTTCTTCATTTTTCGGAAAACGAAAAGCCTTTCCATGAGATAATGGATGATCCTCCTGAAAGAATAAGACCTGTAAATTATTATTTTGAACCGGTTCCGATTAACCTTGTCAATCATTTGTTTACAGAGACCGGAATCCACATCTAAGCACTACTTATTCTTAAAAGCATTAACCCACTAATGCAGCAGTCTCAGTTATGGGTAAAAACATAAATTACCCAATCCTTTGGTGAAATACATGCTCCTGTTAAAAGCAATGGAGATGTATTCATGTTGGATTATCACCATACCACATGAGATTGCTGGGTTTGAACAAACAGCCATTTCCTATAATCTTTTGGAAAGATGAGACCAGAAAAATAATATTCTGAGAACCTTCTTATCTTTGCAGCCGGATTGGCCCCGTAGTTCAGCTGAATAGAACGTCAGATTCCGGTTCTGAAAGTCGGGGGTTTGAATCCCTCCGGGGTCACCAATAAAATCATAAAAGCCTGTATGTTATTCATATACAGGCTTTTATGTTGTGGCTTCAATATTTTGGGAAACTTTGAAAATGGATTAATTGTTTCCTGTTATGAAATCGGGATTATCCATGGAAATGCTCATAATGCTTATCTCTGCCCGCTACTGCGGGGTTCATCTTAGACTGGAGGGAAATGGTTTCTCCGTATAACCAATCTGGATTAATTTGTTTGCGAAAATCACAGTATGCACCCAGGTGACAGCAAATGTGGAAATACGGGTGCCCGTTGAAACCAGTATTTCTGACAAGGTCTTTCAGATTGGATTTACAACAGGAAGCTATATTTCTGATTAATTTCAAAAATACTGAATTTATATAAATCAGGGACAGTATGTATTTTTGTTCTTTTATGTTTCTGACAGAAGGACTCAAACTTAAATATGTATTAGCTGTTAATTTCATATCAATCAAAAATCACTCATTATGAAAAAGAATGTTGGTACCGTTGATGCAATTATCAGGTTTATCATTGCGGTTGTCGTGGCTGCACTCATTTACCTTAAGATAATAACCGGAACCCTTGCGATTGTATCAGGCATTGTGGCGGTTGCTTTACTTATCACCGGAGTGCTTGGATGGTGCGGTCTTTATACTCTTCTGGGGATCAGAACCTGCCGCGGAAAGTAATTTGGACTTTTTGAAAGGTGTATAAAATTTCCCAATGTTTTCAACAGAAATCACTTTCTGATAACCGTCAATAGAAAAAGCACTATCGGTTTGCTGTAAAGCCCAATTGGTTATGAAAACTGCAACTCATTGATATAAAACAAATTGTTTTAATTGCAATGATTAAGATAACCTGGTTAAAATCAGCCAGATACCTTAGTATTGACTAATTTTTAGGTAAATCTGTATATTTTTTTGACGGTTCGACTAATCCTGCAAGTCTGGGATAAACAGGGATTTTATCCCTTATTTGGTCTATGTTAGCGGACAATGTTCATTGCTTCCTGTCACTGCCGCAGCATGATCAGACAGGCAGGAGTAAATGGCTGTTAATGAACGATCCCGGATTATTTGATTCCCGTTCATGATTGCATGTAATTTACAATTTTTGTTTCTGTAACCGGTTGTTAATATTAGCTTTAAGTGCTCAGGTATTCATAAAAATCATCAAAAGGTCACATTTAATCATTTTGGCATAAGTATTGGTAATCCAAAATATTTTTTAAACGAGTCATTGTTTTTAACATTTTTTTTCACTGTTGTCCGATAAAAATTTGAAAGGAGCCAGGCCATGACAGCCCGGCTTCC
>CAYQRU010000039.1:0-28801 GCA_964419945.1 uncultured Bacteroidales bacterium | reverse complement strand
AGAAATTAACACGTCCGTTCAATCCAACAGAAATTTTATCGTGGTCAATACCGGGCTCTGTTATGTTATAATGCGTGAAACTTGCATTTGCCTGTATGGAAAGCCAGTCATTAAATCTGCGCCCAACGATTAATTGAGAGAAGTAAGAAAACCTGTTGCTGAATTCGTAATTCTTGCCAAAATCACCTTTATTACGACCATCAACAGCTATATTCGCAAAAACAGCAATTGCAAAAGGTATAGTATTTTTTCTTGTTTGTTCAAGAATGGTATATTTTGCAGAAAAATCGCTGTACATCCTGATACGGCTAAGTCCATAGCCAACCTGAAGGTTTTTGAATGGAACATAGTTAAGTGCCAGACGGATGTTGGCACCGGGCGCATAAAGACCGAAAAGATCAGAGAAACCATTGTCAATCTTGCCGAATTTGTGCTGAATCTGGAATTCCAGCGTTTTGGCAGAAGGAATTACAGTTGTTTGATTATCAATTAAAATTCCACTGTTGAAAGGCGCCCTTACCGGACGATCTTTGGGTGGTTCTTCCTGTGCCAGCAGGCCAAATCCCCCTGAAAGTGCTAAGATGATGATGAATATCTTCTTCATTGATGAGACCATTAAAGTTAATTGTTTTTCGCACCCTGCCTGATCCATCCAAGAATAGTTTCTGCCTGAGCCAGGGAATATTTCTGATAACCGTGGGCAGACGTTGCGGGATGGGGGTATATATATATTTTGCTTCCTTCCGGTTCAGCGATATTGATAAGAGCGGGTACAATGGCATTATAAGCATTGGCGGAAGTAAGATCAGGAGGAGTGGAGCCTGCGCGATGGCATGCAATGCAGTTCTTACTCGCAAAAATTGGCAGAATATCTTCTGCAAATGAATATTGCTTATTCGGATCTGGCAGTTCTTCCTCAATAAAATCATATTGACAGGAAGAAAAGAACCCAGCTAAGACTGCTGTGAGAACACAGTTCAGCAAAAAACGGGTGCATGCAGAGTATTCCATATCGGGATATTTTACACATTGTTACAAAGCAAGTAAATATCTACATATTAGCAATTCTGCAATTGTTGATTGTTTTGAGAGATCACGTTGATATTTATTATGATTCTGTTGATTTATATCAATCAGATTGAACATTATAATCATTTTATTATTAATATTGCAATGATTTGATGACCGCATTATTTATTTATGATTTATTTATGGGAAAGCCGTTGCCTTCTAGTTGTATTACCTGCCGGAACCACTCTGATATCTTCAGCACGCTTGAGGTTGACCAGATTCAGAAAATTGAATGTGATAAAGTTAGCATTTACTACAAACACGGTGAGGTCATATTCAAACAAGGGACACCCTGCCATAATTTGATTTGTGTCACTTCAGGACTGGTGAAATCTTACATCGAACATGAAAACAGTCATAATGTGATACTGAGCCTTACTCGACCTGTTAATTATCTGCTGATGCCTGGTGCATTTGTAGATCAGCGCCATCATTATACTGCTGTTGCCGTTGAAGATACTGCTGTCTGTCTGGTGGATATCGGGATTCTGATCGAACTCATGAGAGTAAATGCATATTTTGCAACTGAATTTATTAAAAAAGCCAGTATGCAAACGATTGACCTTTTTCAAAAAATATCAAATTATACCCAAAAGCATGTATTCGGTAGAATGGCCGATACGATACTTTATCTGGTTTCAGCGGTATATTATACGAATCCTTTCGAACTTACCATCTCCCGCCAGGATCTCGCTGATTTATCGGGGATGACAAAGGAAAGTGCAATCAGGGTGTTGAAAAAATTCAGAGATGATGGTATTGTTTCTCTTGAAGGTAACTTCCTCGAGATACGCAATCGTTCAATGCTGGAATCTATCAGTAAGAATGGGTAAGCTTGAATAGATACGATCATGGTATTTAAAGCAAATAATAGCAAAAGAAGGATTTCATTTCTTCTTACTATATATTCTTTTTTTGACAAAGACGCATTCCAGATAACCCCAGATCAATCAGACTATCAAGACATTTTATTTTTATAATTAAAAGCCCGGCAATTTCAATCAGCCGGGCTTTTGTGATTATTGACCAGGCAGGTTTATTAATAGACCATGGCTGCCATTCTCTTGTAGGCATTATACCTCCAACGTGCGTTTTCTTCGGCAGCCTTAAATAATTCTGCTGCTTCAGCAGGAAAAGCTTTTTTCAGTGATGTATAGCGCACTTCACCACTAAGGAAATCCTGAAATTTGCTCCAGTCTGGTTCTTTTGAATCAAGTTCAAACGGATTTTTTCCTTCGGCTTCCAAAGCTGGATTGAAACGATAATTATGCCAGTAGCCACACTCAACGGCAAGATTTGCTTCTTCCTGTGTCTTGCCCATGCCTGCTCGTAAACCATGAGCTATGCACGGAGAATATGCAATGATCAGCGAAGGTCCGTCATACGCTTCTGCTTCACGAATGGCTTTCAATGTTTGAGCCTGGCTGGCGCCCATTGCTATCTGCGCAACGTAGACATATCCATAGGATATTGCCATCATACCCAGATCCTTTTTCCTGATCTTTTTACCTGAAGCAGCAAATTTCGCAACAGCTCCTATGGGCGTTGATTTTGATGCCTGTCCACCGGTGTTGGAATACACTTCAGTATCAAGAACCAAGAGGTTGACATTTTCTCCTGAAGCAATCACGTGATCTAAACCACCATATCCGATATCGTATGCCCATCCGTCGCCGCCAAAAATCCAGATGGATTTCTTAACCAGGTATTGTTTCAGTGCGAGTATTTCTTTAGCCACCGGATCTTCAATTCCTTTCAGAACCCTGATTACCTTTTGTGCAGCGGTTTTCGATTTTTCAGCATCGTTCATTCCTTCTATCCAGCTCAGAAAAGCTTCCTTTACATTGTCATTCATTCCATTTTGTAATGCTTCCTTCATCCGCAATTCGATTCTTTCACGCAATTTGCGGTTTGCCAAAGCCATACCATAACCATATTCAGCGTTGTCTTCGAAAAGTGAATTTGCCCAGGCTGGACCATGTCCTTCATGGTTCACCGTGTAAGGGGTGGCGGGTGCTGAACCTCCATAAATCGAGGAGCAACCGGTAGCGTTGGCGATCATCATCCGGTCACCGAAAAGTTGTGTAACGAGTTTTACATAAGGTGTTTCACCACAACCCGCACATGCTCCCGAAAACTCAAATAATGGTTGTGCAAACTGACTATTTTTTACTGACTTGTCTTTAGGAACAACATTATCTTTGTAAGATACTGTTTTTGAGATGATGTCCCAATTATTAATTTCCACATGCTGACTTTCAAGGGGCTTGAGTTCCAATGATTTGATTTTTGTAGGACATACATCCACACAAACACCGCAACCTGTGCAATCGAGTGGGCTAAGCTGAATTCTGAAATGAAGCCCTTCGAATGTTTTTGGTATTGCTTTCAGCGTAACAATTCCTTCTGGAAGGCTTTTCATCTCTTCTTCACTGATCAGGAAGGGTCGTATGCATGCATGCGGGCATGCAAATGCACACTGGTTACATTGAATACAGTGTTCTGATTTCCATTCCGGAACATCCACAGCAATACCTCTTTTTTCATACGCTGTGGTTCCCGGAGGAAAAGAGCCATCTTCCCGGCCCAGGAAAGTACTGACCGGAAGATCATCACCACGCTGGGCATTCATCGGATCAACCACCTGACGGATAAAATCGGGAATGCTACGCTGATCGGTAATTGGTTTTACTTCTATGCTGGCCCATTCAGTAGGTATCGCAATTTTTTCAGGTTCCCCTCCCCGTTCAACTGAAGCAAAGTTCATATTTACTACTTCTTCGCCTTTTTTGCCAAACGATTTGATGATTGCTTTACGCATATGTCCTACGGCTTCATCATAAGGAATCACATCTGCAATTCGGAAGAAAGCCGACTGCATGATGGTGTTGGTACGATTACCCAATCCGATTTCTGATGCAATTTTTGTCGCATTGATGATATAAAAATGAATATCATTTTCGGCCATATACTTCTTCATGTCATCGGGCAGGCGCAGTTTAGTTTCTTCGGCATCCCAGATACTGTTGAGCAGAAATACACCGCCTTTTTTCAGGCCTGTAATCATATCATATTTGCCTAAGTATGCCGGTACATGGCAGGCAACAAAATCCGAATTTTTAACCAGGTAGGGTGCACGTATGGGTTTATCGCCAAAGCGTAAATGAGATACTGTAACTCCACCTGATTTTTTACTATCGTATGCAAAATAACCTTGCGCATATTTATCTGTATTGTCTCCAATAATCATGATAGAGTTTTTATTGGCGCCAACTGTACCATCCGAGCCTAAACCGTAAAATTTTCCACTGAAAGTACCCTTTGGTAAAACATTTACCTGCGGTTCAACGGGAAGAGATTTTAAAGTAACGTCATCAATAATTCCGATAGTAAAATCGTGCTTGGGCTCGTGCCTGTCAAGGTTCTTATAAACAGCAACAATATGTGAGGGGTAAGTATCTTTTGAGCTTAAACCATACCGTCCTCCAACAATGACAGGTTGATTTTTACTGCCATAAAACATTTCTTTTACATCCAGATAAAGTGGTTCCCCGGTTGATCCGGGTTCTTTTGTACGGTCCAAAACAGCAATTCGTTTAACAGTCTTGGGCAGCACGTTAAAGAAGTATTTTTTTGAGAAAGGCCGGTAGAGATGAACAACAATAACGCCAACCTTCTCTCCTTTACTATTAAGGTATCCAACGGTTTCACGAATGGTTTCGGTGATTGAACCCATGGCAACGATAATGTTTTCAGCATCAGGTGCTCCGTAATACATAAATGGGTGGTATTCCCGGCCGCAGCGGGCTGAAAGTTCTTTCATATATGATTCGACGATGTCGGGAACAGCGTCATAGTATTTATTGGCCACTTCTCGGGTTTGGAAATAAATATCAGGATTCTGAGCTGTGCCGCGGGTAACAGGATTTTCAGGATTGAGTGCCCGGTTGCGAAACTCCTGTAATGCCTTGTGATCCAATAAATCTGCGAGTTCATGGGTGTCGAAATATTCTACTTTCTGAACTTCGTGCGAGGTGCGGAATCCATCAAAAAAATGCAGGAAAGGAATTCGGGACTTAAGGGCTGCAAGATGCGCAACAGCAGCAATATCCATGATTTCCTGCACACTGCTTGTTGCCAGTAACGCAAAACCTGTTTGGCGGGTACTCATCACGTCGCTGTGGTCGCCAAAAATTGATAATGCCTGTGCAGCAACACTACGGGCTGAAACGTGAAATACCCCCGGTAGTAATTCACCGGCAATTTTGAACATATTCGGGATCATAAGCAACAATCCCTGTGAAGCAGTATAAGTGCTGGTGAGAGCGCCAGCCTGGAGCGAACCATGCACGGCACCGGCAGCGCCGGCTTCCGATTGCATTTCGGTAACTTTTACCGTTTCGCCAAAAATATTTTTACGGCCGTGAGCAGCCCACTCATCCACATATTCGGCCATATTTGATGAAGGTGTAATAGGATAAATGGCAGCCACTTCACTGAACATGTACGCTATGTGCGATGCGGCATAGTTGCCATCACAGGTAATGAATTTTTTCTTTTGTGTCATAATTTATATAATTAATAGTCTGTTAATTAGCGCTTTTGAATTATCAGAAATTTTTCGCGAAAATACTTAAATAAATTGAATTGATTTCCAACAATCTCATTATCAAAGCTTATTTGGAAATGTTTTAAATAATAAGTTCTTTCGCTCCCCATCGTCTTTCTTGTATAAAGCATAAAGGATTTGATAAATGCAGGTAAAATATTGCCTGACATTTTTTCTTACCAGTAATTGTACTATTTTTGCCGGAATCGTTCCGGTTTTGAACAAAGGCTGTTTATATTACGTTTAAGTGCTTGAAAATAACATATTTATTAAAATAAGTATTTACTTGAAAACAAACATCTTATGATTGATTTGACAACCCATTACCTTGGATTGCAATTAAAAAATCCCATTATTGCCGGGAGTTCTAATTTGAGCACCGATCTATCCATACTGAAAAGGCTTGAAGACAGTGGGGCTTCAGCCATAGTTTATAAGTCGCTTTTTGAAGAGCAAATTCAGCTTGAAAGGCATCAACTTGATGAAGATCTTGATGAATATTCAGAACGCAATGCGGAAATGATCAGCATATTTCCGAGCCTTGAGCATGCAGGACCACAAGAACACCTTGAGAATTTACGCAAAGCAAAAGGCAGTATTGGTATACCTCTGATAGCCAGCCTGAATGCCGTATACAAAGAGTCATGGATAGATTATGCCCAACTGCTTGAACAGACCGGAGTAGATGCCCTGGAATTGAATTTTTATTCAATTCCGAACAAATTTGATAAAGATAGTAAGGGGATTGAGCTTGAGCAGCTTGACATCCTGAAAGCCATTATAGGAAAAGCGAAAATACCTGTAAGTATCAAATTAAGTCCTTATTATACCAATCCTCTTTACCTGATCAAACAAATTGATGATTTAGGTGTAAAAGGTTTTGTACTATTTAATAAGCTTTTTCAGCCCGAAATCAATGTGGAAGAAGAAAAACACATTACTCCATGGAACCTCAGTGAACCAGGCGAAAAGCGACTGGCATTGCGTTTTGCCGGGTTACTTCATAAGAGGATCAAAGCCAACATTTGCAGCAGCACAGGAATATTCGAAGGCAAGGATGTAGCAGCCATGATCCTTGCAGGCGCTGATGTTGTGCAGGTTGTAAGTGCCTTGTATCGTCATAAGCCTGAGCATATTACAAAAATGATTGAAGACCTTAAAACCTGGATGGAAAAGAAAGGATATACCAGCCTGGGTAGTTTCCGTGGCAAATTATCTGCATCTTCACTGAACGATCCGTTTATTTATAAGCGCGCCCAATATGTTGATGCATTGCTGAGTTCTGAAGATTTATTGAAAAAAGTCAGGCTTTAACCAGAGTCCTGTAAAAGAAATATTTAGTCCGCCGATCATCGTTTTGGTGGACTTTTATTAAAACGGAAAATCATCTGATGTTTCCGGAGTTGGCTTTTGTTCCATGATTTCAGGCTTTTCGGCAGTCTGATGTACTTTGTTACCGTCAACATAAATGGCCTTGTAAGGTTCCGTGGGACAGGCAAACTCACAGGCACCGCATCCAATGCAAATATCGGGATTTACTTCAGGGATCAGCAAGGTTCTGCGCCAGGGAACCATTTGAACGGCTTTTGTCGGACAATGTTCGGAACATGCACCACAATCCTTCAGGTCGGTGCGAACAATACAATTTCTGCGAATAAATACTACTTTCCCTATCTGCTCAACATGTTTCTGCTCAACAGTCAATGGTAAGATTGCTCCGGTGGGGCATACCTCGCCACAGAGTGTGCAGTCGAAATTACAAAAACTGGTGTGATAATCCATTCGCGGTTGCAGGAAGCCTTTCAAACCATATTCAAATAGTGATGGTTGTAACACCTGTTTTGGACAAACGCTGACACAAAGATGGCATGCGATACATGTAGAAGTGAAATGAGAAAGACTTTTTGAACCGGGTGGTGATAGCGGATACTCTTTTTCTTCCGGGATTTGAGTAGGATTTTCATGATTCTTTTTTGCCGCAAGATTTACAAGGCCGGCACCGGCTAATAGAAGCGATGCTGATTCAGCCAGGAACTGTCTTCTTGAAGGATTGATAATTTCTTTTTTATGGTGTGAGCGGATCAGCTTGTACGAAACCCCATCAGAGGGGCAGGATACCAGGCAATTATAGCAGGCGACACAGCGGGTCATATCTACCGTTTTATCTTTTACGTTGATGCATCCGGCTTTACAGGCACGGAGGCAGGAGCCACAGGAATTGCAGAGTTCTTTGTCAAGCCGGATCTTGTAGAAAGAAGTTTTTGAGAGAAAACCAAGTAACGTTCCCACCGGACAAACTGTGTTGCAATATTGCCTTCCGTATGAGGCCGACATAAAAATTACCAATCCCATCAGGATAAACATGATACCGAAAGAAACCCAGTGATAAGCCCTGAACTCAATGGGATGAAGCCAGTAAATATTCCAACTGTAAAGTAAAGATGATATGCCATTATTAATATAAATGTACACAGGACGGATGGCATGGGTAGCAAAGCGGCCGAATATGCTGAACGGATCAAGCCAGCCAAGAACAAGGATGAATCCTGAGAATGTTGCAATCGTAGTGATTGTAAGAATGCTGTATCGCAATACAGTCCTGGCTCTGTAAAACCTAAAGCGGCGTCTTTTTCTTTTAAAAAGGTTTGCAATCCTTGTAATCACATCCTGCAGGATGCCCAGGGGACATACAAAACTGCAATACACACGCCCAAAAAGCAACGTAAGAATGATCACTACAATAAAACCTGTACCTGCCCATGAAGCGATGGTGACCAGGTGAAGAATGGATGGTACGAATTGAAGAAATTGAAAGCTTTCCCTGAACCAGGCAGGGAATAATTCTTTTGAATCAAGAAAAATGAGAGTAAGAGAGAAAAGAAAAACGACTGCAGCAGTTACACGCAGCTTTTTGAGCAAGCGAGATTTAAACATTGGTTATAACGCAATACGATGAATTGAAAGCTTCTGAAGGTCCATATTTCCTATACCCATTTCATGCCCGAGAACAATGTGTGGAATTTCGTCAGGTTCAGCACCAAAAATGCGGGCAGCAGCCGCATCAATGGCGACAATATCCTGTGAAACCAATAAATTTCGGGTCAGCAGCACATCAGCATTGGAAATGCCTTTGGGACCGTTGCGGGTCATCACACGATAAGCATCAACCACATTGAGTGTTGGTTTTGAATACAGACAAAAGTCGGCTATGCATTGGTGAAGATCATTGCGGTGCCAGAAACGCCTGTCCCACACAATACCCATCAGATTCTTCATGGCTATTGTTACCCGTGCTGATGAATGATGCTTGAGTACCGGCACGTTGATAAAAACATCTGAATTCAGTATTAACTCATGTACTTTGGCAGTTTTCAATTTTACTGCACCGGGAATCTGTACTTCATGATACATTTTTTCTACGTTGCCCGGCATGATTGTTCCCCCGGCCTTGCGCACAGCAGCTTCGATACCGCTGTTGGTATAACAGGCACTCCAAAGGTCACAGGTATTGTCGAACACAAAAACGTTCTTTGCCCCGGCCTGGAAACAATGTTCAATAATTCGCCCGACAAGTCCGGGATGTGTATTACCAGCACGCTCAGGGCTTACATCCCAGCCAATATTTGGTTTCACAACCACCGTCTGTCCACGTTTGACGAATTTTCCCATACCACCGAATGACTCAATGGCTTCGTCGAACATTTTTTCGGGTTCACCATTGCGGACAGCCACCAGATTGTATGGTTTATCAGCAGATGCAGAACTACCTGAAGCCCAGAGGGAGGAAATTGCACCCAATTTCATTGCAGTACCGGCTGCCAGTGTGGCAGCAGTGGTTTTTTTTAAAAAATCACGTCGTTTCATATAAGCCTTATGATTAGCGCGGTAAAATTACTCAAAAAATTTAAAACTCCAGAAATTACTATAATACCGTAAGGCATAAAAAATCACTGGTTCAAACAAAACAATTGCTGAAATAATAAAACCTGTTATATTTGCACTCAATCCGAAAATAAAAAAAATACTCAAATGAATGTTTACACTTTGTCTCTATCGTCCTTACGACTAAGGACAATTCTGATTGATATGGCTGCCCTTGCTTTTATCTATTTTGTCCCGGCGCTTTCACACATGTTGGCCATTCCGCTTTATCTTGCCGAACCTATGCGGATCATGCTTATCCTTGCAATTGCACATACCACCCGCCGTAATGCGTACCTGCTGGCATTGTCGTTACCATTGTTTTCATTTGCCCTTTCGGCACATCCTGTTTTTTTAAAATCACTGCTGATATCCGTTGAGTTGGCTTTAAATGTATGGCTGTTTTTCACCCTGGCCAGAATCATTCGTAGCCACTTCCTGGCAATGTCGGCTGCAATTGTGGGTAGTAAATTGTTTTATTACGCATTCAAGTTTACTTTTATCCAAGCTGCATGGATGCAAGGTAACCTCATTTCAACCCCGCTGTATTTTCAATTAATCACAACGATCGTTTTTAGTCTGTATATATATATGATTTTCAGAAAATCAATGTCACACAAATCCTGATCAGTATAATATTCTTTCAATAATCGCAGGTTCAAAACAGAAACGCCTGAATATTCCACTGAACCAAACACAGTCAGAATCCAGGCAAGGTAATCATGACTTATCCCCAGAATTTCGAAGAAAAGATTGGATTCAGCACAGTAAAAATGCTTGTCAGCAAGCATATTCTATGTGGATTAGGGAAAAAGCATCTTGACGAACTCTCTTTTTCTGACGATCTGGCAACTATACAGGTGCAGTTGAACGAGACAAATGAAATGGCCAGTTTGCTGCGCAGCGGCCAGTTATTTCCCAACCAGGATTATTTGGATCCGACTGCAGAACTGATTCGCCTGAAGATTCCTGGTACTGCTATTGATCCGGAATGTTTGTCCGAATTACGTATTTCGCTTAATACCATTCTGGAAATTCAAAAGTTTCTGGGAAATCAAGCTCCTAACCTCGTTGCGAATCTGTTTGAAGTCGTTTCCCATGCTTTTGTTGCCCCGGAAATACTTGTGGAAATTAACCGGATTATTGATGCCAGAGGAATTATCAAAACCAGTGCTTCACCTGTATTGAAAGAAATTCGCTATAATCTGGTTCGAAAACACAGGGAGTCGGAATCACAAATGGCGAAAATATTCTCACAGGTAAAAAAAGAAGGCCTTACCAGCGATGACCTCGAAATAGCCATCCGAAATGGTCGTCAGGTCATACCTGTGCCTGTTGCTTTTAAAAGGAGAATCAAGGGCTTTATTCATGATGAATCAGCAACCGGTCAGACCGTTTTTATAGAGCCGGCTGAGATTTTCGAAATCAACAATGAAATCAGGGAGCTTGAAAATGCTGAGCTTCGCGAAATTGTCCGCATTCTCACTGAATTTGCTGACTTTATTCGTCCTCATATCGAAATACTGTTGTTGGCTTATAATATTTTAGGGAAAATTGATTTTATCAGGGCCAAAGCAAGATTTGCCATCGAAATCGATGCGCACCTTCCATTTCTGCAAAATTTTCCGGTGATGGAATGGAAGAATGCCACCCACCCATTATTATATCTTTCTCACCGGAACCAGAAGACAACAGTTGTCCCCCTTAATCTTTCTTTGAATCACCAAAATCGGATATTGCTCATATCAGGACCGAATGCCGGAGGGAAATCGGTGGCGCTTAAAACTACCGGTTTGCTGCAGTATATGTTGCAATGCGGACTGTTAATACCTGTAGACGAAAACAGCACAGCAGGGATTTTTCGGAATATTTTTATTGATATTGGCGATGAACAATCGCTTGAACATGACCTGAGTACGTATACTTCACACCTGAAAAACCTGCGTTTTTTTATTGAAAATGCCAACAATCAAACCCTTGTCTTAATTGATGAATTTGGAACCGGGACCGAGCCCCAGTTGGGTGGAGCTATTGCTGAAGCTGCACTTGAGGATTTTGCAGGTAAAATGTGCTTTGGTGTGATCACTACTCATTATGCCAACCTGAAAGATGCTGCCCGCAGAATTAACGGCATTATGAATGGTGCTATGCTGTTCGATCCGGAAAATCTATCGCCATTGTTTGTGTTGAGATCAGGTAATCCGGGAAGTTCCTATGCTTTTGAGATTGCCCGTAAAATAGGATTTCCCTCGCATATTCTTGAAAATGCTGCGAAAAAGCTTAACAAAAGTGCTATTGATTACGACAAACTCCTTCAGGAACTGGAAGTCGAAAAAGCTTCACTGGATCAGAAAAAAACCGGACTTCGTATCACCGATGAATTTCTTGGTGAAATGGTTGAAAAATACAGGCGCCTCAATAATGAGTTGAAAACTGAGAAGGAAAAGATTATCAGAGAAGCAAGGGAAGAGGCCCGGCGTATCATTGAAAAATCAAATAAACTTATAGAAAATACAATCCGTGCCATCAAAGAAAGCCAGGCTGATAAAAGAACAGTTTCAACCCTCAGGAAAGAAATTCAGGTCACACATGAGCAACTGGATGCAACCATTGAAAAAGCAAACATTGAATCTTCTGAAGTTGAGATAAAAGCGGAAGAACTACCTCCTGAACTGGTTGTGGGTAATTGGGTGCGGATTAAGAATCAGAAGACTACGGGTCAGATAGCCGAAGTACGTGATCAGGAAGTTGTTCTTGAGGTCGGTCAAATGATCCTGCATGTTCGTGCTGATAAGCTTGTTGCGGCTTCACCTCCTGCTAAAGGCTTAGCGGACCTACAGCGAAGTTACACTCAGCCTTCGGTGTATCAGAATATTCATGACCGGACAGCTAATTTTAAACTCAGCATTGATTTGAGGGGCAAGAGAGTTGAAGAAGCGATAGCTGTTGTCAGGCGTCATGTGGACGATGCGATTTTGTTAAGTATTCCGGAGTTTACCATCATTCATGGCAAAGGCGATGGAATCCTGCGAAATGTGATCCGCGATTATCTGAAGTGCATCCCTGAAATAAAATCCCTGAGTGAAGGTCACGCCGACCGTGGAGGGTCCGGTATGACGATTGTTTCGTTCAGATAAAAGAGATGTATCGAACATTCATTTTTTAAGAACGTTAATAATTGCATGAAAACAATTAATAAATATTTTTTCCAGCTTATTGGAGTCGTCATTGGAACTATTGGTGGTTTTCTCTATTACAGATTTATCGGTTGCCAATCAGGTTCCTGCGCTATCACTTCCAATCCATATATGAGCATGATCTGGGGCGGATTGATGGGATATCTATTATTGGATATGCTTGCAGGCTATCTCAAATCCGGGAAAGAATCCGGAAAAAATTAATTTTCAGGTAAGATTTCACCTACCTGCAACTGTCGTTTCACTTTTTCAGGAAGACTTTGAACCACAATTTCATATGAATGATCAACCAGGGCATAAAGCACAGTGTCATTTATTGAACCATCAATCATGATGGTGTTCCAGTGCCTTTTGTTCATGTGGTAACCGGGAGTGACGGAAGAATAATGTTCTCTTAAAGAAATAGCCTTTTCAGGATCACATTTTAAGTTCAGGCTGAAAGCGTCCTCCAGATCGGTAAGTGCAAACATTTTACCAAACACCTTAAAAACAAGTGTCGTGGCATCAAATGGAAAACCTTCGGTAACACCGGGCTTCATCAGGCAATAGTTGCGAAATTCTTCAATATTCATCGGACATGAATTTTTGCAAAAATATGAATTAAGTACGATGGTCAAACAATTCGGATTCAACTTATTGAAAGACAAACACTTGATTAAAGTTGAAGCAGTGTTGAAATCTTTTTATCATTGATTAGGATAAATTACATACTTTTGCGTTCCTTTGGAGGAGAAGTTTTATAATGTGAACAGAACAAAACAGATCATTTACCAACACCTACACTATGTCTTTACATCGAAAGACTTCAGAACTCAAAAAGCGAATGCAGGATGCCCTGATGGGGGGAGGTGCTAAAGCAATTGAGAAGCAGAAAGCAACAGGGAAAATGACTGCACGCGAGCGCATCATAGCCCTGTTAGACCCAAAATCGTTTCACGAATACGACCTGTTTGTTGAGCATGCAGGTAAAGATTTCGACATGAGCGATAAATATCTGCCGGGTGATGGCGTGGTTACCGGCACAGGTACTATTAACGGCTATCCGGTGTGCATTTTTGCGCAGGATTTTACTGTTGCCGGTGGTTCGCTTGGATGGATGCATGCCAAAAAAATCACCAAAATCATGGATCACGCCATGAAGCTAAAAGTACCGTTGATCGGTATCAACGACTCTGGTGGAGCAAGAATCCAGGAAGGTGTTAATTCACTGGCAGGCTACGGAGAGATTTTCTACCGCAACACCCAGGCGTCAGGAATCATACCCCAGATTTCAGTTATTTTAGGGCCTTGTGCCGGTGGTGCAGTGTATTCACCAGCCCTCACCGATTTCGTTTTTGTTGTTGACAAGATTTCCAAAATGTTTATCACCGGACCTGAAGTAATCAAAACCGTACTTGGCGAGGAAATTTCCATGGAAGACCTTGGTGGAGCGCGTATTCAGGCTGAGATTACAGGAAATGCTCATTTTTTCTCGAACAGCGAGCAGGAATGCTTTGATCAGATCAAACGGCTTTTTAGTTTTATTCCCTGGAATAATATTAAAAAAGCAGATCCCTTTCCCAAAAAGCCCCCACGCAGCAGGCATTATAAAATCGAGAACATTTTTCCGACCAATCCACGTCAGCCTTACGATGTCAGAGATATCATCAAGGCCATTGTGGATGATTCCGACTTCTTTGAAGTGCAGGAAATGTTTGCACAAAATATTGTCATTGGTTTTGCCCGCATGGCAGGCCATACTGTCGGTTTTGTTGCGAACCAGCCCATGATACTGGCCGGTGTGCTCGACGTGGATTCTTCTGATAAAGCAGCCCGTTTTATTAGGTTTTGCAATGCCTTCAATATTCCATTGGTGACCCTTGTGGACCTTCCGGGATATTTACCTGGCATTGACCAGGAGCATGCCGGGGTAATCCGTCATGGCGCCAAAATCCTTTATTCATACAGTGAAGCCACGGTTCCCAAAATTACTGTGATTTTGCGTAAAGCCTACGGCGGAGGTTATATTGCCATGTGCTCCAGCCACCTCAGGGCAGATTTTGTATTTGCCTGGCCAACCGCCGAAATTGCTGTAATGGGACCTGAAGGCGCTGCCAACATTATCTTCAGGAATGAGATAAAGAATGCCGAGAAACCTGAAGAAATGCGCAAGCAGAAAATCAAGGAATATAAAGAGAAGTTTGCAAATCCTTATGTGGCAGCCGCATATGGATACATTGATGCTGTAATTGAACCATCTGAAACCAGAAATCTCCTGATTCATTCCCTGGAGATTTCATCTGATAAGAGTGAAATGCGACCCAATAAAAAACATGGAATTCCACCATTTTAGTTATACCTGATTTTTAGAATTTGCAGTCTTGTCGCACACCCGGCGGAAAAGACCTGAAAGAAGCATCCCCTGAAATTTTCAGGAATCTTATTAATCTTAATAACAAGGAGAATGAAAGAACAAGAAACTTTAGAAAGCATTCAGACTTTCATTGTTGACGGCGATAAATACAAGACACGCCTGTCGAGAAAGTACACAGAAAGAAAGCCTTACCAGCCTCACAATCCCAAAATGATTTTTGCCTTTATTCCGGGAACCATAAAAAAAGTACTGATCAGTGAAGGAGATTCAGTAAACAAGGGTGATAACCTGCTCGTGCTTGAGGCTATGAAAATGAATAATTCTATATTGGCCACAGCGCAGGGCATTATTGCCAAAGTGCTGGTAAAACCGGGACAGGTTGTATCGAAAAATCAGTTGCTTATTGAGATAGAGTGATATATAAAATTACCGGAAAAGAATCAATCAGGTGCTTAGGATATGCTCAATAAGGGAAAGCAGCTCATCTTTTCCGAGTGCTGTATATGAAGAAGTTACAATACTAATAGGTGGTGTTTCCCATTCCTGTTCCAGAAAATCCCTGTACTTGTTGACATTTTCAGACAATATCCTTTTACCTAGTTTATCGGCTTTCGTGAAAACAATCGTAAAAGAGAGTTCCTGCTGAGCGATCCATTCCATCATGCCGAGATCAGAAAACTGGGGAGTGAGGCGTATATCTACCAGTAAGAAAATGCATCGGATGTTCTTTCTCGACCTCAGGTAGTCTAGTATCATTTTTTTCCATTCTGCCCTTGCTTTCCGTGAGATGCGGGCAAAACCATATCCGGGAAGATCAACAAGATACCATTCATGATTGATGATAAAATGATTAATTAATCTTGTTTTGCCCGGAGTACCAGAGATTTTTGCCAATCCTTTTTTCCCGGTGATCATATTGATCAGGGAGGACTTACCAACGTTTGACCGCCCAATGAAAGCAAATTCAGGCAAATCGGGTTTCGGACATTGACTGACTGAAGTGCTGCTTTTCAAGAATTCACAACTGAGTAGCTGCATGGGTGGCAGTAAAGATAGAATTATTTAGTGTCTTTTGATCCCTTTAGCTTACCCTTCAAATCAGCAATCCTGAGTTTGAAATGTGGAAGCTTCACTTTAAGATACCTGTATCCCTCATTGATGTAAGAGTCAAGGTGCCTGGACTTTTTGATTTCGTGAATATCGCTGATCGTGACCATAATACCTGTTTCCTCAACCTTGCCGAATTCATAATTGACAGCAGTTCCAAAAGTCCTCATGGTGGGCGAAAGGTTCATATAAGCATTCACCAGTGGAGGAATGTTTTCTTTTCGCTGGCGTACCTGCTGAACCAGAATTTTATAATTCTCTTCGTATGATGTGGCTGTAAATATTTTATCCATTTCCGTCGGAGACATGACAGGTTCCACTGGTTTGTATGGAAAAGCAAGGTTTTCCTGATCAGGGAAATAACGGTGAAGAAAATACAGGATCATGTCACGGGCTTCGATATTATAATGTGGGTACATGGTAATCTTACCAAAAAAATACTGAATGTCAGGATTATCCACGATAATGGCTCCAAGTCCATCCCAGATATTATCGAGCGAATACATTCCCTTACGTATGTTTACCATGGGCTGATAATTGGGCTGGACAAAAGATCTTCCGAGTTCAATGGAGCAGGTAAGATATTCCCTGATAAACCGTTCAGAAAATTTAAACAATCTACCTGTGGGTCCTATCAAATTCCCGCTTGCATCAGTTTTTTGATCTCTGCCATGAATAAAACGGTAACCACCTACAATTTCTTTGTCTGAAGGATTCCATACGATGAGTTGCTCGAAACAGTTGATGCACTTATCATACTCATCAAGATCGAGTTCAAGTCCGGTTCCTCCGCCTGCGTCCCGGAAAGATATTTCACGAAGGCGCCCAATTTCCATGAGGGTGCTGGGAGCGTTGTGCCAATTTACGATATAAATCAGATTGTTACCGTTATTAGTCTTACGCACAAAGCGCTCAGAAGTTAATTCTTCTTCGATCAGTTCTCGCGCCACGGGCGCCATCACATGTTGCATATTGCCTGATTAAAAGTTATTTAATAAACTATCCGTTTATTGCATTGCGTAAACCATTTCCCTGATAGTCTTTGCCGCTTCAACATCTCTCCTGGGGTCTTTGAAAAGATGATATGAAATAGGTGATCCAAATCTGATCAGTATTTCTTTATCTTTCTGTTTAAACATTTCATCAACAAGATAAAGCATTTCAATGTTTGCTCTAATTCCTAGTTTTACCCGCCAGTTTGCAAGATTATAAAAGAAATTTGAATTTCTTCCATTGATATATACCGGCACAATATCACGTCCGAACTTTCTCGCTTTGGCGATGAATGTTTTTTTCCATGCAAGATCTTCAATTTTTCCTTTGATTTTTCTTGAACACAAGCCGGCCGGGAAGTACAGGATGACGGATTCAGAGGCAAAAGCTTCATCAAATAAGCGCAGATTTTCTGTATTTCTTCCATGTTTGTTAACCGGAATGAACAGAGGCTTCAGATTTGGTAAATACATAAGCAGGTCGTTTACCGGAAAGAGAATATCAGGTCGCACTTTGCCAACTACCTTCATCAATGCCATTCCGTCAATCCCCCCCAAAGGATGATTGGCTGAGATGATATACCTGCCATTAACCGGCATATTTTCAATTCTTTCAACAAGGATCTTAGCGCCAAATTCATCGAGGATTGCATCAATAAAATCAAGACCCATTTTATCCTTATAACGTTGGAGCGCATTGTTCAGCTCATCCTGATGAATGACCCGCTTCAGGTAGCGAAAAACAAAACCGGGAATAAGCTTTAACATACGCGGATTTTTCCCTGCAAACACCTGTTCGATGTCAATAAGCTTGTTGCCTTCTTTCCTGGTTTCAACTTCTTCTTGCATGATTTCAGTCATTCGCGTAAATAACTGACAAAAATAGAGAATTAAAACACAGGAAATGCAGGACGAAAAAAGAAAATGGTTGTTTTCTGGTAAGATATATAATGATTCTTCTTACTCACTATAAAGCCAATCATTGTATTAATAACATGCCATTGTACCAGAGCTTTTCGTCCGGCTCTATTTTCTGCTATGCTTTATTCTCATACTTCATATTCCTGGCCTAAAGCCCATATTTAATCTCTGTCTGCGTTTACCCTGACCTGAAAGCTGTGTTTACATAAATTATTGATTATTAAATTATTAACTACATTTATGAACTATTTGAAATATCAATGGTTTCGCTTCATTACCGAAATAATTGCAGATTCAAAGCTTGCATTATTATGATCACCATGTAGTTGCACCATAGCTGATAACTTACATAACAGCGAAAATCTGAACAGGCGCCGGAGATTAATTTATGATAGACATCACTGAAGCAAAATTCTAAAACCGAATGTTTTTGAAGAATTTTTTTCATCCGTATTTACGACGGTTCATCGTTAACATATTGATTGGCAGTAGGATATTAGCGATGAACAAATAAAATAACTCGCAAATAGCAAAAAAGTTATTAACAGGTGGTAAAAAGTGGTAATTTGTGGTAAAAAACTTCTTACATTTGTCTTCTTTAAAATTTAAGTGGTAGTATGTTCAAATTTACAGACTTTCAGGAGTGTAAAGTTGACGCCAAAGGTAGGCTAATGTTTCCGGCGGTTTACCGTAAAGCAATGGGCGAGGCTCTGGCTGAGGGTTTTGTGCTTAAGCGTTCCATTGATTCCAAATCAATACAATTATTTACCAAGGCAAGCTGGGAAAAGACAAAACAACGGATTGAAAAACTGAACAAATTTACTAAAAATAATCGAATAGTGATCAGGCATTTGATGAATGGATTGGTTGAGAATGTTGAGCTTGATTCGGCAGGACGCCTCTTGTTACCAAAAGAACTTGTTAATTATGCTGAGATTCAAAATGATGTAACACTTTCTCCGGCATTCGATTATCTTGAAATTTGGGATACAGACAACTATAAACAGACCATGGCAGAAACCATCGGGAATATCGCCGACCTGGTTGAAGAAGCATTGGGCGAACTAAATGAGGACTAAACAACTATGTATCATCAACCTGTATTGCTATACCAGGCTGTGGATGGGCTAAATATTCAACCCGGCGGTATGTATGCTGACCTTACTTATGGAGGTGGCGGGCATACACAGCAAATATTGAAAAAGGTTGGTGATGGAAATGTGATTGCTTTTGACCAGGATGAAAATGCATTGAAAAACCGCATTGAGGACGAACGTTTGACTCTGATACATTCCAACTTCAGGTTCCTGAAAAATTTTCTGAAATTTTACAAAGCAATACCGGTAGACGGGATTCTAGCTGATTTGGGTATTTCCTCGCATCAGATAGATGAAAGCATTCGCGGTTTTTCTATCCGGTTTGATGCACCGCTTGACCTGCGCATGAACCGGTTGAGCCAACTGACAGCAGCCCGCATTATCAAAGAGTATCCGGAAGAAAATCTCAAAGCAGTTTTTAAAGACTATGGAGAAGTTACTGAGGCCGCAAAGTTGGCTAAAGAAATTTGCCATATTCGGGAAATCAATGCAATAGAAACTACAGGGCAATTGATGGATATTATCAGGAGGCTATCTCTGAAAAACCGTGAGAACAAAACAGGCGCGAAGGTTTTCCAGTCCCTGCGTATCGCAGTGAATGATGAGCTTGGTGCCCTCAGAGATATGCTCAATCAGGCAGTTGAGGTGCTGAAACCCGGAGGCAGGCTTGTTATCATTTCGTATCATTCACTGGAGGACCGGATGGTGAAGAATCTTTTTAAAACCGGAAATACTGAAGGCAAGCTGATTAAAGATTTTTTTGGAAATCCCAACCTGACTTTCAAGCAAGTGACTCGCAAACCCATCGTACCTTCAGAAGCAGAAATCAGTCAAAACAAACGTGCCCGCAGCGCCAGACTAAGGATAGGAGAAAGGTTATAATATGAACAGAATCAAGCCAACAGAGAAAGATTCTCCATTAAAGAAACAAAGGAGTATAATAACCCGTGCAATTTCGTGGGTAATCTCAGGAACCATTCTGACGCGTGATGACGTGGCCAATCAGCTCCCTTTTTTGATACTTCTTGTATTTTTTTCGCTGATCTATATAGGGAATATTTACAATACAGAAACATTGATACGCACGTTCAACAGTCTTGAAAGAGAAAATAAGGAGCTGTATTACAGATATATAGTCATGAAATCGAGATTAACTGAGGAATTCAGCAGGCAATCAGCAGTAGCAAAAAAGCTTGCTGGAACGGGGGTGATGGAATCAACAATTCCTCCGCATAAAATATACGATCACGATTAAGCGCTTTCAATATGGAATCAATGAGAAAAACCATCTTAATAAGAACGTATGTCATTTATTTAATGATGTTTATCTTTGGAATGGCTATTATAGGTAAAGTAGCCTACCTTCAGTTTATTATAGGTGAAGAGTTGCGAGGAAAAGCCGATTCTCTGAATTTTCGCATCAGAGATATTGATGCCATGAGAGGCAATATTTATTCATCAGATGGAAAACTTCTGGCTGTTTCACTGCCTGTATTCAATATATATATTGATGCCAGCAAAGAAGTTTTTGCCGACAGTATTTTCAATAAAGGTATTGATTCCCTGGCGTTGAATCTGAATAAATTCTTTGGCGATTACAGCAAGTATGAATACAAGTTCAGGATTACCAGGGCAAGAGCTGATACCAACAGGTATCTTTTAATAAAAAAGAATGTGAGTTATGACCAGTTAAAAATTTTGCGCACTTTCCCGTTATTCAGAAAAAGTAAGTACGGATCGGGATTGATTGCAGAACCTCAAAGTAAAAGAGAATTACCATTTAATGAACTGGCCAAACGTACAATCGGGTGGGATAAAGAAGGTGCAACTAAAAATGTTGGACTTGAAACTACATATAATGAAGTACTTACAGGCGTCAAAGGAAAGCAATGGGTTGAACGGATCGGAAAGTTCGACTGGCGCCCTGTATACGATGACTATGTGGTTGAGCCGCGCAATGGCAAGGATATAATATCATCCATTGAAGTAGTTATTCAGGATGTTGCCCATGATGCACTGCAAAGGCAATTGCAGGCCAATGATGCGGAACAAGGCTGTGTAGTGCTGATGGAAGTTGAAACAGGATTTGTTCATGCCATTGTTAATCTTCAGCGCACTGCTTCAGGAAAATACGAGGAAAGGTACAATTATGCTATCGGCCATAGCGCTGATCCCGGTTCGACCTTCAAGCTTGCATCGTTGATGGCTGTTTTTGAAGATAATCTGGTTCGAATGAACGACAGTATAGACACAGGTAACGGCATATATTATTTTGGAACACGTAAAATAGAGGACTCACATCACGGGGGCTATGGAACCATTTCAGTAAAAGAGGTTTTTGAAGTCAGCTCAAACATTGGTGTTGCGAAATTAATTTACAGGTATTATAAAGACAAACAGGAAGTATTTCTGAGTCATCTCAGAAGAATGTCATTAGGAGAAAAACTTGGGATAGAATTGCCTGGTGAGGGACAACCTGTCATTAACAATGTACCGGAAAGAACATGGCCTAATTACAGTCTACCTTCTATGGCCATGGGCTATGAAGTGAATCTGACACCCTTGCATATACTTACTTATTACAATGCTGTAGCCAATAATGGCAAAATGGTAAAACCATTGTTTGTAAAAGAGATACGGGAAATGGGAGTGACTACTCAA
The DNA here is from genome assembly GCA_964419945.1 of uncultured Bacteroidales bacterium. Taxonomy (GTDB): domain Bacteria; phylum Bacteroidota; class Bacteroidia; order Bacteroidales; family JAAYJT01; genus JAAYJT01. The sequence goes on along the minus strand of CAYQRU010000039.1, from coordinate 6,872 downwards.
AAGTTTAATCCTGTTATTATTAATCCTTCTATTGCTTCAGCACACACACTCGAAAAAGTAAAAATTCTTCTGAAAGGGGTTGTTGAAAACGGAACTGCACAAAATCTGAAAGGTACAAAGTACCTTATAGCAGGAAAAACAGGAACAGCAAGAATGCATGAACCTGGACAAGGGTACAGCAATAAAAATTACAATGCTTCATTCGTAGGATTTTTTCCGGCTGATAATCCAAAGTACAGTATGATCGTGGTGATTTCCAAGCCAAATAAAGGTATGTATTATGGTTCGCAACTGGCAGCACCTGTTTTTCGCGAGATAGCTGACAAGGTTTATGCGGGTAGTCTTGAAATCCAACCAGAAACTGAACCCAGAGCCGATTCAGCATCCCTCACGCGTGCAATAGCAGGCAACCGTAAAAATCTGATTGCTACTTTCAGCCAGCTGAACCATAAAATCATCAGCCAGGGTTATGGTGAATGGGCAGAGGCAAGTATTTGTTGCGATACAGTGAGAATAAATCAAAAGATTATTGAAAAAGACAAAATCCCGGATGTTACCGGAATGAGTGCCCGGGATGCTTCATATATCATGGAAAAACTCGGATTAAGAGTCACTCTTATTGGTGCAGGTATTGTGGTCAGCCAATTACCAAATCCCGGAGAAGAATTTGCTGAAAATATGGAAGTTACCTTAACTCTCACGCTTTAGACGAGCCATTTGAAAACACTGAAGGACATATTATACAAGGCAGGGCTCCTCGAAGTGAGGGGTAACACGATGCAAATGGTGAACAACATCATTGTGGATTCGCGTGCGGTTAGACCCGGTGATTTATTTGTAGCAGTTCGTGGTACCCAAACCGACGGGCATAAGTTTATTGGAGCGGCTGTTGAGAATGGAGCAGTGGTAGTTGTTTGCGAAGAACTTCCTGAAAACATACCGGACAGTACTACTCTTATCAGGGTAGCAGACAGCAGAATAGCCCTGGGTTTCCTGGCTGCCAACTTTTATGGTAATCCTTCACATTCTCTAAAAATAGTCGGAATCACAGGAACCAACGGAAAGACTTCCTCCGCAACACTGCTTTATCAGTTATTCATGCGACTTGGTTATAAAAGTGGCCTGATATCCACCGTCAGGGTCATGGTCGGATCAAGGGAACTATCTGCCACTCACACTACACCTGATGCACTCGTACTCAACGCACTTTTTGCCACTATGATACAAGAAGGAGTAACTCATTGTTTTATGGAGGTGAGTTCTCATTCCATTGATCAGCAAAGGATTTCAGGAATTATGTTTTCAGGGGGAGTTTTTACTAACCTTACGCATGACCATCTGGACTATCATCATAGTTTTGCAGCTTACCGGGATACTAAAAAGAAGTTTTTTGACGAATTGCCGCAGGCTGCTTTTGCCATTTTTAATGCCGATGACCGGAATGGAAGGTTCATGGCGCAAAACACGAAAAGCAGAATTCTTTATTATGGCTTAAAAAACATGGCTGATTTTCGATGCCGGGTTGTTGAGAACCGTTTTGACGGTCTTCAACTGAATATCGATGGGATTGAAGCCTGGTTCAGGCTGGTTGGCCAGTTCAATGCATACAATCTGCTTGCAGTGTACGCATGCGCTGTCTTACTGGGAGAATTGAAAGATAAGATTCTGACTATCCTGTCAGGTTTAACTCCAGTGGAAGGACGTTTTGATTACTTCATTGCTCCCGGAGGAATTACGGCCATTGTTGATTATGCACATACTCCCGATGCACTCGAGAACGTACTTAAAACCATCCATGCAGTAAGAACCGGTAATGAACAGATAATTACCATTATTGGTGCAGGAGGCAACCGCGATACCGCCAAAAGACCTGTTATGGCTAAGATTGCATGTAATATGAGCAACAGGGTGATCCTTACCTCCGACAATCCCCGTTTTGAAGAACCGGATGCGATAATTGAAGAAATGAAGAAGGGAATCCCTTCCGATAAAAAAATCTCAACCCTTATTATTACCAACAGGCAGGAGGCTATAAGGACTGCCTGCGCAATAGCTCAAGGTGGTGACATCATTCTTGTTGCTGGTAAGGGACATGAAAAATACCAGGAAATAAAAGGTGTAAAATATCCTTTCGACGACAAAAAGATACTCTGCGAAATATTGATTCCGCAAACCAAAAACAACGATCCACCTAAACATTAAGTTAATGTTGTATTATCTTATCTCATACCTGGATAAAAACTTTGATTTGCCCGGAGCGGGGTTGTTCCAGTATATTTCATTCCGCGCAGGAGCTGCAGTAATAGTATCATTGATCATTTCCCTGTTTTTTGGTAAGTCGCTGATCAACTATCTAAAAAGAAGGCAGGTAAGGGAGAGTATCAGGGAATTGGGACTGGAAGGTCAGAAAGCCAAAGAAGGAACTCCCACAATGGGCGGACTCATCATTCTTGCAGCCATTCTTATTCCGGTGTTGTTTTTTGCTAAACTCAACAACATATATGTCATCCTCATTCTCTTCACGACCATCTGGCTGGGATTTATTGGTTTTGTCGATGATTATATCAAGGTTTTCAGGCACGAGAAGAAAGGACTTGCGGCCCGTTCCAAGTTAGCTGGGCAAATTATACTAGGTACTGTGGTAGGAATAACATTATTTTTCAGTGATGCGGTGGTTATCAGGGAAAAAGTTGCTGTGAAGACCCAGGAAATATCTGAGATAAAAGATACACCGGGCGTTGAAACCGGACCCATCGTGAGGTTCTCAAAACATTCAGTAAAATCAACCAAAACGACCATACCGTTTTTTAAAAACAACGAATTTGATTATGCTGTTCTGCTCAGGCCTTTTGGTGAAAAAGCCCATAATTATGCATTCCTTGTCTATATTCCTGTGGTGATCCTGATCATTACAGCAGTTTCGAATGGTGCAAATCTGACCGATGGGATTGACGGCCTTGCCACGGGCACATCGGCCATTATTGGTGCGACATTGGGAATTCTGGCATGGGTATCAGGCAACATTATATTTGCTGATTATCTGAATATTATGTACTTACCCGACACCGGTGAGCTAACCATTTACATGAGTGCTTTTGTGGGAGCCTGCATTGGTTTTTTGTGGTACAACACTTATCCTGCCCAGGTATTTATGGGCGATACCGGAAGCCTTGCATTGGGTGGCGTGATTGCTGTTTTTGCCATAATGATTCGCAAGGAACTGCTGATTCCAATTTTATGCGGGATATTCCTGGTTGAGAATCTTTCTGTTGTAATGCAGGTGGCATGGTTCAAACACACCAAAAGAAAATATGGAGAGGGTAGGCGGATATTCAGAATGTCGCCTTTACATCATCATTACCAGTTATCAGGATATTCAGAACCGAAAATCGTGCAGCGATTTTTCATTGTTGGATTGATGCTTGCGGTTCTTACAATTATAACATTAAAGATCAGATAATTAATTAAAGAATCACTGTAATGATCAAAGATAGTATTGCTGTCCTTGGCGCAGGCGAAAGTGGAGTGGGTGCGGCAGTACTTGCAAAAACCAGAGGAATACCAGTTTTTGTTTCAGACCAGGGAGTGATAAAGCCAGTGTATAGAAACGTTCTTTTAAAGTATGATATAGAATTTGAAGAAGGTGGGCATTCGATTGAAAATTTGTTGACAGCCCGGGAAGTGATCAAAAGTCCGGGAATTCCGGATCACATACCATTACTTAAAGCTTTCCGGGAAAAAGGTACCCCCGTTATTTCAGAAATTGAGTTTGCGAGTCGGTTTACCAATGCATATAAAATTTGTATTACCGGTAGTAACGGAAAAACCACCACAACACTCCTAACCTGGCATATTCTTAAAGACGGGGGATTACATGTGGGTTTGGCCGGTAATGTCGGAAAAAGTTTTGCCCTGCAGGTTGCACTTGAAAGCTATGATTACTACGTTCTCGAAATCAGTAGTTTTCAGTTGGATGGAATGTTCAGATTCAAATCTGAGATTGCAGTATTACTCAACATTACCCCTGATCACCTGGATCGCTACGATCACCGGTTCAGCAATTATATTGATTCAAAATTCAGGATCATACAAAACCAGACAGCCAACGATGCTTTTATTTACTGTGCTGATGATCCGGTAATAAACAATGAATTAAAGGCAAGGACGGTAAAGTCGAAAACTTATCCATTCACAACCTCCGGGAAATTGGAAGAAGAAGGCGCTTATTTGAAAAATAATGAAATAGTTATACAAACAAAAATAAACTCTCTAATCATGACAATCGAGCAATTGGCTTTACAGGGCCGACACAACATTTACAATTCAATGGCTGCTGGCATAAGTGCCAGCCTGGTGAATTTGCGTAAGGAAACCATCAGAAAATGCCTTGGAGACTTCCAGAATGTTGATCACCGGTTGGAGTTTGTGGCAAATGTGCATGGAATTCGATTCATCAACGATTCAAAGGCCACGAATGTCAACTCGACCTGGTGGGCACTCGAAAGTTCAAGAAATCCGGTAATCTGGATAGCGGGAGGCATTGATAAAGGCAATGATTATTCCATCCTTGCCGATATGGTCAGAACAAAAGTGAAAGCCATCGTTTGCCTTGGCCTCGATAATACAAGAATATTTGAAGCTTTCCAGGGTATTGTGAAAACCATTGTTGAAACCCGGTCAGCATCTGAAGCTGTGAATGTTGCTTACTATTTGAGTGAGCCAGGAGACACAGTATTGTTTTCGCCGGCTTGCGCAAGCTTCGATTTGTTTGAGAATTATGAAGACAGAGGTAACCAATTCAAAGAAGTAGTGAAGAAACTCTAGACAGGAATGAGAATACAAGACTTTTTAGACTTTGGAGCAAGACAACATTTTAACGCCATAATAGCAAAATAGCTTTCAAGAAACAACTAAGTAATTGAATTAGAAATAAAAACGTGAAGAAATGATGGAAAGTGGGAAAATCAGATTAAATATCAGCGGTGACAGGGTTATATGGGCAATTGTGATCTTGCTTTCGGTATTTTCAATCCTGGCAGTTTACAGTTCATCCAGCACACTGGCTTACCGCTTTAAACAAGGCAACACGGAATTTTACCTGCTCAAGCATTTGAGCATATTAGGTCTTGGATTGGTTTTGATGTACCTGACACATTTATTGCCTTTTCAGTTGTTCGGGCGTGCTTCAACGATTGCGCTATTTGTGGCGGTACCATTACTGATTTTCGTCGCCATGTTTGGAACCACCATGTTCGATGCAAAGAGGTATATTGTGCTGCCGATCATCAATCTGAGCATACAGCCGTCAGACTTTGCCAAGCTGACCTTATTTGTTTATCTTGCGTGGAAACTGGCCAGAAATCAGGAGTATATTCATGATCGCAGGCGATTCCTGCTTTGGATTTTGTTACCTACTATCGTTATTACCGGTTTGATACTGCCTTCAAATTTATCCACTGCTGCCATCATATTCTATACCAGTATCATTATCATGTTTATCGGGAGGGTGAAAGTGAAATATCTCTTCTCAACCTTAGGCGCTGTCATTCTTGTTTTCAGTGTATACCTTTTAATTCCGAAGTCTGGCGAAAGAATAGACCGTATACCCACATGGCAACGTCGTCTGGATAGTTTTACCGGGAAAAGCAATGAAGGTACCTGGCAGATCCTGCATTCAAAAATTGCTATTGCCGAAGGAGGCGTTATTGGAAAAGGACCTGGAAACAGCAATCAGAAAAACTGGCTTCCTCAGGCTTTCTCCGATTTTATTTATGCGGTTATTATTGAAGAGTATGGTCTTATTGGCGGAGTGTTTATCGTATTTTTTTATTTAATCCTTCTTTTCAGGGGGATACGGATTGCAACTAAATCGAATAATATATTCGGAACCATCCTGGCCTTTGGATTAAGTTTCAGTCTTGTGTTTCAGGCAATGATCAATATGGGAGTAACGGTTGGGTTACTTCCCGTAACTGGTCAACCCCTGCCAATGATAAGTATGGGAGGGACATCTTTGTGGTTCACCAGCATTGCTATCGGAATCATTTTAAGCATAAGCCGTTACGTTGATGATCCGGAAAAAAATGTGAAAGTTTATGTCTGAGAAACATTTAAATATTATCATCAGTGGAGGTGGAACCGGCGGGCATATCTACCCGGCAATTGCCATTGCAGATGCATTGAAGTGCCTGAAGCCCGAAGCCAATATTCTTTTTGTGGGAGCAACAGGTAAAATGGAAATGGAAAAAGTACCTGCTGCAGGTTACCCGATAAAAGGGATTCCGATCAGGGGACTGCAGCGCAGGCTATCGGTTTCTTTGATTGCATTTCCTTTCCGGTTATTGATCAGCCTTTCAAAAGCCAGAAATATTATCAGGCATTTTAAACCTGACGTGGCTGTGGGCGTAGGTGGTTATGCCTCAGGTCCTTTGTTACGTGCAGCCATGAATGCCGGCATACCAACCATAATCCAGGAGCAGAATTCCTGGCCGGGTGTTACAAATAAATTGCTTGCTGGCAAGGCTGACCGAATATGTGTGGCTTATGAAGGTATGGAGAAGCATTTTCCACCTGAGAAAATTTTGCTGTTTGGAAATCCGGTTCGCAAAGAAATTTTAAATCTGGATGGAAAAATGAAGGAAGCAGCCGGATTTTTTAACCTGGACACAAACCGTAAAACCTTACTGGTAACAGGTGGAAGTCTGGGCGCCGGGACCATCAATGAAAGTATACGCAAACATCTGCAACTTTTTATCAGCAATGGATTCCAGGTGATATGGCAATGTGGCAAAAGCTATTTTCCGGTGGTTTCCTCAATGATTCCGGAAGTTGAAGATAAAGGTATCAGGATCATGGAGTTTATTTACAGAATG
>CAYQRU010000038.1:0-28872 GCA_964419945.1 uncultured Bacteroidales bacterium | reverse complement strand
TTGGCTATTGGTATTTTCTCCTTTAGCCATTTTCCCTGTTCAATATCAGGCTTATGATCACTCAGGTGGTTGCGATATCTGCTGTAGAGTGTTTTAGGCTGTTGAAATGAAAATTTTCAGGATAACAGTGATAAAGTAACAAATATTAAGGATGCTTAACAGGGGTGGATGCTGATGAGGGTTCTTTATTTACCTGAACCTGACGGGATCCGATAATATTTTCTTTATTTGTATCAATATTTGTTATATTTGTAACATAATTCAACAGCATGACACTATGTTCACTGTGAATTGATCAGCTTGTTTTCAGTATTAACCAGATACACCAGGTTATGGAATCAAAAAGACGACTGATTGTCAATTCAATAATAATTGTTTTTATCTGTTTGCTGCCGCAGTGCTATCCAGATAATGATACTCAAACACAATTACTGGCTTCAGACGGGAAGTTCCTGAATAAACCAAATGAAAATATTTCTCCATCTCAAGAATTACGAAAAGAACCTGATTCTGTTCAGGTTTTATTGGATAGTGCCAGGAGTCAGAGCCTGATCAATCCGGGTCTTGCTGCTGAGCTAGCTCAGATAGCTTATGAGATGGTTCATACAAGCGATGATAAGATATTAATATCCAATGTATTAAATGCTCTCTCAATCACTCATTACTACATGGGTAAAAATCAGGAAAGCCTTAATTATTTAATCGAAGCGATTGCTAATATTCATCAGGTTATTAGCGATAATCCTGTAAATATCAACATTATGCGCCGCCTGCAGATGATGTACAGCAATGCAGGAAACATTTATCAAAGTATCGGAGTACATGAAAAAGCGTTGGAAATGCATCTTAAAGCGCTGCAATTGATTGATTCCTTATTTCAACTCGATACGCATCATCCTGAAAATATTCCGCAAAAGATTAAAGCATTGAACAATACTGCCGTGTTGTATTGGAGTATGAAAGAAACCGGAAAAGCAATTCCACTGCTCGATGAAGCACTTCTGCTGGGTTATAAATTGCAACAACCGGCCAATATTATTTTTACACTCAACAATATAGGTCTAATTCAGATTGAAAAAAAAGAGTACGAGAAAGCATTAAAAACATTTAATGAGGCACTTGACATCGGGAAACAACTCAACGACAGCATCGGTATAAGCGGCAATTACAATAATCTTGGCCTCATAATGGAGAAAACCAGCCAATCTGAGCAAGCCCTGAGATACTATCTCAAATCTTTTCAAATAAGTCGACGGCTTGGTTACTCCATCGGGATTTCAAACACCTGTTCGAATATCGGACGAATTTATAACGAGTTAAACCAAACTGACAGCGCAGTTTATTATTCTATGCTCGGTGCTGAAGAAGCCACCGTTGCAAAATCAAATGTTTACCTCGCAAAAAATTATGAAACATTGTACAAAGTGTATCAAAAGGCTGGAAATTACCAAAAAGCCCTGGAATTTTATTCTTTATTCAGAACAGTGAGCGACAGCATATTCAGTGAGGACAAGAACCGGTTGATTGCCGAAATGGAAGCACGTTACGAAAACGACAAAAAGGAAAAACAGAACCAGATATTAAAACAGCAAACGGAAATACAGCAGCAAAGAATCGCTATACAACACCGCACAAACATCTTTACTGTGGTTGCCGGAATTATCCTCATCCTGCTTGTATTGCTACTATTCAATTTTTATCGTTTAAAGGCTAACTCATTACAGCAAAAGACCATTCTGCTTGAAAAAGATCAAAGATTACAGGAATTGGAAAAAGCCCGGCTCGAAGACCAGTTGTTTGCCGAAAAAGAGATCGTACGCCTGCAAAATGAAAAACTGGAACAGAAAAACAGGGAGTTATCTTCGCGAATTTTGCATGTGATCAGTAAAAACGACATGATGAACAATATTCTGGAAGAAATAAATCAACACAAAACTAAGATTAAACCCGACACAGAAGAGTGTTTTTCAAATTTGAGCAAGCTTGTCAAAGAAAATATCAATCTCGATGGAGAATGGGATCAATTCAAATTGCACTTTGAAGAGGTAAACCCCGGTTTTTTTGCCCACCTTCAATCTAACTTCCCTGATTTGACTGCTGCTGAGCAGAAATTGTGCGCCTATTACCGCATCAATCTCGACACCAAAGAAATTGCCCGCATGCTTAACATTACGCCATCTGCCGTTCAGAAAAGCCGGCACAGGCTTCGCAAAAAAATGAATATTCCCTCCGAATTAGAAATGAATGATTTTGTGAGCCGGTTTTAAGCCCAGACGAATACAGTGATCACTGTAGTGCTATCTCAGTTTGCGTAATAGATGATACATGTGACATCACCCAAAGCGAAGCTTTAGGTTTCTTTTCCCTGTCCAACCTTTGTCCAACCCCAAAATTTGCTTTTAGCTTTTAGCGGGGTTTAATTTTGCATCCTTATTAAGTTGCCCGAAAATTTTCAATAAAAACATAGTGAGCGATGCATGCCTTGCCAACCAGCCATAAAGGTAGAAGACAGGAAAGGGATTCAAAAACCAGGAAAAGAATGATACTCAGCGGCTCATTTGATCCATTGCGTAATTATTCCTTCGAAATTTACCGTATGGCAGTGAAACTTCAACTTAATGGATTCATAAAAAGATTTAATCCCGTACAATTTGAAATCGAAGTAGAAGGAGAAACCGATGCTATTGAAAATTTCATCAGGAAAATGGAATCCATGATTAAAGAAACAAATATTGAAATAGCCGATTACTTTATGGATAGCATATTGAATTACAATGAATTTCGTATTATTAACCAGAAAATTTTTTGAAGATGAAAAATCATTTTCCATATACCCTTCAACCAGTTCCGATGCCTTTCACCATTGGATACCTTGCTGCTGAAATCTCAGTGAAATCAAACATTATGCATCCACATGATAATTATGTGAACACAAAATTTTATCAAATGAAATATGTATGGTTATGAAAACTACTTTAAAAGTATTATTATGCAAATATGTAAGCTTTGCTTTACTTTTTGCATCACTTTTCTCAGCGCCGCTCATTCATACAATGGCTCAGAATACTTATATCTGGAAAGGCGCCGATGGATTGGGAGGAGACGGGAACTGGACTACTTCCAGTCATTGGTCTCCTTCGAGAAACTCAGCCTCCGGTACGGATAATTTGCTTTTCAACCAGGGAGGAATCCCTGTGATTGTGGTGGGTTCAAGCCCTACCGGCGGAAGAATAAAGGTTTCCAATGCTACAGAAGTGACACTGAACACCAGTGACGCTTTAAACGACCGGATTCTGATGATTGGCTATATTGCAGGAGATGATGACTTGTTTATAGCAGCAGGATCGAAATTGCACGTGGGTAACCGTATCGTATTGAGGCTATCAGCCACAAACGGGTTGACAGCCAGCATACAGGGAACCTTGTCCATTGGAAATACGAGCACCAGCATTTTTGACCTGAACACGGCAGCCAGTGTTACTACCATTACAGGTTTGCTTGTAAATGCCAACAGAGTTGATAATACAAGCACTTCCAGACTGATATTTGACGGTGGTACGTATCAGCATGCGCGTAATGCTGGTACAATCCCATTAGCTACATGGAATGTAGGCTCAACCTGTGAAATTACTGGTTGTACTGACAATGTTGTTGCACCGGGAGACCTTTTTCTGAGTGATTTTTATCATTTCAAATGGAATTGTGAAAATCAATCAGTAAGTATATCCCTGAATGGAAATTTGAAAACAGTTAATGGCGACTTTGTGCTTGCTTCAAGCAATGGATACCAGCTTAGCTTAACAACCGACAGTCCGTTGAACCTGATTATTGGGGGTAATTTGTACATTCAAAGCGGAACGTTGGTTGCTGTTGACGGTAATCCCAATCCTGCACCGGTATTTAGTATCCGTGGAAATTTAACCAACGATGATACTTTTATACCGGGGGGTATTGGCACATTTGCTTTTACCGGTAACAACAATTCTCTCATAGCCGGTTCATCGACCACCACTTTTTATAACCTAAGCATCAATAAAGACAACGTTTCGACCCTGGTTACCTGCTCATCAGGGTCAAAGGCGTTTACAGTGAACAATGACCTGGTAGTATCCCGTGGAACGCTTGTCCTGCAGGCAGTTGATGATAACTACGTTATTGAAAATGACCTCAACATTGGTTCAGATGGGACGCTGAATCACGATGTCAACTGGAGTAATACAGGCAAACTTCTCCGGGTAAACGGGAATGTGTCTATAGATGGAATGTATACTTCTTCCACAGAACCACACCTGCAAATGGGAGGGAGTAACAAGACCATCAGAACAGGGCAGCCACCCTCTGCACTAAAGAGACTAACGCTTGTTCATCCCGGAGGGACGACCATCACAGCCAACGGATTAGTTACTGTAGATGGTATTTTTAGTATAGGATACATGTTTACAGGTGCTGGTACATTCCTTACATCATCAAATATTGTGGATGTCAATAATAACATGATTGTTTCCGGAGGCTCTATCAACATTTCTGGAGGTGTCCTAAATGTCTTGGGTGCTTTAATTATTGGTGTTTTTAACGGTGGTAGTCTGGAACTCAGCTCAGGTACATTGAATGCCTCTCAGTTGTCACTGGGTGATGGTCAAAACAGTACCCTTACACATTCGGGAGGAACAGTGAATATATTAAACAGTCTGGAGATTTGGAATAGCGGAAGCTACACTTGTAGCGGCAGTCCTGAAATCAGGGTAGGAGGTAACTTTAGAAACAATAAAACATTTAATCCAGCCAATTCGACGGTGAAATTCAATGGAACCGGAGCCCAAACCATTCAGGGCACTTCCGGTTTATCCTTTTATAACCTTTCGTTTGCAAACAGCAGCGCGGCTGTTAGTTTACAAAAATCATGCTCTATTGGCAATGAATTCAGCATCTTACCAGGTTCGAAAGCCAACCTGGGCACTTTTACCCACTATACAGAAAAACTTTATCTGGGCACCGGCGGAACCATGAACGGTTCTTGGGGACATAGTATTTCAGATGCTACTTATAAGAATGATGTCTTTTTCAACAGTGCAATCGGAAAAATAAACGTTACCCTGAATAGCTGTGACCTCTCGTTTTCCGCTGAAGGAACAGATATTTCATGCTATGGTGGTACTGATGGAGAAATCACTGTTCATATTCTTACCGGTCAGCCGCCTTATGCATTCCGCTACAGTAATGACGGAGGTGCCACCTGGCTGGGAAGTTCCAATCCGGATGGATGGATTGGTTTTTCTTCGGGAAACACACATAAAATCACCGGTCTGAGTGCTAAAACTTACCTGGTTCATGTAAAAGATGGCAATGGCTGTGTTCAGACTGAATGCACGATTGTACCCTGAGAGTTTACAACTAACACCAAAAAAAAAATTCAATGGATAGAATTGATTCATACATGATCCAAAATGGTGTTTGGAATTTACAATAAATAAAAGCTCTGAATGATCATTTGAAATGCAATAAACAAAAAATATTTAGTCATGAAAAAATTTATCCTCTCTACAGTAGCAATATTTCTTGCGACCAGTCTCTCACAGGTAAGAGGGCAATGTTCGGTAACACTCAATGAGCCTGATCTGCTTGTTGCAGAAATTAGCGGTACAACAGTCATTTGTTCCGGCAAACCTGTTACACTCACGTTTACGGTAAATGGGGGCACTAAACCTTGGACCCTCACCATTGGTTCAGAACAGGTAACCAGTTCCTCCAATCCCGTTGAATTCTTAGTCACCCCCACAACAACCACAACATATGACCAAAACAATGTTTCCCTCACAGATACCAGTGATTGCACAGGAACTATCTCAGGCACTGCCACTGTTACAGTCAACCCCCTGCCAACCCTGACCAATGTAATACAAAATACAGTCAATTGTGAAGGTATCGGAGCAGGCATACTACTTTCCGGATTGGTACCGAATAGTGTTTTCACGGTGTATTATTCCATTGATGGTGTTCTTCAGGATCCGATAACCGGATTGACTGCTGAAGACGATGGAACAGAAACTTTCCTTACTCGGGAACTTACTTACGCTGACAAAGGTAAAATCCTCCAGATTACAGGGGTTACCATTACCAGTACCAATCCTGGCTGTTCCAGGTCGTTTACAATGGAAGTTTCATCATTGAATATGAATCTGCTACAGATTTACCGTTCAAAACAAAGCGGTAACTGGAACGATCCCGGTACCTGGGAGCGATCGTATGACTACGGGATCAACTGGGTGGCTGCAAATACCTTCCCGGGAGAAAGCAACAATGATTGTTTTGATCCCATTGCAACTATTTCACATACTGTCACCATAACAAATGAAGTGGTTTTCAGAAATGTGGTGGTCAATGCATCATTTGGATCACTGCACGTTGAAGATGGCAGCTCTCTTTGCATACCTGCCGGATTTGGTCTTACAGTAAACGGAACACTTATTATGATTGGTGAAAGCCGTATTACAGGTGATGGATCTTTTATCATCAATTCTGGCGCAACCATGCAGGTAGGCTCAGCAGGTGGAATTGGCATTGATGGCGCTACGGGTAATATTCAGGTAAACGGGACACGTATTTACGACAACGGGACCAATTATGTTTATGCCAGCACAGTAAACCAACTTACTGGTGAAGGACTGAGTCAGGGTAAACCGGCCAATCTGACTATCAGTAGTGCCGGAAATACGGTTACACTTTCTGCAGGAGTTATACTTGATGGTGATTTCAAGATTGACGCAGGCACTTTTAATGCCAGTAATTTTTCCATTGACCTGGGTGGTAACTGGAACAACAATGACACTTTTATTGCCGGAACCAGCACGGTGACATTCAGTGGTAATAACACTACTCAATCCATTAGCGGTAATAATACGTTTTACAATCTTACCGTAGACCTCATGGGATCAGGAAATGTCAGCGCTCCTGGAAGTATTCTGGAGGTGACAAACCTGCTGTTTGTGAAATCCGGTTCCTTTATCACTTCCAGCGATTTACATGATGTACGGATTGAAACCAATGGTATACTGATGGCTGGTGGAACAATGAATGTAAGGGGCAATTGGACAAATAACGGTTCGTTTATGCACAATAATCACATGGTTCATTTCAGCGGAAATGACATCCAAACTCTTTCAGGCTCACAGGAAACATATTTTTACGGACTGACGGTAAACAATTCTGCTGGTTTACAGCTTGCTAATAACCAATTTGTAATTGACCTGCTCAGTCTTTTGGATGGCATTGTCGCCACGGGTGATTACAGGCTTATAGTACTCCCTTTTGGACAGATTACAGGAGGTACAACTACCTCATATATAAATGGCAGGCTTGAAAGAGTATATATTTCCACTGGTTCCAAATCTTTTCCTGTAGGCAAGGGAGGCAATTACAGACCACTCACTTTTGAATATACTTCTTTGGATCACTCCAGTTCTGTAAGAGTTGAACAACATGAAAACGGGCTGAACGGAGATTTACCTGCAAACGTTTCACTGTTGACAATGTCCCGTTATTGGGAAATTGATCAGATAGGCGCAAGTGTTTTTGAATATTATGTTACATTAGACCCTGCTGATTATGACCCCGGCACAGACCATGTAGTAATGCTGAAAAAAGCAAACGGAATCATTCAGGCCCATTCCACCAAAGCACCCAATTATACAAATGAAAATACGTTTAATTCACTCAGTGGATTTGGATTAGGTACAGTGAGTTCAACTATCATAGTTGCCGATAATAAAGCCACTTGTCAGGGTAATCCGGCACTTGAATTGACAGCAACTGTTAATCCCGTTCCGGATGGAGGCGTTGTTGAATTTTTCATTAACAGTGCTTCGCAGGGAACAGTTGGAGTGGTTACAAGTACAGGTATAGCCTCCTTAATAATAGATCCATCTACATTATCTTCAGGTACTTATACAGTTACGGCCATCTACAGGGGATTTGGAATTTACAATGAATGCAGCAGCCATCCGGATCACAACGGGGAACTTGCAATCAGGGAGCCGGTCGGACGTGCTTACGTTACACCCTCCGGATCCGGAATCAAAGATGGCAGCAGTTGGGAAAACGCATTGGAGCATGATCAATTTCAGGATGCACTTACGCATTTATGTTTCGAAGAAGTGTGGGTAGCCGCCGGAACTTATACGCCCACCAGCTATAACGGAATTGATCCCGGTGAAACCGAAGATGTAAGGCGAAAGCATTTTTATGTAATTCCTGGTCTATCGCTGTATGGTGGCTTTGCAGGTAACGAATCACCGGACTATGACCTGTCGCAACGTGACTTCACACTCAACAAAACCATCCTCAGTGGGGATATTGGTATCGCAACCGGTTGCTATCATGTGATAATTTCAGGAAATGACCCTGATCTTCCGCCCCAGGTGAGTCCTGCAATTATTGACGGTTTTACAATTCGTGACGGGTATGCTGACCTTGTTCCTTCTGAAATTCAACCTGAGCTTTTATCAGGGCAAATGGGTGGTGGCATGTTGCTCATGGGGGGAAATCATACTATTGCAAATTGCTGGTTTACACAAAACTATGCCGGTGGTGGCGGAGGTTTGGCTAAACTCGGGGGCGAAATCGAGATCAGCAACTGCGTTTTTACTGATAATACTGCTGAGGTTGCAGGGGCAGGCACTTTCCTGTTGGGTGTTGGTTTTCCTCCTCAGGGACAACCATCTGTGATTGCGGGCTGCCAGTATGAAAACAATATTGTTCCCATTCCCGATCTGGCAACCGTTGAATTCGATGAGGACTTGATGATTGCCGGCGGTGCGGCTTTTTCATTATTTAGTATCTTCAGTATTGAAAATTCAACTTTCATTGACAATCATTCTTTTATGGGAGGTGCTTATTGCAGCTTTTACAGCATCTCACAGATAAACAGTTCAAAATTTCAAAATAACACAGCACTTGCCGGTGGCGCCATTGCGGCTATGGCTGATTCTTTCTTTTCTGACAAAGGCGGCAAGAAAATGAAGATGGAAGGATTTCCCTATTCGAAGTTATTCTGTGAATTTTCTGTTGAGGCAGGATCAGAGCATGTGAAATCAGATTTTTTTGCGAAACTTCAGGGAAAATGGACGGATACCAAAGACAACGGGGATGAAACAATGATCATTGTCAATTCTGAGTTCATTGATAATGCCGCTGAATGGGAACCACAGCCCGGCTTTGAGGATTTGGAAGAAATGCTTGCGGGTGGTGCCGTCTTTAATTTTGGTTATACAATAAATTTAGCCAATTGTCTCTTTCACGGAAACAATGCTTTTACTGGCGGAGCTTATACCAATTATTCCGGAAATTCAAATTTCATAAATATTACTATGGCCAACAATACGGCAAATATTGGAGGAGCGTATGCCCAGGCAGATGGAGAAACCGGTTTCATCAACTCTGTTCTATGGGACAATATAGCGGAATCGTCAAAACCAAAGAATGGCGATGTATATTCAGGACATCAGTTAGCCACCATATCAGGAACCCTCACAGTGGACTATTGCTGCTTTCCTGACGGTGAATCCGATATACTGATCGGTGATAATGCCATTTACTCTCCCGGATATTATAATATTCACCGCAATCCACAATTCCAGAATGTAGCAGGAAAAGATTTTCGTATCCGGGGATCTTCTCCATGTGTTGATCAGGGTAATAATGATGAAAATGAACAGGAATTTGATATACGCGGAGAAGGATTCCTGCGTGTACTTGCCGGTTCCCCTTTACATCCTCAAGCAATCATTGATATGGGAGCCTATGAGTTCAACCTGCTTGCCGATCATTCACCCGGACGTTTCTATGTAAATGATGATGCAGGCGGAACCAATGACGGCACCTGCTGGACTAATGCTTTTAACAATCTTCAATCAGCACTTGAACTGGCATTTCTGGATGATGTTATCTGGGTAGCTTCTGGCACGTATACTCCTACACATTCCTTTGGGGACCCTGATCCTGCCGATGAAAGAATGAAAAGTTTTTTTGTGCTGCCCGGTGTTAAACTGTACGGTGGATTTAATGCTACCGAGCCGGAGGATTATAATCTTTCGCTTCGTGACTTTACACTCAACAAAACCATCCTCAGTGGCGATATTGGAACCGTAAGTAATTGTTACCATGTTGTTTGTTCAGGACAGGATGCAGATATACCCAGCTTGCCAAATCCAACGGTGATTGACGGATTTACCCTTCGCCACGGACAGGCTGATCTCATAATTCCCACCCAGCAAATTGTGGATATGTTTGGTATGATGGGAGGTGGAATTTTCCTTTTCTTCGGAAAACAAATCATTGCAAACTGCGAATTCGAACAAAATCTGGCAGGCATTGGCGGAGGGTTGGCTAAATTTGGAGGGGAGCTCACGTTGACTGATTGCAGGTTTGTTGAGAATAACACACTGATGTCAGGCGGAGCTTTATTTCTGATAGGCGTCGGTGCATCACCCGGAGAGGAGGCAACCCAGGTAGAAAATTGTCATTTCGTAAGTAATCTGAGCGCCTTACATGATCTGTCATTGTTTGAAGAATTCCCTGAGGAAACTTTTCTCGGTGGTGGCGCTATACTTTCAGTAGCAAGCATTGTTCATGTTACCAATGCTGAATTCATATCTAACCTGGCTTTGACTGGCGGTGCATTCAGTTCGTTTCTGGGATCGAATCAAATTAACCGTTGCGTATTCTCCAATAACTCAGCATTGATGGGTGGTGCAGTAGCTGAAATGAATGATTTATCCATCTTTGAAGAAATATTTGGGAAAAGATCAAAGTTAAAATTAAATCTTTTAACTGGAAAGAATCCTTTGATCACCTATGCTAAATCAACCTTCATCAGGTGGGATGACGAAGGGAAACAATGTGAGGGATCAAAGGAAAATAAGGAGAATATTTTTGTGATTTCAAATTCTACGTTCAGGTATAATAGCGCAGCATGGGAGCATGGTCCCGGTATGGAAGAATTGAGAGAAATGATGGTAGGTGGTGCAGTGTTAAACCTTGGTTCAGATATAAGCGCTGAAAATTGCCTGTTTTATTGTAATAGCGCTACTTCAGGAGGAGCCTTATGCAATATACACGGAGTGGCAGACATGACAAACCTTACTTTGACAGACAACTCAGCCATCATAGGAGGCGCTTTTGCACAATTTGACAGTGATTGCAATCTTCTTAATTCCATATTGTGGGACAATCACGTAGATCCATTTCCCGATGGGAAAAATGGCGATGAGTATATGGGCCACCAGATTGCTGTGGTTTCCGGCACAATAACCATTGACTACAGTTGCTATCCCGACGGGGAATCAGATATCTTTCTGGATGAAAATGCTACACTGATCGTTGGAAATAATAATCAGCATTCATATCCTCATTTTGCCAATTCATGGGAAAAGGATTACCGCATTGCAGGATCTTCCTCCTGCGCCGATAAAGGTAATAATAATGCCAATGACCAGGAGTTTGATATCCGGGGTGAAGGTTTTCCGAGAATTATGCCCAAAACCAGATCAAAGGATGATCCGGTGATTGATATGGGTGCTTACGAATACAACTACAACACCGATCCTTCATACCCCTGCAACAATCCTGCAGTAGCCGGAGAAATATCGGCAACCGTTACCAATGTCTGTTTCGGTGGGATTCCTGAAATCATAGGAAGTATTGCAGCAGCCGGCACATATAGTGGAACACTTGAATACCTGTGGCAGGCGACAACAGTAAGCCCAACATTTCACGACATTCCTGGATCAGATTCTGAATATTATTTGCCTGAAACCGGGATTATAACCGATACCTGGTTCCGGCGGCTGGCGCGTGTTTCATGTATGAGTGACTGGTCGGGAGCTGCAATTTCAAATGCAGTAAGGATTTGCGTGGAACCAATTCCGGTTTCGGGTTTACTAACTAAATATCCGGATCTGATCATCGTTGAGCCCGGAACAACTGTTTCGGCTACTTTATCTCCTGGCAGCGGGGGAGATGGTAATGATATACTGCAAAACAGATTTTTGGTGGCGGGTTCCTGGAGTGAATGGCTGCCATATCTTTCCGGCACTGAACTTACAATAAACGGACAAATTAACGCCATCGAAATACAAACACTCAGGGAAGGATTGTACTGCAATGATTCAGAAATTACAAGTGTCAGTTGGACAACAGAAAATATGCCGGTAGCTGGTTCATTGGAAAAAACTCCGGATCTGATAAATATTTGTGAAAACATCCAGGTTTCGGCAAAGCTGACACCAGGCAGTGAGGGTAATGGTATTGATGAACTTGAGTTCAGAACCCACGATGGTAACAACTGGTCTGATTGGCAAAATTATGTTTCAGAAGTATTATTACCTGCTGAAGGGAAAACGCAGGTTGTGATAAGAACAAGGAGAATGTCTGATTATCATACACCCTCAGACTATGTAAGCGTGCACTGGCTCATTGATTTGTCCCCTCCTGTTGCCATTACGAAAACAAATGAAATCAAGCTGCGACCTGATGGTTTTTATTCACTGATACCCGATGACGTCCTTTCGGAATATTATGATAATGAAACAGATATTGAAATAATAACAATAAATCCTGTAACATTTGGCTGCAATGATATTGGAGGGATTTTTAATGTTAAGGTAGATGTGAGTGATATTTGCGGCAATGAAACCACTGTTTATTCAGAGATAAGGGTTCTTCAGGGCGACGACATGCTATCTCCCTGGCTATCAGTGAATACGCACCCAAGTGCTGCAGGAACCTCAGGGTATGAGCCCTGTATAAATGAAGGCACTTTCCGCCTGACAGCTACCGGGCAGAGCACAACCCTGACTGATGTGTATCACTTTGTTTATCAGCAGGTGAATACCAGTCAGGCTACCATTATCGCACGTCTTGACGATTTAAAGAATGGAGGATACGCAGGTGTGATGATGAGGGGAGGATTAGGACATAATGCCCCTTCAATTTCTTTTAAAACGTTGCTTTACAATCCAAACGTACTGATAGGTTACCGTACAACGGCCGGGAAAGCCATGCGCAACCTTAGCCAGGTGTACCAATTGATCAGGTGGATGAAGATCCAAAAGAACGGAAATAATTATAAAGTATTTGTTTCGTACAATGGAACCAGATGGCAATTATGCTATTCAGTAAATATTATCATGGGTCCAACTATCTTTGCAGGTATTTTTACCGAAAGTGTGCGATCGAACAGAACCTCGATAGCCTGGTTTGACAATGTGCAATTGCTCCCATATCTGAAATCCTGTGTACAATTATTGAATAATGAAGTAACTGAAAGCTGCACACCGGAGCAGGTTTTACTCTATCCCAATCCGGCTGAAGATAAAGTAACGGTGTATATGCAAGGAAATGAAGATCGTGTACATTTTGTACTGCTCGATATGAGTGGCCGGATTATGAACGATGCATTTTTGACAGGCGAAGAAGCTGAAATTAAAATCCATCAACTACAACCGGGAGTTTACACGGTTAGGCTCGATGTTAAAGGAGAAATCATCGTTAAGAAACTCATTGTTATGTAATCGGTTGTTACCCGGCGGGGTTTCACGGACACACCGGATTTTTAATAATGCCTGCCGGATTAAAAACATCAAGGCTGTGTGAGCCAATGATGCAAAGCTGCCAATCGCCATACGAGCACAGGATTTGCTCTGCGTTCACGGTAAGCCGCAACGATTTTTTTCACCTTATTGTTGTCAATAAATTCATAATCAGTAAAATCCATATCCAGCAGGTGTTTTAAAGGACCACTCAGCCATTTGTCCTCTCCGGGTGTGACGAATCCTTTTTTATCCTGCCTCCTGACAATGGCATCAGGAAGAATGCCCTGAAGTGAGTGCCTTAAGATATGTTTGGTTTCAATCCTGTGTATTTTATCTTCCTGCCCCAGCAAAAAGGAATATTCCACCAGGCGGTGATCAAGAAACGGAACCCTGCTTTCAATGCTGAATGCCATTGAGTTCCGATCCTCAAAATGCAGCAATACAGGTAAACTTGTCGCAAATATGAGATGATAAAGAAATTCGTCGAAACGGCTGCTACCACGCTGGTGAGAAAGTGTGAATGCAGCTTTACCCGATGGAATCCGCATCACCCACGGAAATTTGTGCCTGAATGCCTGGTGATAAAAGCGATTTTCATTGCTGACAACAGAAAGAAAACTTTTTAATGCTGTGTACAATATTTCGCTGTAGGACTGATGATGCATTTTGCTGAGGCGCTGCAACAGTCCGGCTGTTTTCAATACCTGCCCTTTGCGAAGCATATCGCCAAACAAACGGTCGAAAGAGTGCAGATACCCTGCCAGGTACTCATCCGAACCCTGACCATCGAGTAATACCTTTATTTTTTGTTGTGCAGCAAGTTGCATCACAAAGTACTGCGATAGATACGACGATCCCATAAGCGGCACATCGGCATGGTAAGCAGCTTTCACGAAAGCGTCAGATAGATCATTATCGGAGGGTTGATAAAAATGCGGATTCAGGTTAGGATACTTTTTGATTACTTCCTGAACCCAGGGGCGCTCATCAACTTCGTGTTTACCATCATAAAAAATTGTAAAAGTATCCATTGGATATTGCGGATACAGTGTTGATGCCATCGAAACAATTGCCGAGCTGTCAATTCCACCGCTCAGGCACGATCCAACTTTCACATCGCTGCGCATCTGTAACTTCACCGAGTCAGCAAACAGATTCCTGAAAGTGGCAAACCGTTCCTCTTCCGGTGTTTCAATTTTTTTCTTCAGATCAATATCCCAGTAACGCGAAATTTCAAGATTCGCCCCGTCATAAGTAAGATTGTGTGCAGCAGGCAGCCGTTTGATACAATCGTAATACGTTTCATCATCATAAAAAGCCCAGCCAAGCTGCAAACCCCTGGCTACCTGCATTTCGTTGATCCTTGTTTTAAACACAGGAGTTCTTTTCAGGGGCTTGTATTCCGAACCAAAATAAAACCTGTTCCCGCTAAGGATGTAATACAAGGGTTTGATGCCGAACCTGTCTCGCGAGCAAAATAACTTTTTTTCCTGCTTATCCCAGATCGCGAATGCCCACATGCCGATGAAATGCTGCACACATTGCCTGCCCCATGCAATGTAGGCGGCAGCCGCCACCTCCGTGTCGGATGTGGTCGAAAACCTGAATCCAAGATGCTGCAGTTGGCTGCGAATCTCGATGTAATTGTAAATTTCGCCGTTGAGCACCATCACCACATGCATATAATGCATAGGCTGGTTTGCTCTTGCCGAAAGATCAATGATTGAAAGCCTGTTATGAGCCAATCCGGCAGGAGTATCAAAAAAAGCATCATGATGATCTGGCCCACGGTGATGCATGGTTTGCATCATGCTTTCAAGAAGTTCCCTGCTTGCGCTGGTGTCATAAAATCCACTGATACCGCACATGTTATATTTTTTGTTGGCGCAAAGGTACTTGAAAGATGTAGAATGATAGGGCTTTGGCAGGGTAACCTTACTGTAAAACTGAATCCCAACCAATTAATCCAAATCATATAATGCTTTGCAATATAACATTTTAATTAGCGCTGAAACCAACATCCTGGTCTAAACAGAAAGGTTTCTGTGCCGGTTACAGGTGATTTTATTAGTGGTCCCAAAAAAATATTCAGTGGTTTTGTTATAAAAGTTTTACTTAGCTGTATCTTTGAGCAATCAAGTTTTTTATCATAATAATTTCATAAAAAATTGATATTCTACCTTCTGTCAATAATTCATTGATCTTATCTACCCTTTGCTTTATGGTTACATTTATTCGTAACATCAAATAAATCAGCACTTTAATATTATCAAGCATTTTAGCGATATGAAAAGGTTAACATTCATTCTGGCAGTATTTGTAAATTGTTATACATTTGCCCAGGTTCCTTCGAAAGCACAAGATTTTATTGTAGACTTGCGAACTGATGAGCATGGAAAAACTTTGGTTGGGATTTCGGCTCCTGGCAAGCCTCCTTTGAACTTCAGGATGCCTGTCAGCCGGCCGGTGGAGAATTCCTTCATACTTTCCGAAGTACCTGCTTACGACTGGAGTTTTGGATGTTCAGCCACAAGTGGCGCTATGATGGCAGGATATTATGACCGCCATGGCTATAACAATGTATATACCGGTCCAGTAAACGGCGGTCAGGCGCCTTTGGACAACAGCATATGGGGGCATGCGGTGATTAATAATGAAACCCGCAGCCTTTGCCCTCTTAGTGCTACAAGGCAGGATTTAGACGGCCGGCTAAACCGCGGTCATGTGGACGATTACTGGATACATTACGGTAACAACGACCCTGATCCATACATCACCAATGAATGGAATGAACATATGCACGGCGATTGCACAGCCGACTTTATGAAAACCAACCAATCAGTATTTGGTAACAGCGATGGTTCTACCATATTTTATTATTATGTTGATGGATCACCAACTGGTTTGCCTATTGAGAACGACGGACTTTATGGGTTGAAACTGTTTTTTGAGTCAAGAGGTTATAACGTGGTGGATTATTACAACCAGTATATTTATGGCTTTAACGATAATACCCTTGGCTTTACTTTTCAGCAATTTAAACAACAAATTGACATTGGCCGCCCGGTGATGATTCAGGTGGCCGGACACAGTATGGTAGGTACAGGTTATAACGATGACGGCTCAATTGTTTACATGCATGACACATGGGACTATTCACAGCATCAGATGATCTGGGGAGGCGATTATGCAGGAATGCAGCATTACGGTGTTGGAGTGATTGAGCTTCAGCCGGTTGATTACGATCCCTGTGCTGCTATCAGCAATATTCTCGCCTGCGGTTCAGTAAACCTGGAAACATTTACCGGAGGGGGAACCGGAGTCTGGTTCACAGCAGAAAATAACCCATGTGGATGTTTTTCAGCAGGAACAGAAAAGATCTACAGTTTCCAGGCTCCTGCAACCGGAACTTTTGCACTTCAGGTCACCGAAGCGAACGGAGAGGTCAGTTATAGCTGGAAAACCGGAGGGTGCAATGACCAGGGCTGGAATTGCATAGGCGTAATCAACACCCCAGGGCAATATGGTGTTTTAGACTGGTCGCAGGGTGAAACTTATTTCATTTTACTGGATGATAATGACCACAATTCCGGGGTTCACTCTTTCTTTTTAATTTGTCCTCCTCCTGAAATTCCTTTCTATGAACCCTTCGACAGCCCTGCATGGCCTGATTACTGGCAGCAAACCTACGACGGACAAATCCCATCTGAGCGCTGGAATGTATCGAGCTCAAACTTTGCCGGAGGAACACCTTTTGAAATGATAGCATCCTGGACTGAAGGATTGGGGGTTTCCCGTCTGATTCTGCCTCCTTTGAATACTGAAGATTTCGAAAACTTACAACTCAGTTTCAGGCAATTCTACGATGATTATGGTTATGGATGCACCATGAAAATTCAGTCAGGCCCCGATGGCATAAACTGGTACGATGAAGACTGGAGCCATAGCTCAGGTAACGGCAACATTACACCTGTTATCACTATCGTTGATATTCAACATGAATTTTCCCCATATATTTACATTGCTTTTGTGATTGAAGGCGATCATTATGCATTTGACTACTGGTATATTGACGAAGTACATGTGGATGCGATGCCGAAGCTTCCTGCTGTACTATCGTTGGAAAATATGATGGTTGCATCTGGTGGGAACGAATGTTTTAATGCAACAGAAAATATCCTGGTTGCCGGAGATGGAAGTTATTTTATACTGCAGGATGATACTTATGCTGAGTTCATAGCAGGCATCAGTATCATTTTCAGGGAAGGTACCTGGTTGCAGGCTGGCAGTCAGGCTTATGCCCATATTACCGGATCGGGAGAGTACTGCATGCCGGGTGCATCGCGTACTATTGTACTCAACCAGGAAAAATTTTCTGATAATCAAAGTGAAATTCAGAAAAAAAGCACTCATTTGTTTGAGATGTATCCCAATCCCTGCAGAACATCTTTTACCATTGCGAATCGCAACAGCCCTGGAGCAAGTGAGATGTTCGTTGAGATTTATACCATGCAAGGTAAAAGGTTGTTGCAATCAAATATAAATCAAACTTATACGATTTTCGATGTCTCATTATACGCCAGGGGAATCTACGTGGTGAAAATTTCTGGAATAGGGGAGATGCAGGTGAGAAAACTGGTTATTAATTGATATAACGCACAATTGGTGAAATATTCAGGTTCAACATCCTGGTAATTTGAAAGAGAAATCCCACTGGGTGGACAATACGAAATCTCAGCGTGGTGAATATCCGTAGAAGAAATATTTTACCTGAATGATAGCTCTGGATGTTGGTTATAAGGGGATTATAATTTTCTGATCTTGATGTTTCTGTACCAGACATCATCACCATGATCCTGCAATCCAATAAAGCCTTCCTGAGCCACATTGGCCCAATCGGGATTGTATTGCGGGAATTTGCTCCGGGCAACCATCTCATTCCATGCAGGTGTCCATAAATGGTAGCTGACTACTTTTTCTCCATTTAACCAGTGCTCTACCAGGCCTTTGTAAACGAGGATTTTCACCTGGTTCCATTCGCCCACTGGTTTTACCTTATCCTGTGCAACACCGATCATGTCGTACAAAGCTCCGGCGCTGTGAAGACCGTCGCGGCCATCGGGATGTGTGGTGTTGTCGAGTACCTGCATTTCGGGCGCAGATTGCCAGATGGTTTTATCGGGCAATTCCTGGGCAAGATAAAAAATACCGCTGTTTCCGCCTTTTGAAATTTTCCATTCGAGCGACAGCTCAAAATTCGAAAACTTTTCATCGTAAATGATGTCGCCTCCTTCGAGCGAGCCGGCTTCTCCTCGCCCTGAACCAATACAGCGGAGCATTCCGTCGCTGATTTCCCAGCCGACAGGAAAATGATCCTTATTGTATCCTCTCCATTTTCCATGAGTTTTCCCATCGAACAACGAAATCCATTCCTTTTGTTTAACAAGCTTTTTGGTTGCATCTCCACAAGCGGTCATAAAAAGGGATAGCATAAGAAAGTAAAATAGACTTTTCATTTTTTTTATTTTTGATTGTTGAAAATTAAGGAGTTAATTACTAATTGCAAAATTCAACCTTACATGCTCCATCCCTGCCTGTAGGTATGCCGGATATACTCCTCAGCAGCTTGTTTGGCATTCATGGTCTCATGCTTCGTGTCGAAATGCGGGTGCCCGTCAATGATCTGAAATTTATCGCTGAGCACCACCCTGATTTCATCGTTTTCGCTGATATTGGTAAACCGCATATTTTCACCATCCCATTCCAGTTCACGTTTCATGTCCTGCAGTCTTACCGCTACAACTCCCATCACTACCATTTCGTTCATAGGTCCTGAATATCCGAAGTATGAACTGGTTTCTGTACGGTTTTCAGGGCTTTCCTTGCAGGCGCGTACCCAGTCCATCTCATGCCCCACATCCACCCGGCGGAGTTCAGGATTTGGCCGCTGGTAATTTTTGTCGTAATCGAGAGGTAGTAAAAATGGGTTTCGACCGTAACAGCCTGTCATTATTTTCCCCTTCGAACCAATAAAAAGGCATCCGCCATTTGTGTCGCGGCCCATTACTTCACCAGCAGGAAGTTCTTCCGGGCGTGGAGGCAGCAAACCGCCATCCCACCAGGTAACCGAAACTTCCGGCATATTGATGTTTTTGTATGCAGGTCTGGCCGGGAAGACGTATTTCACCACTTCCGCCAGAGGTGGTGATTCTGTATTGAAGAGTGTGGAACTTCCCTGCACTTTTACTGGATATTTCAGTTTTAATGCCATAAAAACCGGGTCCATGATATGACAGGCCATGTCGCCCAGAGCGCCTGTTCCAAAATCCCACCATCCGCGCCAGTTCCAGGGCGTATAAATGGGATTGTAAGGGCGCTCCCGGGCTGGCCCCAGAAATAAATCCCACTTCAAAGTATCAGGTATCTCAGCCACTTCTGCCGGCCTTTCAAGACCCTGCGGCCAGATGGGGCGATTCGTCCATGCATGTGCTTCCCTGATTTCTCCGATAGCCCCATCCCAGATCCATTCACACACCTGGCGGATACCTTCGCCTGAATTACCCTGGTTACCCATCTGAGTGGCTACCTTGTATTCTTTTGCGATTCGTGTCATCTCACGCGATTCCCATACCGAATGTGTTAGTGGTTTTTCACAATAGACATGCTTGCCCAGCTTCATCGCATTGATGCTGATGATGGCATGAGTATGGTCTGGTGTACCAACCACCACGGCATCAATGGAATCCTTCATCGTATCGAGCATTTCTCGCCAGTCATAAAACTTTTTAGAATCCGGAAATTCACTGAATATCTTCGAAGCATATTTCCAGTCTACATCGCATAATGCAACAATATTTTCGTTCTTTACGGCGCGCATCACTCCGCCTCCGCGGCCCCCGACTCCAACACCCGCAATATTCAGTTTATCGCTGGGTGCCCTGTGTCCAAGTCCTGATACTACATGGCTTGGCACAATTATGAAACCTGCCGTGGCAAGGGCCGAATTGCGCAGAAAGGTGCGGCGATCAATTCCCTGGTTTTTGTTTTCGTTTTCTTCCATAATGATGCTGTTTTTAAAATAAATTGGACTGTATGTAACGCAAACTATGTTCTGCGCAAAATAAAGGGGAACCTTCTGAAAAATGTTCCTGCTCAACGATCATCCGGTGCAACCCTGCAGTTTCAGCTCGCCTCATAAGCGATTTAAAATCAATTTTTCCGTTTCCTGCAATGCAGCTTTCACCGTCATTACCCATGTCTTTTATATGCCAGGTGCGAAAACGTTGAGGATGTTTGATAAAGTACTCAGTAGGCTCAAAGCCGGCTTTTATGATCCAATAAATATCCATTTGAAATCCAACCAGTTCAGGATCAGTGTTCATGAGTAAAATATCATAAGGCAACTGTCCATCAATTGGTTTGAACTCAAATTCATGATTATGATATCCGAACCTGATATCAAACCGACGACATATCTTGCCAATGCAGTTCATTTCCCTGGCGGTTTTTTTGAAATCATCGGTTGTGGTCTCATTACGACCCATCATGGAAGGCAGAATGAGATATTCCAATCCGGCTTCGGCTGCACTTTCTGCATAGAAAGCAGCATTTTCAGCAGTGATTGGTGTGTGCGTGCTATAGATTTTTAATTCCACATCATCACACAGTGTTTTAAAAGCTTTTGGTGTTTGGCCGAAAAAATTGCCGTCAAAACCAAATGCTTCAATTCCGGTGTATCCCAGGTTGCTAACAGCTTTCAATGTAGAAGACAAATCTTCTTGGACCAGGTTTCTCAGCGTCCATAGCTGAATACCAATTTCTTCCGTTGGCTTTAATTCACGGGCCAGTGCGTCATTCGAAAAAGCTTGAGTAATCAAACCAGCGCCTGCAAGGGAAATTGACCGTAGAAAACCACGTCTTGTGTTCATAGCATCGGTATGTCAATAGATAGTTTCGTTTGTCTCGTCCCAATATGTTCGTCTTCCCTCATGAAATGCGATGGTCCCCATATGTGCAGTAATGGCTTCTTCAAATGCCTGATCAATATTGCAACTCGGTTGTGAGCCGTTATGCATCCGGATGCAATTAAACCACTCACGAAGATGAAGATGTGTTGTATCAATGGCTTTGCCTTTACGGTAGGTAAAAAGCAATCCCCTGCTGGCAAAATATTTTTCGGTAGGAGTGGTGATTGTGTCAATTTTTTCCTGACCGGGCACATAAGAAAAAATAGGTTTGTTGGGTTCAATAATGCCCTGCTCCATTCTTTCCTTATACTTCGTTGATTTCGGGTCGGCCACAACCAGCAGTGTTTCATCGAGTTCTATACAGGCGTCGTGACCCATGATCAGTTTGCCGCGGTTTTTCTCACTGGCAAGTGTGGCACTGTATAACAGCGTCAGGTCTCGGTTTGGAAATTCAAAAGCCATATTGAGCACATCGGGTACCGTACGGCCGTCTTTAAAGAAATAAATACCTCCTGAAGCTACGGCAGACTTTGGAATTCCAAGATCAAGGATTTGGTTCAGCGCATCGTATTCATGCGTAAACAAATCGCCACTCAATCCTGTGCTGTAATCCCACCAGCACCGCCAACGGAAAAAACGCTCAGGGCTGAATTCATGCCACGGTGCCGGACCGATAAACTGCTGCCAATCAATGTTCTGTTTATTAGCTTCAGGATCAATTTCATAAACCCATGCACCATTCGGGTCATTACGGTTAGTACACACTTCTATCAGTGATATTTTGCCTGTAACATTTTGCCTGATCAGGGAGCGTGCAACCTGGTAACTTTCAGTTTGTCTTCCCTGGTGTCCCAGTTGGAAAACCACTCCCGATTCTTTAACAGCATTGCGTATCTCATATGTTTCTGGTACGGTCCACGATAACGGTTTCTCGCAGTAAATGTGTTTACCCTGCCTTGCAGCTTCCAGCGCAACAGGCACATGCAGGTGATCGGGTGTGGCGATAATTACTGCATCCACATCGTCGGCAGCAAGTAATTCTTTATAAGTCAGGTATCGTTTTGGCGCTGTATCCATCCTGCCATCTTTTCCGTGACGAAAAAGGTTGGCCCCTGTTTCTGCCGCCCGTATTGCATGTTTATCAAAAACATCACAAATGGCTGTGATTTTTACATTCATATCTTCCTGGGTCATGAACTGTTCATAATAATCTTTCCAGAATTTGTCTTTGCGTGCGTTTTCCTTGTATTCATCAATCCTGCCGGGGTGAAGAAAGCCAAGAGCCTTCATCAGGTAGCGGCCACGGCTGCCACAACCCACGACGCCCAACCGCAACTTAGCACCGTCAACCACGGGGGGAATGTCTTTGGGCAGGATAATGTCAGTATCGCCGAGAAGGCTCGAATTTTGCCTGGCTGCTTCAGCTTTGTTCCGGAATAAGCCATAGCCCATTAATCCAAGGAACGGAAGTGAAGCAAGTCCGGCCAGCAGGTCTCTCCGGGTAATGGTATTTTTCGATTTTTTGGAATGAACCGGATTCATGTTTTCTAATTAGTGATACACGAAAGAAATTATTCTGTTGCTTTAGCGGATGACCGTTTCCATTTTACTTTATTCATGATCCTGTAAAGACCGACAATCTCAGATGTTGGCAACGCAAAAACTACCCACAGTGCCACTAGTTCGATCAAAGTTTTGTTCACGATGAAATAGTTACCATCAGAGGGCAATAAATAGGCAATACCCGGAAAAGCCGGGTGTGCAAGATAATATAAACCCATCATTACCATACCTGCAATGGAAGCAAAACGGGTAAATATCCCTGCCACTAGTGCAAGTCCTATCAGGGTCAGACCCCAGGCATTGAGATGATCAGCAATAACGAGTGCAGTATCGTGGTGTGCGATCCATTTAAAAAAGATTTTCGCAAAACCACCTGAATCAAGCAAATATGCTTTCGATGTCCAGGAATTACTGAATATTTTGATCATTCCTTCGTAAAAAAAATGCCACCCGATTGCAATCCTTAGGACAATAAGTGCTGCGAGTGCGCTTTTCGGGTAGTTCATGGTGGGCAGAGTATTGCTGAATTAAAGAAAGTGTGAATGTACAAAAGTAAAAATTTGCCTGTTCTACCAGTACGTAAAAGTCTTAAATTTTTAAGATCGTTTCAGGTACCTTTCCAGCCAGTTATGGACTTCGTTATACCAATATATTGAATTTTGCGGGCTGAGGATCCAATGGTTCTCATCTGGGAAATACACCAGTCTTGCATCAAGCCCCTTTCCTTTATAGATGCCATACACAAGAAAGGCATGTGCTACCGGTACGCGGTAATCCAATTCACCATGCATGATCATCATCGGGGATTTAAAATGATGAGCAAACTGCGCAGGATTGTGAAGATTGAGCCGGTCGAAATTTTCCCAGGGCGTACCGCCGTACTGATAACCTCTGTTTCCACTATAGTCTGATGCAAACTGAAGATGGAGATCATATACACCGGCATGGTTGATGAGGCAGGTAAAACGGTCGGTATGGCCGGCAATCCAGCTTACAAGATAGCCGCCATAGCTTCCGCCGGCAGCAGCCATACGATTACTGTCAACCAGACCACGTTCTATCAGATAATCAGCAGCTTTCATTACATCCTGAAAAGGTTTGGTGGAATTTTCTCCATGAATGCTGATGGCGAAATCCTGTCCAAAACTTGTACTTCCATGAAAATTCGGTAAGGCCACAATATAACCGGGTGCTGCGAAAAGATGCGCATTCCACCTGAAATGGAAGAAATCACCAAAAGTTCCATGCGGACCGCCATGGATCAGCATGACCAGCGGATATTTCCGGGTGGCATCATAATCCGGTGGATAAACTACAAACATTTGCACATCAGCATCTTCAGCGCCTTTGTAACGAATGTCTTCCACCCTTCCAAGTTGCAGTTTGGACGTGATATCATCATTGAATGATGTCATTTTTTGCGGTTTCCCGCTATGCAGGTCGAATTTGTAAATTTCCGGTGGCATGCTGAGGTTATGGTGGTTAAAAACCAGATGTTGAGATCCGGCCAGGGTAGCCCCGTTATTGGTTCCATTATTAAATATGAGTTGGGGGTTTCCACCGGCAGAAGGAATGCTGAAAATTGCATTCCTGGCGTTTTCTTCTGCAATGAAATAAATGGTTTTGTCGTCCTGCGACCAGAACCATTGTTCACAACTCAGATCAATTTCATCAGTAATACGCCTTAATGTCTTATGTTGCAGATCATAAATGGTCATTACCACCTTGTCGGCATAAAAATGAAAAATCTTTTGGCTTCCAAAAATCAGCAAACGGCCATGGTTGCTGAAAACAGGATTTACATCATCAGCTGGATTGCCAGAGGTGATATTTGTCATCAAACCACTTCCATCTGTGCTGAGTAAAAAGATATCGTTATTGGTACTCTCGTAAGGCGGCTGGGTAACATTCTGACTTACTGCAATGTGTTTGCCATCGGGTGAGATATCGTATGAAACTCCTCCCATCATATCGAAATAATTTGAAGTAAGAGGCATCAGATCGGTAATTAACTTTGAATCCACATCAATCGAAAAAAGGCGTGGGTAATAGCCATCGGTTAACCAGCGATCCCAAAAACGATACATGGCATTCTCAGTCACTCTGGCTGATACCTTGCTCAATTTTCTTTCTTCCTGAATTTTCTTTAATTTTTCCCAATCGCCATCATAATCCGGTAAAATATTTGCCGCAAATGCAATACGCTTTCCATCAGGAAACCACCTGGGAGCGTAAACACCCACTGGCAGGTCAGTTATTTTCTGGGCTTCACCGCCCGATAGAGGCAACAAATAAAGTTGTGAAGGGCCCTCGTTTCTGCGCGATAAAAAAGCTATTGTTTTTCCATCGGGACTAAATACCGGCGCACTGTCTTTTCCGGAAAAGGTTAGCTGAATTACACGGCCGTCTTCATTGTTCATCATGTAAATATTCGTTGAGCTTTTATTTTCTTCAATGTTCGATCCCGAAACAGTGAAAACAGAATATTTTCCATCCGGTGAACTGTTTGGATTTCCAACACGTTTCATTTCCCACATTGTTTCAGCCGTGAGTGATTTCTTTGCTTGTTCAGCCGCCTGAGAAGTACTTGTGGTCAGGATAATCACCAGACAGGCACCATATAATCCTATGATATTAAGCATGGTATGTTTCATAGTGAATAAGATAAAATGGTTTATTAAATATTGTCTGGCAAATGTAGGTATTTTACTGATTGATTGGCTATGACTGCAACAGAACGATTTATTTTTATTCAGTCCTGATAAAACAAATTGAAGCAATATGTGTTTACTAAAGTGTAAATAAGTACTAAAATACCTGAATAATACATGCAATATCATAAATTATTCATCACCCTTAAATTTAATTTATTATGAGCGAATTAATTAACCATACCAACCGAAAGGCATTGCTGAAGCATATGATACTTCAGCTTCATGAAGGCGAAGCGCCTGACCAGGTTAAAAACAGGTTGATGCACGTACTTAAGAGTGTTCCATACAACGAAGTTGTTGAAGTGGAACAGGAACTTATCAACGAAGGACTGCCTGTGGAAGATGTCCTTAAATTATGCGATATTCATACTTACGTGCTGGAAGGAAGTATTGATACCGAAGGACAGCCAGAAGTGACAGAGGGCCACCCGGTGGACACTTTCAGAAAAGAAAATCAAGCCTTGAGAATGGTGGTGGAAGCGCTCAATGCCGACTATCAGAAGGCTTCTTCCATGAAGGAGGGGATAATGCTTGTGGATTTTATCAACAGCTTGCGCACCGGGTTCAATCAACTCATGGATGTTGACAAACACTATCGCCGCAAGGAGAATCTTTTGTTTCCCTTCCTCGAAAAATATGAGATTACGGGCCCTCCCAAAGTGATGTGGGGCAAACACGACGAGGCTCGCGGACTTCTGAAGGCTGCCAACGATGCCCTGCGCTTAACCAGCATGAGCAAAGAAAAACTACTGGCAGTCATTGAAATGTTGCTCAAACCAGCATCAACCTCGATCACTGATATGATCATGAAAGAAGAGGAGATTCTTCTTCCCATGTGCCTTGAAACCCTTAGCGAAAGCAATTGGTATGAGATTTACCAACAGACCCCGGAGATTGGTTTTTGTCTGTATGATCCAAAAGTGGAATGGAAACCCGGAATTCTCAGCACAGAATTACAGGCAACCATGTCCGATCAGAATAAAATTGTGCTTCCTTCCGGAAGCTTTACAATCGATGAGCTTACTGCCATTTTGAATACGTTACCGGTAGATATCACTTTCGTAGATAGAAACGACAAGGTGGCTTATTTTTCTCAAAGTGCCGGGAGAATTTTCGACCGTAACAGGGCCATTCTTCAGCGTGATGTAAGAATGTGTCATCCGCCACACAGCGTGCATACCGTTGAGCAAATCTTAAGTGATTTTAAAAGTGGAAAACAAAGCAGGGCGCCCTTCTGGATTCAGCGGGGTAGTATGTTTGTACATATCGAATACTTTGCTTTACGGGATGCCAATGGTGAATACCTTGGAACCCTTGAGGTTAGCCAGGAGCTCAACGAAAAACGCAGCCTTCAGGGTGAACAACGACTGCTGCAATATAAATAAGGAGGAGTGGTAAAGCAACAGAGAAATGATCATGTAGGACTTCATGAGAATGAAACATCAGAATGATTGTTTTTGGATAGGGAACAGCAGACGTTGGATAGCTGATAAATTGCATTAATAAGTTGTTTATAATCCCAACTATAGACAAAATATGTAAAATATAAACAAAGCATAAGCAGACATGGACGAAAGACTGAATATTACACCGGCTACAAAAATCAAGGAACTGATTGATGCATATCCTGAACTCGAGAAAACCCTCGTAGCAATGGCTCCTGAATTTGGCAAACTTCGCAATCCATTGTTGCGTAACACCATAGCGCGTATCACCTCGCTTCAGCAGGTATCGGTTATAGGTAAAGTTGATCTTTCTAAGATGATCAGACAGTTACATAAAGAGGCCGGTTTATCAGATGCATTGATAATCAACGATTTAATTAATAATAATATGAATGAAGCTTATACCTGGTTTGCAGAAGAAAAAATCACATCAACCTTGGATGCCCGTCCCATGCTGGCTGCAGGCCGTCATCCTGTGAACGAAGTGTTTGAGAGATTGCACAAAATGAATTCCGGAGAAATCCTACAGTTTGTTTCAGGATTTGTGCCGGCACCGCTCATTGATAAAGCACGGGACAAAGGCTATGAAGTGCTTTCTGTTGAAGAGACTCCGGATCAACAGGTCACTTATTTTTACAAACCGTAGGTTATTTTCAGTATATTGAACACAACTCATAAAGTTTGCGTACATCATTTTTTTTTGCCATAAAGCCACAGTGCGCAAGCCGCCGGTGTTCAAAATATTTACCACTGATTCCTTCTACCTGGGTGGAAGTTGCGAGCCAAACCGGGGTATCAGCACCCTCGGTCGGAGATTCACTTCCTCCAAATCCAAGACTGTTGCTGAGTTTTGAATTAACATCGCCGGGGTGGCAGGCATTTACCGTAATTTTTTGATGTGCAAAACTTTCTGCAAAATACGCTGTGAGCATCCTCCCGGCTTGTTTGCTCTGCCGGTAAGCCATGTCGTTATCATATCTTCGGAGCTTAAATTCCGGATCTTTCAGGTCGAGTCCACCTGCCCAATAACTTGCCACGTTGATGATCCTTGCTCCATTGGCCTGGGTAAGATGAGGTAAGAATGCAGTCATCATATGAAAATATGCCAACACATTCACTGCCCATTGCATTTCAGTACCATCAGCGTTTTCAGCACGCTGCCGGGGAGCCGTGCAGGCATTGTTCACCAGTACATGCACAGGAGATTTGATTCTTTGTGCAAAATTAAGGATATTGTTCTTTAAGGAAAGATCTACAAGGCCTTCAACCACATTCTTATTCCCAGAGCTTCGACTAACTGCCTCAGCAGTTCTTTTTAGTATGTCAGGTTTGCGCCCAACCATTATCACTTCATACCCTGCCTTTGCAAGTCCTTCGGTTATTGCTTTGCCAATTGCGCCACAGGCGCCTGTAATGATAGCTGTTTTCATATTCGCAAGCGCTTCATTTAATAATTTTTATCATGAGCATATCTTCTGTTTCAGCGAGCAGCCTTCAACCAGAAAAAAGGTTTGTGCTTTTACATCAAGGTATCCTTGTTTAAATGTTCATAACTACGTTGCAGTCATGCTGAAATCATCTTAATATTAATGACATG
>CAYQRU010000037.1:0-28894 GCA_964419945.1 uncultured Bacteroidales bacterium | reverse complement strand
TCCGGATTTTCTCCGGCGCTTATTACCGGTATGCCGCCTTGCTTTAAACTTTGCTGAAAAGCCCTAATTTTGCGCCATGTTTGCTGTCAATAATTTATCGGTACATTTTACAGGGAATTATATATTCGACGACGTTTCCTTTCTGATCAGTGAAAGGGACCGTATTGGGCTTGTTGGCCGTAATGGAGCCGGAAAAACGACACTGATGAGGATTATTGTAGGCGAGATGGAGCTGGAAAAAGGAGTGGTGGTGATCCCAAATAGCAAAACAACAGGTTATCTTGCGCAGGAACTGGAGACCAACAGCCAGATTTCGGTTTTTGCTGAAGCGCTGACCGCCTTCCGGGAAGCTATGGAACTGGAGGCCACTATTCACCGGCTCACCGAAGAAATTTCCCACCGGACCGATTACCAGACGCAGGCATATACAGTCCTTATAAACCGCCTGAACGATGCCAGCGACCGTTTCCATCTGATTGGTGGTCAAACCTGTGAAGCCGACACCGAAAAAGTACTCCTGGGGCTTGGTTTTAAAAAAGAGGATTTTGAGCGGCCACTAAAAGAATTCAGCAGTGGGTGGCAGATGCGTGTGGAACTGGCAAAAATTCTCCTTCAGAAACCCGATCTGCTGCTACTCGACGAGCCTACCAACCATCTTGATATCGAATCAATACAGTGGCTGGAAGAATTTCTGAAAGATTACCCGGGTGCAGTGATTCTGGTTTCACACGACCGGGCATTCCTTGACGCTGTGACCAACCGGACTATTGAAATTACTCTTGGGAAGATCTATGATTTTGCGACCAGTTACTCAGGTTATGTGGAAATGCGCCAGCAACAGCGTGAGTTGCAGATAGCAGCCATGAACAATCAGCAACGTGAAATTGCACAGATCGAACGCTTTATTGAAAGATTCAGGTATAAAAACACCAAATCACGACAAGTACAGTCGCGCATCAAAATGCTTGAAAAAATGGAGATTGTGGAGGTGGAAGAAACCGATAACTCTGCCATCAGGTTACGTTTTCCACCTGCTCCCCGGTCAGGAAAAGTAGTAGTGGAAGCAGTGGGATTGGAAAAATCCTATGGAAGCAAGTCTGTATTGAAAGAACTGAATTTTGCTGTGCTTCGTAACGAATTTGTGGCTTTTGTCGGGCGTAACGGTGAGGGTAAGACCACGCTTTCGAAAATCATTGCCGGAGTGCTGGATCACACCGGGCAACTGAATATCGGTTATAACACCCACATTGGCTATTACGCGCAAAACCAGACGGAGTTGTTGGATGGCGATAAAACTGTTTTTCAAACGATTGACGATGTGGCTGTGGGCGATATGCGACCCAAAGTTCGTGGGCTGCTGGGCAGTTTCCTGTTTGGCAGCGACGATATTGATAAAAAGGTGAAAGTGCTCTCGGGTGGAGAAAAAGCCAGGCTGGCACTGGCGCGTCTTCTTTTAAAACCTGTCAACCTGCTTATACTTGACGAACCTACCAATCATCTGGATATGGTTTCGAAAGACATCCTGAAAAGTGCCCTCATGCAATTCACCGGCACATTGATTATTGTATCGCACGACAGGGATTTTCTTCAGGGTCTTACCAACAAGGTATTTGAATTTAAGAATCATGGTATTCGTGAATATATGGGAGATGTATATGATTTTCTGCAGGCACGGAAGCTTGAATCGCTCAGAGCGCTGGAACAGGCCAGTCAGTTAATTCGCATGCAAGGATCGAAAAACCAGACTTCAGAGTCAAAACAACAATGGGAAGAGCGCAAAAACCGTGAAAAAATATTACGTAAGCTACGCAACCAGATCGAAAAAGCCGAAGCCGATATTGCCTCAATGGAAAGTGAAATGGCCACACTTGATGAAATGCTTGCCGATCCGCTCCGGTATAGGGAAGTGCTTAACGATGCCGAAACTTACCGCAAATACAATGATCTCAAAGCCAATATTGAAAATGAAATGAACCGGTGGGAGGCATTGCACCGGGAATATGACAAGGAAGCTTCCACCTGATGTTTTTTGAATCTGTTGTTAGGGTGCAGTAGTTCAGGTGTATGTGCGTTCATTCTGGTTAACTGAGGCTGCCTTATTCACTGACACAGCTTGTTTCCTGTACTATTTCAGAGAAAGCTTGAGTGGTGGATATTCCATCCTGCAAGAGGTGGTGGATTCACCTGTTTTACAGTAAATAACATCATAACAAAGCGTGATAGCTACTCAACAGAGGTACATTTAATGACGAATTTTGGATTTTTCAAAAACAAAAAAGGGATAGAGCAATAAGCCATATCCCTGAATCAATAACAAAAAGATAAAAACTATTCTTTTGTTTCTTCCTGTTCCGCAGCAGCTTCCGGGGATTCTTCTGCCTGACCGGGTGTTTCGGTTTCTGCCACCGGCGTTTCTTTCACTTCTTCAGCCACCTCTTTCTTGTGGGTTTCTGTTTCCTTTACCACCTTATCTTTTGATTCGGCAGGTTTTGCGGCAGCAGTTGCTTCTGCTTTTTTCTTTCCGCTACCTCGTCTGCGGCGCGATGCTTTACCTTTGGCGGCATCTTTGGTGCCAAGCAGGTTTTCGTTATAATCTACCAGCTCGATCATACACATTTCGGCATTA
Organism: uncultured Bacteroidales bacterium; assembly: GCA_964419945.1. Taxonomy (GTDB): domain Bacteria; phylum Bacteroidota; class Bacteroidia; order Bacteroidales; family JAAYJT01; genus JAAYJT01. The sequence goes on along the minus strand of CAYQRU010000037.1, from coordinate 26,268 downwards.
TCGCCGAGGCGTGTACCGGTTTTCAAAATACGGGTATATCCACCTGGCCTTTCAGCCACTTTCACAGAAACTTCCCTGAAGAGTTCTGCAACAGCATCCTTATTTTGCAGATAGCTGAACACCATTCTGCGCGAATGGGTGGAATCGTCTTTTGATTTGGTGATCAATGGTTCGATATATACGCGAAGTGCCTTACCCTTTGCAAGGGTTGTGATAATGCGTTTGTGTAAGATCAGCGACGATGCCATATTGGCGAACATAGCGCTGCGGTGAGCGCTTTTTCGTCCCAGTTTATTTACTTTCTTACCGTGTCTCATCTCTGTTAATCCTTATCTAATTTATATTTTGAAACATTCATTCCGAACTCAAGGTTCTTCGATTTTACCAGCTCTTCCAGTTCGGTGAGAGACTTTTTGCCAAAGTTGCGGAATTTCAACAAGTCATGTTTATTGTAAGCCACCAGCTCTCCGAGGGTTTCTACATCGGCAGCCTTCAGGCAGTTCAGCGCCCTCACCGAAAGGTTCAGGTCAGATAGTTTGCTTTGCAATAACTGACGAATGTGTAGTGTGTTTTCATCAAATTCTTCACTCTCGGGTTTTTCTTCGGTAATGATGGTGATTTTATCATCGCTCAGGAGCATAAAGTGATGAATCAGAATTTGAGCTGCTTCTTTGATTGCATCTTTTGGAAGAATAGAACCATCCGTACGTACCGTGAGCAGAAGATTTTCGTAGTCAGTTTTTTGTTCCACACGAAAGTCTTCGACTGTATATTTTACATTCTTGATAGGTGTATGTATGGAGTCAATGGCAATGGTTCCGAGGTGTGCATTGAGATCTTTGTTTTCATCGGCAGTCACATAACCGCGTCCTTTTTTGATGATAAGTTCAAAAAAAACTCTGACTGTGGGGTCCATACGGCAAATAACAACCTCGGGATTAAGCACCTGGAAAACCGACAGGTATTTGTTGATGTCTCCGGCTTTGAAAACATCCTGACCTGCGATGGCAAAGTTTATCTTTTCACTTTCTTCGCTGTCGTTTATGCGTTTAAAGCGAATTTGTTTCAGATTAAGCACGATTTCCGTTACATCTTCAATAACTCCTTTAATCGTAGAAAATTCCTGTTCAACACCTTCAATGCGAACAGAGGTAATGGCATAACCCTCCAAAGAAGATAGCAAAACCCTGCGCAGGGCATTGCCGATGGTCAAACCAAAGCCTGGTTCTAACGGACGAAATTCGAACAAGCCTTCATACTCGTTCAATTCATTCATGATCACCTTGTCGGGCTGCTGAAATGGTAATATAGCCATGATTTACGCTGTTTTGTGTTGATATTTATAAAACAGGAACAAATCGTTATTTCGAATACAGTTCAACGATGAGCTGTTCTTTTATGTTTTCGGGTATATCCTGACGTTCAGGATAGTTTACGAACTTTCCGGCCATCAGGTTACCGTCCCACTCGAGCCATGCATAAGGATTTCCACGTCCTGACAGCGAATTTTGGATCACTTCCAGCGATCTGGAACGCTCTCTGACAGCCACGATGTCGCCGGGGCGTAACTGGTATGAAGGGACGTTTACAACCTTGTTGTTTACAAGAATGTGTTTATGAACTACCAGTTGGCGGGCAGCACTGCGTGAAGGCGCAATACCAAAACGATAAACGGTATTGTCGAGTCTTGCTTCTATGAACTGAAGGAGTACTTCACCGGTGATACCTGCTTTTTTACTGGCGGCCTTCCGGAAAATATTCTTAAACTGGCGCTCGAGGATTCCGTAAGTATATTTGGCCTTTTGTTTTTCCATCAACTGGAGGCCATATTCGGAAGTTTTTCCTCGACGGCGGCTGTTGCCATGCATTCCGGGAGGATAGTTCTTTTTTTCGAATGAACGGTCGGGACCGTAGATAGGCTCCCTGAATTTACGTGCTATCTTTGTTTTTGGGCCAATGTATCTTGCCATGCTATGATTAGGTTTATACTGTTCAACTATTGAAATGAGGACCCGAGGGCCGACATCTCTGTTATGATGTTATACTCTTCTGCGCTTAGGTGGGCGGCAACCATTGTGTGGCAATGGTGTAACGTCAATAATTTCAACCACTTCAATACCGGAAGAATGAATGGTACGAATGGCTGATTCGCGTCCGGCGCCAGGCCCTTTTACATAAACTTTAACTTTTCTTAATCCCAGATCGTAGGCTACCTTTGAGCAGTCAGTGGCTGCCATTTGTGCGGCGTAAGGAGTGTTTTTCTTCGATCCCCTGAATCCCATTTTCCCGGCCGATGACCAGGAAATAACCTGGCCTCCGTCATTTGTCAATGTAACAATTACATTATTAAACGAAGCAGTGATAAATGCCTTGCCAACAGGTTCAACTCTTACGATCCTTTTTTTCGACGTTTTGGTGCTTTTTGCCATATCCGTTATATTTCTGTCTTCTTAATTACTAATTTTTCAGGCAGTGTTAACTATTAGCCTTTAGGTGCCTTCTTTTTATTTGCAACGGTTTTTTTTCTGCCTTTGCGTGTACGGGCGTTGTTTTTTGTGCTCTGACCGCGAACCGGAAGGCCAATACGGTGCCGTATGCCCCGGTATGATCCAATGTCCATCAAACGTTTGATGTTCATTTGTACTTCTGAGCGCAGGGCGCCTTCCACCTTGATTTTCTCACCGATAATCGTACGGATGCGATTTTGCTCGTCATCGTCCCAATCCTGAACTTTCTTATCCCAATCCACTTCGGCTTCAGTGAGAATTTTTTGTGCGGTGCTGCGACCGATTCCATAAATATAAGTCAGTGCGATTTCGCCCCGCTTGTTCTTTGGTATATCAATACCTGCAATTCTAGCCATAGAACTTATTGATTTGGTATCAGTTAATGAATAAATTTCTTATCCCTGACGTTGCTTGTACTTGGGGTTCTTTTTATTGATTATATAAACCCTGCCTTTTCGGCGTACAATTTTGCAGTCGGGTGTTCTTTTCTTAATACTGGCTCTGATTTTCATTCTCTTGATCTTTTTAAGTATTCACTCTGCAAGCAAGTCCCTATTTATATCGGTAAATAATCCTGCCCTTTGAAAGGTCGTACACTGACATTTCAATTTTTACTTTATCGCCAGGCAGAATTTTTATATAATGCATCCTCATTTTCCCTGAAATATGCGCCGTAATAACATGCCCATTTTCCAATTCAACGCGGAACATGGCGTTTCCCAGCGATTCCAAGACAACGCCATCCTGCTCGATAGCCTGTTGTTTTGCCATATAAAATCAGGTTTCTGATTTAATTAATTATTATTTTTTCTATGTCCTCAAAACTTGATAAGATTTCAGCTTTATCCTTTCTCACTGCAATGGTATGCTCGTAATGTGCCGAAGGTTTACGATCCAGTGTTCGAATTGTCCAACCATCATCTTCCTGCACTATATGTCTTTTCCCCAGGTTGATCATCGGTTCAATAGCAATCACCATTCCCTCAGAAAGTAACACTCCCTGTCCTTTTTTACCATAGTTGGGCACATCGGGCGATTCGTGCAGGTGTTTTCCAACACCATGCCCTATCAGTTCCCTGACGATTCCATACCCCATCGGGCTTACGTGTTGCTGCACGGCATTTCCTATATCTCCCGTTCGCTTTCCCGCAATGGCCTGCTCTATTCCTTTGTAAAGTGCCTCTTCGGTTGTTTTCATCAGTGCACGCACTTCAGGTTTTACAGTCCCCACGGCAAATGTGTACGCCGAATCGCCATAGTAGCCATTTTTCAAAACCCCGCAATCAATTGAAACAATATCCCCTTCTTTCAGCCTGCGCTCGCCCGGAATACCATGCACTACGTTTTCGTTCACCGATATACATAGTGTAGCGGGAAATCCCCTGTAACCTTTGAAGCCAGGTTTTGCCTTATGATCTCGGATAAATTTTTCGGCAATCTGATCCAACTCCATTGTGGTTACACCTGGCCTGATATGCCTGGCTACTTCAGCTAACGTTTTACCAACAAGCAAAGAACTTTGTCGAATGAGCTGTATCTCTTCTTCTGTTTTGAGATATATCATTACTTATTTATTCATTATCCGCTTACACTGAACGATGATCTTCCTTTAATACGTCCAGACTTGGTCAATCCATCGTAATGGCGCATAAGCAGATGACTTTCTATTTGTTGCAATGTGTCGAGCACAACACCTACCAAAATCAGCAGCGAAGTACCACCATAAAACTGTGCAAATTGCCCGCTCACTCCCATCAAGCTTACCAGGGACGGCATAATGGCAACAAAAGCGAGAAATACTGAACCTGGCAATGTGATTCTCGACATGATTGTATCCATAAATTCCGCAGTCTTTTTACCAGGTTTCACACCAGGAATAAAACCTCCGTTCTTTTTCATATCTTCAGCCATTTGATTCGGATTAATGGTAATGGCCGTATAAAAATAAGTGAATGCGATGATCATGATGGCAAATACAAAGTTGTACCAGAAACCATGCATATTTGAGAATGTAGAGAGAAATCCGCTAAGTGATTCCGACTGGGCAAAACCGGCAAGTGTGATAGGAAGGAACATCAGCGCCTGGGCAAAGATGATTGGCATAACACCTGCTGCATTTACCTTAAGCGGAATATACTGACGAACACCACCATACTGCTTGTTTCCTACAATCCGTTTTGCATATTGAACCGGAACCTTGCGGGTGCCCTGAACCAGCAAAATACATAATAATATGACTATGATCAGAACCGCAATTTCAATGACAAACATTACCAATCCACCACCCTGTTGCTCCATGCGTGAGAAAAACTCAGCGGCAAGGGCAAAAGGCAACCTTGCAATAATTCCTATCATGATGATTAACGAAATACCATTCCCAAGCCCTTTGTCGGTAATTTTTTCGCCCAGCCACATTACGAAAAGCGTTCCGGAAATAAGTATAACAACAGAAGAAACCCAGAAAAATGTTGATGGTGTCGTAACGGCCGGACTAAACGGAGTAACGGCTTCGGGAGGCAGTTGTGAAATCATATTACCAATGTAGGCCGGAGCCTGGAAACCAGTGATAAACACTGTCAGGTAACGTGTAATCTGATTTATTTTGCGGCGTCCGCTTTCACCTTCTTTCTGCAGTTTCTGAAAATAGGGCACCGCCATTCCCAATAATTGAATAACAATAGATGCCGAGATGTATGGCATAATTCCGAGGGCAAAAATAGATGCGTTGGAAAAGGCACCTCCCGAAAACATATCCAGTAATCCAAGCAATCCGCTTTCGGTTTGCCGTTGAAGATTTACCAGTTGATTCGGATCAACACCGGGCAACACAATATAACTACCCAACCTGTAAATCAGTACGATCCCGAGGGTGTAGAGAATCCGCTGGCGAAGCTCTTCTATTTTATAAATATTACGTAATGTATCAATAAACCTTTTCATTCAGATTTAGATTTTGGTGACAATGCCACCCAGTGATTCAATGGCTTTGATTGCAGAAGCTGAAAAAGCGTGTGCAGTTACGTCAAGTTTGGTTTTGAGTTCGCCGCGCCCGAGTATTTTATACAGATCGGTTTTCCCGACAATTCCGTTTTGGATCAATACTTCGGGAGTGATCGTGTCAATATTGTTTTTGTCAGCAATGTGTTGCAGGGTGTCAATATTGATACTCCTGTATTCTACCCGGTGGGGATTTTTAAATCCGAATTTAGGCAGGCGCCGGTATAAAGGCATCTGTCCGCCTTCATGTCCAAAACGGCGGCTGTAACCACTGCGTGACTGCTGCCCTTTATGTCCGCGGCCTGCTGTATCACCACTTCCACTCCCTTCGCCCCGCGCGATTCTTTTCCCTTTTTTTACCGAACCTTTGGCTGGTTTGAGATTACTTAAATTTATCATGGTATAATTCCTTTTCGTTTTTGAAAGCGTTAGATTTCCTCCACTTGTAAAAGATGAATCACTTTGTTGACCATTCCAACGATTTGTGGAGTTGCTTCCACTTCGATGGTCTGGTGCATGCGGCGAATACCAAGGGCTGCGAGTGTTCTTTTCTGCCGATCAGGATAACCGATACCGCTTTTTGTTTGTGTTATTCTCAACTTTTTCATTTCCTGAAATGTTTTTCTTATTTCATCAGCCGTTAAATACTTTGCTCATACTGATGCCCCGCAATTGAGCTACAGTATAAGGATCTTTCATTTCGAGCAGTGCATTGATGGTAGCTTTTACAACCGAGTGTGGATTGGACGATCCTTTGGATTTTGCCAGCACGTCTTTTACACCCACACTTTCGAGTACTGCACGCATAGCGCCTCCTGCGATTACTCCTGTACCGGGTGCTGCAGGTTTAAGAAAAACAAAAGCACCGCAATATTTACCGGTTTGTTCGTGAGGTACAGTATTTTTTAGCACCGGAACTTTAACCAGGTTCTTTTTTGCATCATCAATGCCTTTGGCTATGGCGGCAGTAACTTCCTTGGCTTTGCCAAGACCGTGTCCTACTACTCCGTTCTCGTTACCAACTACAACAATCGCCGAGAAGCTGAATGTTCTCCCTCCTTTTGTAACCTTGGTAACCCTTCTTATCGCAACCAGGCGATCCTTCAGTTCAATTTCGCTTGATTTTACTCTTCTTGTATTTACGTTGGGCATAATAGTTTAAAATTTAAGGCCTGCTTTCCTGGCGGCTTCAGCCAGAGACTTGACCCGTCCATGATATAAATAACCATTCCTGTCGAACACTACGGTATTGATACCAGCTTCGATTGCTTTGGCGGCAATAATCTGTCCTACCTGACCTGCCTGTTCAATTTTTGTAATCTTTTTTTCAGATTTTTCAGCAGCTCTTGAGGAAGCAGCAAGGAGTGTGCGCCCTGCAGTATCATCAATGATCTGTGCATAGATTTGCTTGTTACTGCGAAAAACAGTAAGCCGCGGTTGTTCAGGAGTACCTTTGACAACCTTGCGAATCCTCATTTTGATTCGTTTTCTTCTGAATTCCTTAAAATTTTTTGTAGCCATTTTTATATCTTCATTTGTTGGCCGGTTTTTGCCGGACCTGTTAACTAACTTTATTTGGCTGCTGTTTTTCCAGCTTTCTTGCGGATTTCTTCACCTGCGAAACGAATCCCTTTGCCCTTGTATGGCTCGGGTTTTCTCAGCGAGCGGATCTTGGCCGCAATCTGTCCGATCAATTGTTTGTCAGCACATTCCATGATGATAGTGGGGCTCTTTCCTCTTTCAGTAATTGTTTGTACCTTAATTTCCTGGGGCAATTCCATCACAATGTTGTGAGAATAGCCAAGGGAAAATTCCAGCACATTGCCATTATTCGATACTTTATAACCCACTCCAACAAGCTCCTGTTTAACTTTAAATCCTTCTGAGACACCTTTTACCATATTGGCGATCAGTGCACGGTAAAGCCCATGCATAGCCTTGTGCCTTTTTTGATCTGTATGTCTTTCCACTACCACATGTCCGTTTTCAACCTTAACAGATATTCCCGGATCAACGGTTTGTTTCAGAGTTCCGAGCTTACCTTTAACGGTAATGATGTTATTGCCCGAAACATTAATATCCACGCCTGCGGGTATTGCAATTGGTAATTTTCCGATTCTTGACATTTTCAGGTCTCCTTCTGTTAGCTTACATAACACAATACTTCGCCGCCAATTTTCTTCACACGCGCTTCCTTGTCGGTCATTACACCCTGTGAAGTCGTCAGGATGGCAACGCCTAATCCGTTCATTACCCTGGGAAGGGTATGAGAATCGGAATATACGCGTAATCCCGGGCTGCTCACTCTTTCTAATTTTGTGATGGCGGGCAGTTTGGAAACTGGATGGTATTTCAGGGCAATTTTGATAATTCCCTGACGGCCATCATCTTCAAACTTATAATTTAGGATATACCCTTTTTCAAAAAGAATTTTAGTAATCTCCTTCTTGATATTCGATGCAGGAACTTCCACAATCCTGTGATTGGCCATCACGGCGTTCCTTATTCGGGTCAGATAATCTGCAATAGGATCGGTAATCATGAGATTTTTTCTGTTTTTCTGATTTTTATGAAACTTTTACCAACTGGCCTTTCTAACTCCCGGGATTAATCCATTGAGTGCCATTTCCCTGAAATTAATACGGGAAATTCCAAACTGGCGGATATATCCTTTGGGCCTGCCGGTGATTTTACAACGGTTATGCAAACGAACTGGTGAGGCGTTTTTGGGCAACTTCTGAAGGCCGATATAATCGCCTGAAGCTTTCAGAGTTGCTCGCTTTTCAGCGTATTTCGCCACCATGCGCCGCCTTTTTAATTCTCTTGCTTTAATTGATTCTTTTGCCATGTGTTATTTTTGATTTTTAAAGGGTAAACCAAATTCCTTGAGTAATGATAAGCACTCGTTATCTGTTTTGGCTGTGGTTACGAAAGTAATATCCATACCATTGATCTTGTTTACCTTATCAATATTGATTTCGGGGAAAATGATCTGTTCGGGAATACCAAGTGTGTAGTTACCCCTGCCGTCAAATCCTTTTTCGTTGATTCCGCGAAAGTCACGGATACGCGGGATGGATACCGAAATCAGCCTGTCAAGAAACTCGTACATTCTGTCGCGGCGCAATGTTACACGCACCCCAATCGGCATTGAACGGCGCAGCTTGAAATTCGAAATATCTTTCTTCGATTTGGTAGCAACGGCTTTTTGCCCTGCTATCATAGTCATTTCACTGACACCACTTTCAATCAGTTTTTTATCCGCAATGGCAACGCCAAGTCCCTGATTCAGACAGATTTTCACTAAGCGTGGAACCTCCATCGGACTTTTATATTTGAATTGTTCCTGCATGGCAGGAATAATTTCATCGTGGTACTTTGTTTTTAATCTGGCTGTGTAGTTCATTACTTGATAACCTCCCCTGACTTTTTGGAAATCCTTGCCGACTTGCCTGTTTTTTCATCTTTCTTACGGGCTATGCGTGTAGCTTTCCCCGAACCATCAATGACCATCAGGTTCGAAATGTTTACGAATGATTCTTTCTTAATAATGCCACCCTTCGGATTCTTGGCATCGGGCCGCGTATGCTTTGATACCAAAGCAATACCCTCAATAATGGCTCTGTACTTTCCGGCATCTACTTCCAGGACTTTACCCTGGCTTCCCTTATCGTCGCCGGAGATAACCATTACATTATCGCCCTTTTTAATATGAAGTTTTTTCTGTGTCATAATCTGCTCAAAAAAATTACAGCACCTCTGGCGCCAGTGATATGATTTTCATGTATTGTTTTTCACGAAGTTCGCGGGCAACCGGTCCGAAAATACGGGTACCGGTCATTTCGCCTGCATTGTTGAGAAGTACAACGGCGTTGTCGTCAAAACGGATATACGATCCATCGTTGCGGCGAATTTCCTTCTTGGTTCGAACCACAACAGCTTTGGCTACAGTTCCCTTTTTTATGTTGCCCGAAGGTAAGGCATTTTTTACGGTGACAATGATCTTGTCACCAATAGAGGCATAACGCCTTTTGGTGCCGCCCAGCACCCTGATGCAGAGCACTTCTTTTGCGCCGCTGTTATCAGCCACATTCAGTCTTGTTTCCTGCTGTATCATAATTATTTTGCTCTTTCAATGATTTCAACTAATCTCCAGCATTTGTCTTTGCTCAGCGGACGGGTTTCCATGATACGAACTGTATCGCCGATCTGGCATTCGTTCTTTTCGTCGTGAGTTTTAAAACGCGAGGACTTTTTTACGTATTTACCGTATTTAGGGTGACGAAGCCGGCGCTCAACGAGCACAATGATGGTCTTGTTCATTTTATTACTGACCACAAGGCCTGTCTTTTCTTTTCTTAATTTCCTGATTTCCATCGTTTAGCGGTTAAACATTTATGATTTTGCCTGTTGGGCAAGCTGTCTTTTCCTTAATTCGGTTTCAAGCCTGGCAATGGTTCTTCTGTAATCTTTAATCTTGTTCGGATTCTCAAGTGGAGAAACCGAATGATTCAGTTTGAGTTTTACGAGTTGCTTGCGTTCTTCTTCCAGCCTTTCAAGGATGTCGGGGGTAGAGAGTTCTATAATTACTGACTGTTTCATAATAATCTTTGCTTTATGCCCGGAGAGGCTATTCGGTTTCTTCTACATAATCGCGTCTGACCACAAATTTAGTGAGTACCGGAAGTTTCTGGGCAGCCAGCCTCATGGCTTCTTTGGCAATTGCCAGGGGAACTCCGTCGGCTTCAAAGAGAATGCGTCCGGGGGTAATGGGTGCAACAAAATATTCGGGAGCGCCCTTGCCTTTACCCATGCGGACTTCAGCAGGCTTTTTGGTTACCGGTTTGTCGGGAAAAATCCTGATCCAGATTTGCCCTTCACGTTTCATATAACGTGTCACGGCCTGACGTGCAGCTTCTATCTGTCGTCCGGTAATCCAGGCTTCTTCCAGTGTTTTGATTCCGAAAGAACCGAAGGCCAACTGGTTTCCACGCATGGCATTACCTTTCATCTTGCCTTTCTGCATCTTTCTGTATTTGGTCTTTTTAGGCTGTAACATTATTGTAAGGAGTTAAAGTTGTACATGTAAATTTTATCTTGTCCTGCGACGTCCGCCGCCTCTTTCTCCGGCAGGGCGTCCGCTGCCTTTGGTGCGCGGAGGAGCTGAAGACTTTGGTTTTTGAGCGCCTTCGGTTACAGGTGTAAGGTCGGGTTTACCATAAACCTCCCCTTTGCAAATCCATACCTTAAGGCCAATACGACCATAAGTGGTATGAGCTTCGGCTATTGCGTAATCAATATCAGCGCGTAAAGTATGCAACGGAATACGGCCTTCCTTGTAAATTTCGCGACGGGCCATTTCGGCACCTCCCAAACGGCCACCGATCAGTACCTTGATGCCCTCAGCACCAATGCGCATGGCTGAAGCAATTGAGGTTTTGATTGCCCGGCGGTGAGAAACCCTGCCCTCAATCTGCCTTGCAATGGTTTGTGCCACAATGAGTGCATCAACTTCCGGACGCTTGATTTCCGAAATATTGATCTGTATTTCTTTTCCTGTGAGCTTTTTGAGTTCTTCTTTCAGCTTGTCAACTTCCTGTCCGCCTTTACCGATAATAATACCGGGGCGGGCCGTGTTGATGGTAACTGTAACAAGTTTAAGGGTGCGTTCAATAATTATTCTTGATACGCCGGCTTTTGACAAACGGGCATTCAGGTATTTGCGGATCTTTTCGTCTTCAACCAGCTTTCCTTCAAAGCTCTTTCCACCATACCAATTGGAATCCCATCCCTTGATGATTCCTAACCTAAGACCGATCGGATTAGTTTTTTGTCCCATTCAACATTGGATTTTTGTGTTGCCTTCCTGGCAATTTAATTTTTTATTCTTCAGTTTTTTGATTTTCAACTTCTGTTTCAACATTTTCTACCCTGCTTCCCAATACAAGGGTAACATGGTTTGAACGCTTACGCACACGGTGCGCACGTCCCTGGGGGGCGGGCCTGATCCTTTTTAATATTCTTCCACCGTCAACCTGGATGACTTTGATATATAGCTGGCTGTCTTCAATTCTGGCTCCTTCGTTTTTCAACTGCCAGTTCGACATAGCCGACATAAGCAGTTTACGCAGTCTGATGGCTGGTTCTTTAGGGCAGGTTTTCAGAATATACAGGGCCTGATCTACATTAACCCCACGAATCAGGTCGGTTACCAATCGCATTTTCCTCGGTGAGGTTGGCACATTGCCTAATCTTGCAGATGCAACCGATTTTTTTTCTTCCTTCCTGCGCTCAGCGCTGTTATGTTTTCTTGATCCCATTATAAAAATTCTTTATTTTTTTCCTTTATCCTTACTACCTGCATGGCCTCTGAAAATGCGAGTGGGGGCAAATTCTCCCAATTTGTGACCAACCATATTTTCTGTAATGTACACAGGAATAAATTTGTTCCCGTTATGAACAGCTATCGTTTGTCCGACGAAATCGGGTATGATCACCGAACTTCTTGACCATGTTTTGATTACGGTTTTTTTCTTACTCTCGAGCATGCCCAATACTTTTTTCTCGAGTTTAAAATTTACATAAGGGCCTTTTTTTAATGATCGGCTCATTTGAATCTGTATTTGAAATTATTGAGCAATATTATTCATTGAATTAACTCTTCCTTCTTTCGAGGATGTATTTACTGGATGCCTTTTTCTTTGCACGTGTTTTGTAACCTTTAGCCGGGATACCTTTACGTGATCTCGGGTGGCCGCCTGATGCCCTGCCTTCGCCACCACCCATTGGGTGATCAACAGGGTTCATAACTACACCACGTGTACGGGGTCTTCGACCAAGCCACCGGCTACGCCCTGCTTTACCCGATTTCTCAAGACTGTGATCAACGTTTGATGCCATCCCAACAGTTGCCTTGCAGGTTTGAAGGATCATTCTGCTTTCTCCCGAAGGTAACTTAATGATAGCAAACTTACCATCGCGCGACATTAATTGTGCGGACGATCCGGCGCTGCGGGCCATTTTTGCTCCTTGTCCAGGTCTCAGCTCAATGTTGTGGATTACTGTTCCAAAAGGTATTTCGCTTAAATATAAAGCATTACCAACATCCGGGCTGACACCGTTACCTGACCGGACAGTTTGTCCCACTTTAAGCCCATGAGGAGCAACAATGTAACGTTTTTCGCCATCGGCATATACAAGCAATGCAATGCGGGCAGTACGCATCGGATCGTATTCAATTGATTTTACAACTGCAGGTATGCCGTCTTTGTCGCGCTTGAAGTCAATGACCCTTATTTGTTGTTTATGACCTCCTCCGATATAACGCATGGTCATTCTGCCCTGGTTATTTCTGCCCCCTGATTTTTTTCTGGGAACAAGCAAACTTTTTTCGGGTTCTATGGTCGTGATGTCATCAAACGCGCTGATGACCTTGAAGCGCTGACCGGGTGTTGTCGGTTTGAATTTCTTTAAAGCCATTTATCCTGGTTTCTAAATGTTGCTGTAAAAATCTATTGTTTGTCCTTTGGCTAATGTTACAATAGCCTTTTTATGTGCCGATGTGCGTCCGGCCACGAATCCACGCTTGGTGAACCGGGATTTGTTTTTCCCGCTGTAGTTCATGGTATTCACTTCCCTGACTTCGACACTGTACAGATCCTCGACGGCTTTCTTGATTTGGATTTTGTTGGCGTTTTTCAACACTACAAAGCCATATCGCTGCAATTTCTCGCCCTGAGTCGTCATTTTTTCTGTTACTATCGGTTTTACTATAATGCTCATCGCAATGAGTGTTAATGAGTTGATAAATTACTGATTAAGCCAGAACCTGTTCGAGTTTGCCCAGCGAACTTTCTAAGAAAATCATACTGTTGGCATTTAATATTTCATACGTATTGAGACTTTCAGCCAAAGCCACCTTTGCATTGGGAAGATTTCTTGCAGAAAGGGTCAATGTCATATTAGGTTCCGGAACAACAAATAATACCTTTCTTCCCAGCTCCTTAAACTTGCCGATGAGTTCAACAACGTTCCTGGTTTTCGGGGTTTCGAAGGTAAAATCTTCGATAATAATAATGTTATTCCCCTGAGCCTTATAACTCAAGGCACTTTTACGGGCAATTTTCTTCAGTTTTTTGTTTAGTTTGAAATAGTAATCGCGTGGTTGGGGACCAAACACCCTGGCTCCACCGCGAAACAATGGTGATTTGATGCTTCCTGACCTTGCTGTACCAGTTCCTTTCTGGCGTTTCAGCTTGCGTGTACTTCCTGAAACTGTTGATTTTTCCAGGGTACAATGAGTGCCTTGCCTTTGATTTGCCAGGTATTGTTTGGCATCAAGGTAAAGGGCGTGATCGTTGGGAGAAACATTGAAGATTTCGTCTTTCAATGTTACAGTCCTTCCGGTCTTTTCTCCGGTTTTGTTATAAATTTCTAGCTCCATCTTTCAACAATTACGTATGATCCTTTGGGCCCGGGAACTGATCCTTTAACAATGATCAGGTTCTTTTCCGGTAAAATTTTTATTATTTGCAGGTTAATCATTTTGGTGCGTCTGCCGCCCATGCGCCCGGCCATACGCAAGCCCTTGAACACTCTCGAAGGGTATGACGAAGCACCCACTGATCCGGGAGCTCTTAAACGGTCGTGCTGACCGTGGGTATTTTGCCCGACTCCGGCAAATTTGTGACGTCTTACAACTCCCTGAAAGCCTTTTCCTTTTGACACACCCACGACATCAATAAACTCACCTTCAATAAAAACATCAACACCAACAACATCACCAAATTTTTTCTGGTGCCCTACTTCAAAACGGGTAAACTCTGCTAAGATTTTCTTTGGAGTAGTATCTGCTTTCTTGAAATGACCCATTAAAGCTCTGGTGGTATGTTTTTCCTTTTTTTCGTCGTAAGCCAGCTGGATCGCATCATAGCCATCCTTGTCTTTCGTTTTAATCTGGGTAACCACGCAAGGGCCTGCTTCAATCACGGTGCAGGGCACATTCTTGCCCGAAGCATCAAAAATGCTGGTCATCCCGATCTTTTTTCCAATTATTCCTGACATCTCTTCTTATATTTTATAGTTAGCGAAGCCTGAGTACTTATCAAACTTTGATTTCAACTTCAACGCCACTGGGTAATTCGAGTTTCATAAGTGCATCAATGGTTTTCGAAGTAGTGCTGTAAATATCCAACAAACGCTTGTAGGTGCACAACTGAAACTGTTCTCTTGATTTTTTATTAACGAATGTAGCCCTGTTGACCGTAAAGATCTTTTTATTGGTCGGCAATGGAATGGGGCCGTTCACAACTGCTCCAGTTGATTTTACAGTTTTTACAATCTTTTCGGCAGATTTATCTACCAGGTTGTAATCATAAGATTTTAACTTAATTCTGATCTTTTGGCTCACGTTTGTATGTGTTATTTAATTGAGTTCTGATTGATTACACTTTTACCAAATATCCTTTGGTTCTATAAATTACTTCTTCAGCTAAATTTCTTGGTGTTTCGCTGTAATGAGAAAATTCCATCGTAGATGTTCCACGACCCGATGTCAGGCTACGCAGGGTGGTAACATATCCGAACATTTCTGAAAGCGGAACCACTGCCCTTACTGCCTGCATATTGCCTTTCGCTTCAATCCGTTCGAGGTTGGCGCGCCGGCGGTTCAAATCCCCGGTAATCTCACCAATATACTCTTCAGGACATACTACTTCCAGGCTCATAATGGGTTCCAGCAAAACAGCCTGAGCCTTTCGGCCTGCTTCTTTGAAAGCCAGACGTGCTGCGATCTCAAATGCCAACTGATCACTGTCAACCGAATGATATGACCCGTCAAGCAAGGTAACTTTCAGGCTTTCGACCGGGAATCCGGCCAAAATACCATTTTGCATAGCCAGTCTGAATCCTTTTTCAACTGCAGGTATGAATTCCTTTGGAATGTTTCCGCCTGAAATTTTGTTGACAAATTGTAATCCCCGAACACTGCTATCGGCAGGGCCCATTTCAAAAACAATGTCTGCAAATTTGCCTCGCCCACCTGTTTGCTTTTTATATGTTTCGCGGTGCTGTATAGTTGAAGTAAAAGCTTCCTTGTAAGCAACCTGCGGTGCGCCTTTATTCACCTCGATACGAAACTCCCTTTTTAGCCTGTCTGTAATGATATCGAGGTGTAATTCACCCATTCCGCTGATAAGGGTCTGTCCGGTCTCCGAATCAACCTTTACGATAAAAGTCGGGTCTTCTTCTGCCAGCTTATGCAATGCAATATCCAGTTTGTCAATATCATCCTGGGTTTTGGATTCTATCGCCATGCTGATTACCGGTTCGGGGAAAGTAATGGTTTCGAGCACTAGTGGGTGTTTGTCATCGCACAGGGTATCGCCGGTACGAATGTCTTTGAATCCAACTGCTGCACAAATATCACCAGCCTCCACATGATCAACGGGGTTTTGCTTGTTGGCGTGCATCTGGAATATGCGGGAAATTCTTTCTTTTTTTCCTGTAGCTGTGTTCAACACCATTGAGCCAGGATTCAGCTCGCCGCTATATACGCGGAAAAAAGCGACGCGTCCTACGAACGGATCGGTTGTAATCTTGAAAGCAAGTGCGCAGAAAGGATCATGAATGTCAGGCTTGCGTGATTCTTCCTTCTCGGTATATGGATTAATCCCTTTTATGGCTTCCAGGTCATACGGATTTGGAAGATAGGCCACAATTGCATCAAGCAGGTGCTGAACGCCTTTATTTTTAAATGAAGCACCACAAATAACAGGGGTAATCCTCAATTCCAGCGTGGCTTTGCGTATAGCAGCAATAATATCACCTTCGGTAATACTGCTGGGATCAGACAAAAACTTTTCGAGCAGTTCTTCACTTTCTTCTGCGGTACCCTCAATAAGTTTGGTGCGGTATTCTGCTACCAGTTCTATCATATCCTGGGGCACAGGGCCTTCGTCAAAATTTGCTCCGAGACTTTCATCATCCCATACATAGGCTTTGTTGGAGATAAGATCAACCACGCCAATGAAATTTTCTTCAGTCCCGATGGGAAGCTGCAACGGAACCGGGTTGGCTCCAAGCCGCTCACGGATCTGGCCGACTACATTGAAAAAATCGGCACCAGATCTGTCCATTTTGTTTACATAGCTTATACGGGGAACCTTATATTTATCTGCCTGCTTCCATACGGTTTCAGATTGTGGCTCTACTCCGCCAACAGCGCAAAACAAAGCAACAGCACCATCCAGCACCCTGAGCGATCGTTCGACTTCAACTGTGAAATCGACATGGCCGGGCGTATCAATAATATTAATCTTGTGCTTTTGATTATGATAATTCCAGAAAACCGTTGTGGCAGCCGAAGTAATGGTGATTCCACGTTCCTGCTCCTGTACCATATAATCCATGGTGGCAGCACCATCGTGAACCTCACCCATGCGGTAATTTACGCCGGTATAATACAATATGCGCTCAGTAGTTGTGGTTTTACCCGCATCTATGTGAGCCATAATGCCAATGTTGCGTGTATATTTCAGCTTATCAGACATTGCTTTATTGTATTCCCGGCAACTAATTTCCTGATTCTTTAAAACCTGAAATGGCTGAAAGCCTTGTTGGCTTCGGCCATTCGGTGTGTATCTTCTTTTTTCTTGAATGCACCGCCTTCTTCTTTGGCAGCAGCCATAATTTCGGAAGCTAACTTTTGCCCCATTGATTTCTCATGACGCTTACGGGCAAATCCAATAAGATTTTTCATGCCAATGGATTGCTTACGCGAAGGGCGAATTTCAGATGGGATCTGAAACGTAGCACCTCCGACACGGCGGCTCCGAACTTCAACGGAGGGAGTGACATTGGCCAGCGCCTTTTTGAATACTTCCAGCCCGTTTTCCTGCGTCTTTTCAGAAACCTTATCAATGGCTTCGTAGAAGATTTCATAAGCCTTGCTTTTCTTACCACTGAGCATGATGTTGTTCACAAATTTTGTGACCATTGGATCATTAAATTGGGGATCGGGCAGGATGATTCTCTTTTTGGGTTTCGACTTCCTCATTTTACAATTACCTTATAATTAATGAATGCCGTTTGTTTATTTTTTTGCCTTGGGCCTTTTGGTACCATATTTCGACCTTCGTTGATTGCGGCCATCTACGCCGGCTGTGTCAAGTGCACCACGGATGATGTGATACCTGACACCGGGAAGATCCTTTACCCTGCCGCCACGAATCATCACGATGGAGTGTTCCTGCAGATTGTGGCCTTCGCCCGGAATATATGCGTTCACTTCCTTGCTGTTGGTCAATCTTACCCTGGCTACTTTGCGCATAGCTGAGTTGGGTTTTTTCGGTGTTGTCGTATATACCCTTACACAAACTCCACGGCGCTGCGGACACGAATCCAATGCGGGCGATTTGCTTTTATCAATCAGTTCTTTTCGTCCTTTTCTTACCAATTGCTGTATTGTAGGCATCTTTTAAATTTTGTTTTGTTTGACCCGTGAATTTTACCGGATCTCAAAATACTATTACTAAATCAATAAATCCGGGCAAAAAACCTCAGGTTTCCCTGATACCGGAACACCGATTTGCTTATCAGAATGTAAGACAGGAATTTAGAGAAGGATAGTTTGCCAGACATTCACAGCATCATAAACAACTTAAGGCCAGGGGCTTGCCATTTTTGAGCTGATACCGGTGAAACCTATAATTGTCTGCTCTTCTCAGGTTTCCTAATTTCTTACCAAGCTTTAAAGCTTGTCAGTCAGGGTTTTTTGCCCTGTTCCGGCCCCATTTTTTGCGGCTGCAAAGATAGAAATACTTTTTAATAACAAATAGATCAGTTACAATATTTTTTTTCATCCTGATTGAGCTTGCTTGCCACCACTTGAAATTTTAAAAATAAAATGTTGATTTATAGTTTGTTATGCAAAATATGAATCTCGAAAAAAATTTATGTTATTCAATATACAGCACCAGGCCTTTCAGATAATGACCTTCAGGATGAAAAATACTGACCGGGTGGTCGGGGGGCTGACTTACACGATGCAAAATTCTCACATTCCTTTTAGCTTCAATGGCAGCAGCCATCACTACCGACTCAAATAAACCGGTTCCCACTACCTGTGAACAGGAAAAAGTGAATAAAATTCCTCCTTTCGACATTCTGCGCAGTACTTCGGTATTTAAAAATTTGTAGCCCTGCATGGCACTATGCTTTGATTCCTTATGCTTGGCAAAAGCGGGTGGATCAAGTATTGCAAGGTCGAAATCATTTTGCATCTGGGTTACAAACTGTTTGACATCGGTTGTCATACTATGGTGTTTGCCTTCGTCAAACCCATTTGCACTGACATTGGCATGGCAGAGTGCAATTGCCGATGGAGCGCTGTCAACCGATATGACTTCCTTTGCGCCTGCACATAAGGCATAAACGCTAAAACCGCCCGAGTATGAAAACAGATTCAACACTTTACGTCCCACGGCATAATTTTTCAATAAAAACCTGTTTTCACGCTGATCAATGAAAAAGCCTGTTTTCTGGCCCTTAACAAAATCAATTAGAAATTTATGCCCATGCTCCATGATCTCAATAGGTGATTCTGCATGACCAAAAAGAAACCTTTCTCTGATGCTGCAGTCGTGAAATGATTCAAAAAAAGCAGCAGGACTTTTATCATACACTGCCGTTAATTTACCCTGATAAACGTTTGCAACCGCTTCTGCAATCTGCTGCCTGGCAAGGTACATTCCGGGTGATTGTGCCTGAAGCACAGCTACTCCATTGTAATAATCTATGATCAGACCGGGCATTGCATCACCTTCGGTAAAAACCAAACGATATGCATTGGTTGAAGAGTTGCCGGTCAATCCTAAAGATTGCCGGAGATGATATGCTTCAGAAATCTTTCTGATCCAGAACCCGGTATTGACTTCGGCCGGAACAAAGCTGAATATTTTAACTGCAAGCGAGGTTTTTTCAAAATGTCCGGTTCCGAGGAATTCATTATTATTTGAATATACTTCAACGATATCGCCATCGGCCAGATCTCCCGACCCCGAAAATATGGCACCTGAAAATATCCATGGATGAAATCTTAAGAGTGATACTTCACGACCTTTTTTTAGTATGATCCGTGCATAGGAGTGCTGAAAATTGTGTTTTCTGGTCATTCAATCCCTCGATCATTTATCGTAATTGATTTCTTTTACCGATCTGCCTTCTTCATCCCAGAATTTCCAGAGGCCGGTGCGCTCTCCTGCCTTATAATTACCCTCAAAGTATTTCTTTCCGTTTTCGTGCCATACAGTACTCCTTCCGTCGCGAATATCACCCACATAGTAGGCTTCACTCCATTTGTTGCCATTTTCAAACCAGTAATTCCATCTGCCTTCACGTTTGCCCTCTTTATATTCTCCCTCAATGCGTTTTTTTCCGCCTGGATAATAGCCAATTTCTTTCACTAAAATTGAATCATTGCTTCTGATGATGAAATACTTTTCAAGTTCAACCTTTCCATCGGGAAAGGTTTGAACCACAACACGCTGAGATTCATGATAACAGGCAAATAACAAGGCTGCAAGGCTGCTTAAAAGGATGATTACTTTCATGGTTTGCGATTTAATAGGTGGCAAAGGGGATTACAAAAATAATAATCACCTGTTGAATAATAACCGCATTCCTTTGGAAGAATTGATTATCTTTCCGTTTTCAAAAACCAGGTGACCATTTACAAAAGTATGACTAACCGTTGATTGGAAAGTGTGCCCCTCAAATGGCGACCATCCGCATTTGTACAGAATGTTTTCCCTGTCGACGGTACACGGTCTGTTGAGATCAATCAGAACCAGATCGGCAAAGAAATCTGGACGAATAAAACCCCTGTTCTTAACTTTAAAGCAGACTGCCGGCGCATGGCACATTTTTTCAACAATCTTTTCAAGACTGATTTTTTTCTGGTGCCAGAACTCAAGCATTGCCTGCAGCGAGTGCTGTACAAGCGGCCCTCCTGAGGGCGCCTTGAAATAGGTGTTGCTTTTCTCCTCCAGGGTATGCGGAGCATGATCGGTGGCTACAACATCCAGCCTGTTATCGATTAGTGCATCAAACAATTCCTTCCGGTCGCCTGCTGTCTTTATGGCCGGATTCCATTTAATCCGCGTTCCAAGGTGTTGATAATCTTCATCACAAAACCAAAGGTGATGTACACAAACCTCAGCTGTTATCTGCTTGTCTTTTAAAGGAATTTCGTTGTCGAACAGCTCCATTTCGTTACCGGTGGAAAGATGCAGTACATGCAGGCGCGTATTGTGCTTTCTGGCAAGGTTTATGGCAAATTTCGTCGAGCGATGGCAGGCTGAATGACTGCGGATGACGGGGTGAAAGCGAACCGGAACTGCTTCTCCAAATCGTTGGCGAAAGACAGCCGAATTTTGTCTGATAGTAGCTTCATCTTCACAATGTGTGGCAATTAGTAATTTACATTCAGAAAACAACCTTTCAACGGTGGTTGGATCATCCACCAGCAAATTTCCGGTTGATGCCCCTAGAAAGATTTTCACCCCGCACACAGTGGCCGGATCAGTTTTAAGAACTTCATCAACATTATCGTTGGATGTGCCCATGTAAAACGAATAGTTGGCCGAGGATTTTTCAGCGGCAATCCTGTATTTCTCCTCGAGCAATTCCTGAGTGAGAGCCGGAGGAAAGGTATTGGGCATTTCCATGAAAGATGTTACTCCACCGGCAACTGCAGCGCGACTTTCTGATTCAATATCGGCTTTGTGAGTTAGCCCTGGTTCGCGGAAATGTACCTGGTCGTCAATTACACCAGGAATCAACAGTTTGTTTTGAGCATCAAGAGTTATGATCTCTTCAGGAATCTGATCGCCTGATGGGGTTCCCTGGAAAACACTCCTGATATAATCCCCGCTTATGAGCACAGCACCATGAAATGACTGCCCCTCGTTTACAATATGAGCATTGGTAATGAGTAGTGGTGTTTTCATAATGTAATGACTGTTTCAGATAGATCTGTTTTTCAAATAACCTTCTGTATTCACGCTACCAAAACCCGGACGAATGAATCTTATCCATAATTCAGTTTGGGTATTGCGCTGACCAACTCTATGATTACTGTTTTTAACTCGCTTTGTACACAAATTTGATGTTGTCGGATCAAAACCTATTGTTACTCGCTGCTTTCGTTTTCCCCTCCTGAAGGTGGGATTACAAAAATGATTGGTTAACTTGATATTAAACTTTATCATGAACTAGGCAGGCTACATATCTCAAAGATATCATGGTTTTTCTCTTATCTTTCAAATCCAGTGCTGTATATAAACCAAACATCTTTAATTATTCATGTATCATATAAGGTAGCCTGTAATCAAACAAACAAATTGTTAACTGGTGATTATCACAAAAGAGTCTTTCTGCTATTCCGTAAAACCAAAACTTCCTCTATTTACGATAATTCTTAAAAAAGCTTTCCCATTTCATTTTCAGTACTCCGAACACTGCCTCCTTAATTATACCTTTGGTCATTTTCGATTGCCCTTCTGTTCGATCCGTAAATACGATTGGCACTTCTATGATGTTATATCCTAGTTTCCAGGCATTAAATTTCATCTCGATCTGAAAAGCATAGCCCACAAAACGGATACTGTCAAGGTCAATGGTTTCTAGCACTTTACGGGTGTAACACTTGAATCCTGCTGTTGTATCTTTAATTTTCATCCTTGTGATCAAACGTACATAATATGAAGCAAAATAAGAGATCATAATGCGGCTCATGGGCCAGTTCACCACGTTGATACCTTTGATGTACCGCGATCCGATGGAAAGGTCTGCGCCCTTGAGGGAACAGGCCTCATAAAGCCGCAGAAGGTCGTCAGGATTATGTGAAAAATCGGCATCCATCTCAAAGACGTACTGGTAATTGCGTTGCAGTGCCCAGCGAAAACCATGAATATAGGCTGTACCCAATCCCAGTTTTCCCTGCCGTTCTTCAATGAACAGCCTGCCTTCAAATTCAGAAAGCAGGGCTTTTACGATATCGGCAGTGCCATCCGGCGAATTGTCTTCAACGATCAAAATATGAAAATCTTCAGGCAATGAGAACACCTTTCTGATGATCTTCTCAATGTTTTCTCTTTCATTGTATGTGGGAATAATTACAAGGCAGTCGGACACGTGAACTGTATTTTAAGGATCAGAAAATCACAAAACGTTCAATCAATGAATAAATTATACTTTGTTGACTATTGATCACCAAAGCAAATATCCATGCTTCTGGCTTTTTTGATGAGTGGGTGGGAGGCAGGAATGAGTTTCAACCGGCTCCCGGCTTCCGCCAGTTCTGCCGAAGTAATGGTTTCGCCTATTTTGGCAACCATCTTTCCGAACTTTCGATCAGCAATCAACTCTACTGCATGAGCACCGTATTGAGTGGCCAGGAGTCGGTCAACAGGCGAAGGGCTGCCTCCACGTTGTATATACTCCAGTATGGTTTCGCGGGTTTCAAGGCCAGTGCGTGATTTGATCATTTCAGCAATGTAATGTGCTGCTGTTGAATCCTTTGGCCTGGAAATACCTTCGGCTACCACCACAATGGAATATGGCTTTTTCTGGCGTGCTCTCTTTTCCAGATACTTGCAAATGAGATTCTCATTATAATCAATTTCCGGGATAAGTATAACGTCGCCACCTCCGGCAATACCACTGTACAATGCCAGCCATCCTGCGTGATTTCCCATCACTTCAATGACCATAATGCGTTTATGAGAATTTGCAGTCGTGTGAAGGCGGTCAATAGCCTCGGTGGCGATCCATAATGCCGAATCAAACCCGAAACTGTAATCGGTGCCCCAAACATCGTTGTCTATGGTTTTGGGTATACCAATAATGTTCAGACCGGTTTCGGCAAGCTGACTGGCTGTTCTATGAGAACCATTTCCACCGATACAAACCAATGCATCCAGTTTTAATTCATGATAATGCCGGATAATCAGATCAGCCTTCTCGCCTTTAAATCCATTACCGGTCCTTTTAAAAGGTTTTTCCCGGGAGGTTCCAAGAATCGTTCCTCCCATGGTCAGAATACCGGAAAGATCTTCTTCTTTCAATTCTCTGTATTCTTTTTTGATAATACCAGCAAAACCGGATGAGAATCCCAAAACTTTCATCCCATATTCGGCAATGGCAGTCTTTCCTACCCCCCTGATTGCTGCATTAAGCCCGGGACAATCGCCTCCGGCAGTTAAAATTCCGATACGCATGCCTGTAATTTTTGTGCGGCTAAGATACTTAGTTAAGTTCTTGCTGTTATACTATTACATTTAATCATTCTCAATCGCCCGGTAAATAAACAACCGGAATCTGTTAACGTTTATCTACTAACTCAAAACACTTTGCTATCGCTGCTATACCGTATCATTACTTCTTTGCTGTAGCAATAACCAGAGAGATAAGTCATCCGGTAACTGCTTCACAAGGTATCACAAACCACCTAAACGTTCAGTTTTTCACCTTCGGTTTTGGCAATGATAACAGCACCACATGTATCGCTCCACACATTCACAGAGGTGCGAAACATATCAAGCAATGGATCCACGGCAAGTATCAAACCAACACCTTCCAAAGGCAACCCGACTGCTGTAAGCACAATGGTGATCATCACCAGCCCGGCCATAGGAATACCCGCAGCACCAATGGATGCAAGTAATGCTGTTACTACAACAATTATTTGCTGCACTAATGACAGTTCCACACCATACACCTGGGCAATGAAAATCACAGCCACACATTCATAAAGCGCTGTACCATCCATGTTGACTGTAGCGCCCAAGGGTAATGTAAAACTTGTGATTTTATTTGAAACGCCTGCCTTATGTTCGATAGCTTCCATAGTCAGCGGCAAGGTGGCATTGGATGAAGCTGTTGAAAAAGCTGTGATCAATGGCGTTTGCATAGCCCTGGCATGTTTCAGCGGGCTAACACGGCCAACTAACTTTAAAAGCAGTGGAAGGGTAATACCGGCATGAATGGCAAGTGCCATGATCACGACGATCATGTACAAACCCATACTCTGAATAAGGGCAAGAAGATTGCTTTGCTCTGAAACTTTGGTGGCTACAAGTCCCAATATTCCAAGTGGCGTGAATCTAACAACAAAAAGTGTAAGTTTCATCATCACTTCAAAAATAGAATTAAAAAAATCCTTCATCCTTTGGTTATGCTCATTTTCAACCTGGGTAATAAAAAAACCGAAAAGTACTGAAAAAAGGATGATAGAAAGAAGTTGTGTATTGTCGGAAAATGCAGCAAAAATATTTTCGGGAATGATTTTTATCAGAATGCCCCCAAGGCTGTCTCTGGCAAGCCCGGGATCAACAGCCTCTGTAAAATTCAGTTCAGCACCCACACCTGGTTCGAATAAATTGACGAGCACCAACCCGGTAAGTATAGCCACTGTACTCGTAGAAATGTAGTAGGTAATGGCCTTGAGCCCAAGCCTTCCCAGGCTGCGGGAACCACCTATGTTGGTTACACCGGAAATCAGTGAACTTACAACCAATGGGATGATGATCATTTTCAACGCCCTGAGAAAAACATCGCCCATCCAGGAAATGTACTTTACCTGATCGCGGAAATAAATGCCAATAATGACGGCTATTACAAGAGAAATGAGAATTTGCCAGTGAAACGCTATTTTCTTCATAGATTCGTCCCCGGATGTTTTGATTACGAGGGGCTAAAAGTAAAAATAATTACTGAGTGGCATGTGTTTTCAATCCACAATTGAAGTTTTGATAAGTATTTTAAGATTAACGGGTGATTGCATGTGATTGAAATTTACTACTTTTGCCCGATTTTTGCTAATCGCGTCACCTAAAAATTCTTTATGGACGATAAACTAAGATCAATCCTTCTCGATATCCGGGAACTTTCTCTGCGCCGTGGAATTAAAAATCTAACCATCGAAGAAATCTGCCGGGAACTGAATATACCACAGGAATCCATCTATAAACATGTCAGCAATGAAACTGAACTTGTTGTCATGATTCTGAGTCTTGAAAGAAAAAGTCTTCAGCAAATCTTCGAAAAATATCCCTTCAATGGCGAAAATGCCATTGATTTGCTCCTTGCTGTAGGCAGGGAAATCAGTCAGCAGTTTAAAGACATCACCCTGACCATCAGTCTTGACCTGCAACGGTTTTTTCCCGAAATCTATCAGCACCACCTTGAACTTCGCACCCAATATATATTCAACAAAATCAGGAATAACCTTGAACATGGTATACGGCAGGGCAACTATCGCAGCGACCTCAGTACCGAACTCCTTGCCCGCCTCTATATCAGCCGGCTTATTGACCTTCACAACCCATTGCTTTTCCCACCCGGGGAATTTTCATTCAATATTGTTTTTGATGTGATGATAGATAATTTCATCCGTGGTATTGCTACCGAAAAGGGTATTGCCCATTACGAAGCACGTATCAAGATGATGGATTTTGCCATGAACTGATCCCGAAACAGAAAACTGCTCACCTTCATTTTATTTCTGATCGTCTTTGTTCGCACCTGTACAAAACTATGAACGATTGTGAACACTGCCTCTGAAACAGACTTTTAATAAACCAGTGTTTGTGCGCTGATACATACACATTTACAAGAGGTGGCACGGTATTGGAAAAGTGACTGCAAAACCAACTGGTTATGGATAGAATTATCGAAAAGAAAAAATGGACTGCAAAAAAAATAT
>CAYQRU010000036.1:0-29385 GCA_964419945.1 uncultured Bacteroidales bacterium | reverse complement strand
CCTGGGATTATATTATTCACAACAATGAGGTATTGCTGAGCTTTTCAGCCTCCAGTCCTTATCTTTCCCGTATTGAACGTTATGATTTCAACGGAACTGCTCTGGGCTCGTGGAATACCCCCAATGAACTGAATTTTATTCAGCAGATTTCGAATATGAGTAACAATAATGTGCTTGCTGCCGGATTTTCAACTCCCGCAGGTGTGTATCAATACGACCCGCAGGGAGTAATGATAGGCATGATCCCGGGAACCAACTCAGGTCCTCGTGGATGCTATCAGCTTGGAAATGGCAATATTCTGTGGACCAACGGCAGTGGTATTCATATTGTTGATATTAACACAGGAGTCAGCACCAATATTATTTCCGGAAGCGCCCAGTTGTGCGATAAGATCACCTTTGAACCTGTTAACCCGGTAGTCCCCGGCGATGCCAACTGTGATGGTAATGTAAATGTGATTGACGTAATCACCATTGTGAACTATATCCTCGGCCTGAATCCGGAACCTTTCTGTTTCGACAATGCCGATGTAAATCTTGATGGAAACATCAATGTGATGGACATCATCGGAACGGTGAACATTATTCTCGGTGGAAAATAAAACCTTTTGAGAACGCGGAGAGGTGTAAGAATCAGTCAGATAACTGAATTCTCACCGTCCCAACACCTTGGATAAGCATTTTTCCAGGCCTGCACGAACCTGTAAGTTCCTGCAGGCCTGTCTTTTTATCAGATATGAAATTATTCCCGCTCTTTTGAATCAATAATAATCGTTACCGGGCCTTCATTCACCAGGTGGATGTTCATCATGGCTCCAAATTCACCACTTTTTACCTGTTTACCAAGCATTTCAGAAAGCCTTGACTTGAATGATTCATACAGTGGAATAGCTGTTTCAGGTCTTGCTGCCCGGATATATGAAGGCCGGTTTCCTTTGCGGGTGCTGGCGTGAAGGGTAAACTGACTGACAACCAGCACTTCGCCATTGATTTCACTGATCGGGAGATTCATGACTCCCTGTTCATCGTTGAAAATCCTCAGCTTCGATACTTTTCCGCACAGCCAGTCAACATCTTCGTGATTATCAGTATGCTCTATACCTAAAAGTATCAGAATTCCATAGCCGATCTTGCCTGCTGTCCGGTTTTGTATGGTTACCGATGCTTCACTTACTCTTTGAATGACGATGCGCATGGTGGGTTGTATTGAGGTGTTGGAATATTACAGAAATTGTGTGGCGGGAGGTTCCCTGCCCGTAACTAAATGTTGATGACCGATTACACGTGCATACTGGCTTCATGATTATTTTTTAAACCTTCAGGAAAAGCTTACATATTCAATATTTCAGACCTGTCCATTAATCCCACTCATTGATATCGAGTTCCTCATCGTTCAGGATGCTCAGGTAGCTTTGGTATCTGATCCTGCTGATCGTTCCGTTTTCAAGTCCCTGTTTTACTGCGCACCTGGGTTCATGGGTGTGGGTACAGTTATTAAACTGGCAATCCATGCTCACTGCCCGCATTTCAGGAAAGCGTTCCCAAACTTCCCTGCGGTCAAAATCCGTAAGGCTGAATTCCTGTATACCCGGAGTATCAATAATACAGGCGCCAAAGGAAAGCTCAAACATTTCAGCAAAAGTAGTTGTGTGCCTGCCTTTTTGATGGTAGGATGAAATCTCACTGGTGCGTATATTTAATCCGGGTTCAACTGCATTGATCAGAGCCGATTTGCCCGTTCCTGAATGGCCTGAAAGCAAGGTGGTTTTATTTTTAAGGGCATCCCTTAATTGATCAATACCATCACCACGCAGGGCTGATACAACAAAACACCTGTATCCAACCGATTCATACAGTGCCTTTATCTGATCAAGGTTTCTGAGCATTGCCGGATCATAAATATCAAGCTTATTGAAAATAAGGCAGGCTGGAATATGGTAAGCTTCAGCTGTAACCAGGAAGCGGTCAATAAATCCGATCGAGGTACGGGGCAAGGCCAATGTTGTGATCAACCAGGCCTGATCAAGGTTTGCCGCAATGATATGAGAGGCTTTTGAGAGTTTAACCGATCGCCTGATGATATAATTATGCCGTGGAATAATTCCTGTTATGGACCCGATCAGTTTTTCCTTTTCAGTTACAATGCGAACCCTGTCGCCGACCGCGACAGGATTTGTAGTGCGGATTTCGTCAGTGCGGAATTTACCTCTTAAACGACACTCTACGCGGACTCCATTATCCAGCCTGACGGTGTACCAACTACCCGTTGATTTGGTAACAACTCCTTCCAAAATAATGTATAATATTGATAATCAATCAGGAAAATTATAATATTTACGGATCGGTTGCCTGATATCCCAAACACATTTCAGACCGTTGCGGAAAATCACAAAATCGCCTGCTTTGATCCTGAAATTCCCTTTAGCAGTTTCAATGGTTACTTCACCTTCGATAATGAGGCACTCTTCATCGCCATCGTACTGCCAGGGAAACCTTGATATTTCTTTTTCCCATACAGGCCAGGAACGCATGGCACGTGCTTCAATTTCATTTTCTGAAAGTTTTTTAACAATTACTTCTTCCATTTTTTGTGGTTTTGAATTTTGTTGTAAATTTACAAATTATTTTTCCCAACCAAATACCTCCTGTATGTTTGTCAACAATCTTATATCTGGCATTGTTACACTGGTGATAGCTTTGCTGATCTATGGCATCCTCGGATTCAGGCTCAGAAGAAGTGCAGCTTCCGCTCTGCTTGTGATTTTTATCTGGGGTTTTGTCAGCATTCTGTTGAATGTTTTGAGCGTATATTTATCAAATCTGGCTGGATTGTTCCCAATGGGCAACAGTATTCGCAGGGTAGTTTTCTACTCTATTATTGTGGCAGGTTTTGTCCGCGAATTGGGTAAGTTCCTTGTCATACGGCTTGTGACAAGCCGCCGTACAGACTTTAATAATCCTGCCGACGGGATAGTATTTGCCATGATGGCTTCGCTGGGTTTTACCCTTGCTGCCATTCTCTGGAACATAACTTTTATGCAGGAAACAACAAATGATGTTTACCGCAGCCTGCTTACATTGCCTGCCAACATTATTACTGCCATTATCCTGGGATTTTTTATGGGATTAGGAAAACTGCGCCGCAACGCCTTTATTGATTCCACGACCGGACTTTTTGCAGCCGCTACTTTTCATGCTGTATTTGAATTCTGCTTCATTATTTCCGATCCCAGTCTGATCATGGTTGTATTCGCAGGATCTATCCTGATTGTGGGGATATTAATCAACAAAGCCATTGGAATGAGCAGGTTACCGTGAAAAAGGACCTGTGACTGGTAAAAAACGGCAATTACATAATTAAACAAGTCTGTACATTTTCCCGGGTAAGGTTTTTATTAAACCTTCAAATTCAAGATTCAGCAAAGCATTGGCTACCAATGTTGGGCTAAGGTTTGTTTCATCGCATAACCTGTCAATACTCGCTTCACCATTTTCCTGGATGACAGACATTATTTTTTCCTGGTCCGGGCTTAATTCAATCATTAATTTCCTTTGTACGGCTGGTTTTTTAACATTTTCAGCCCAGCCCATCATGTACATGATATCGTCGGCTGATTGAAGTAAGGCTGCCCGGTTGGTCTTTATCAGGAAATTGCAGCCCTCAGAAAAATAATTGCCGATATTGCCGGGTACCGAAAAAACATCCCTGTTGTAAGAGTTGGCAATTTCAGCGGTAATCAATGCTCCTCCCTTCATGCCTGCTTCCACAACAATCACCGCATCCGACAATCCTGCGATGATACGGTTGCGCGACGGGAAATTTTCCCTGTCGGGATTGGTTCCGCTCGGAAAATCTGTCAACAGGCCACCCTGATGCAACATACGCTCAGCTAATGTTTTATTTAAGGGAGGATAGATCCTGTCAAGTCCGTGCGCCAGAACAGCTACTGTCTTAAGCCCGTTTTCGAGTGAATTCTTATGGGCGCATGTATCAATCCCGTATGCCAGACCGCTGATTACCATCACATCCATGCTCTTCAGTCCAAGGATAATCTTTTCGCAGATATCTTTTCCATAAGGAGTTGCCCGACGGGTTCCAACCAGAGAAACAATCTTTGGGTGGTTGAGGTCTGCATTGCCCTTATAATAAATTACCATAGGGCCGTCAATGCATTCCCGGAGTCTTGATGGATATTGCTTATCAGTGAAAGCACAAACACTGATTTTATACCGGTTGATAAACTCAATTTCACGGCTAGCCCTGTCCAACGCCCTGGTTCGATTCTCAACTATGCTGCCGGCAACCTGATCACCAACACGTTCGGCTTTAAGCAGTGCACTTTTTTTTTCGGTAAAGACTGCTTCGGCACTACCGCAAACGGCAATAAGTTTCTTACCGGTCACATCTCCCACTCCCGGAATAAAAGTCAAAGCGATCTGATGTAATAAACCCATACAATAATTTCAAATTAAAGGAATGCTATTTCCTGAGGAATTGTATTTTTACAAGTCAGAAAAAAAGTTACTGGTTACTGCGAAATTTCTCTTTTTTAAAAAGCAGGTAAAAATAATCAAAAAATTAATTGCCGAACGCACCGAACATTTTGGTATGCCCGCTTGACTGGGGATTGGGTCACGCTACCCGCTGTGTACCTGTAATTCGTATATTGTTGAAATCAGATTGCCCGGTACTGATTGCTGGCAGTGGACGATCTCTGGAATTTCTGAGGCTGGAGTTCCCGCAATGCAGGTTCATTTATCTACCATCTTACCGCTTTTTCTACAGTAAAAGAGGTAAAATGACAGCAGCCATGCTTCTCTCAATGCCTTTAATTATGCGCGATATGATCGGGGAACACCGGAAACTTAAAAAGATCATTCGCCGGTACAACATTCATGGTATTATTTCTGACAACCGCTTTGGGTTATGGAGCAAACGTGTTACCTGTGTTTATATGACCCACCAGGTGCGCATCAAATCCCCGCAATGGCTGAAATTTACAGAGCCGCTCCTGTATTTTTTGCATCATCGTTTCATCAGAAAATTCAACCTGCTCTGGATACCCGACAACGAAACACCACCCTGGCTTTCAGGCAACTTAGGCCATCCGGTCAGCCCTAAAGTCCGGCACAGGTTTATTGGACCTTTAAGCCGTTTTGCAGGGTCAGAGCGTATAGGATCTGCATCATCATCCGTTGATTTTTCTACTCCTGCCGAAATACTGGTGCTTATTTCCGGGCCGGAACCACAGCGCAGTATATTCGAAAACCTGATCAAGACACAGGCGGCAGGATTTCATAAAAAAATTGTGATACTGCAGGGAATGCCGGAATCAGATCAGAAACCGAAAATCACAGGAAATCCTCTCATATACCCTCACATGCCTACTGCCCGGCTTCATCAGATGATTGAAAATGCAGGTATGGTGGTTTGCCGTTCAGGGTATTCCACGATCATGGATCTGGCTACACTTGGGAAAAAGGTATTTTTTGTGCCAACACCCGGCCAAACTGAGCAGGAATATTTAGCTGCATATCTGAAACAGCAGGGAATTGCTGATTTTGCATATCAGGCTGATTTTCAGCTCAGGCATGTGTTGACCAGCAAGGACAAATTCACTGGATTTTCAAGATCCCCCGAGACCAATGCGCTGGAAGAAGCAGTAAGAAATTTTATTTGCGATATTCGCAATAAACATGAAAACCAAAGGTTTTACTCTGCTGAAAAATGATTGTTATGAACCTTTTTATTACCTGGGATGTCAGTCCTGAAATTTTCAGGGTTGGTGAATTTTCGGTGCGCTGGTACGGTTTGATGTTTGTGTTTTCTTTTTATTTTGGTTATCTGATTGTGCAGCAAATGTTTCGCAGGGAGGGTATTGCCGGGAACAAATTAGATAAACTCTCCACCTGGATGATTGTTGCCACCATTGTTGGCGCCCGGTTGGGGCATGTACTCTTCTATCAACCTGAATATTATCTGAAGCATCCTCTCGAAATTCTGATGATCTGGGAAGGGGGCCTGGCCAGCCATGGTGCTGCCGTATCTATTATCGTGGCTTTGTGGTGGTTTTCAAAGCGTGAAAAACTTCATTTTATGTGGTTAATTGACCGCATTGTGGTTGTGGTTGCATTATCAGGATTTTTTATCAGGATGGGGAATCTTTTTAATTCTGAAATATTCGGTAAGCCAACCAATTTGCCCTGGGGCTTTATTTTCGCCAGGGTGGATACGTTTGCCCGTCATCCAACGCAACTTTATGAAGCGCTGTCGTATCTTGCTATATTTTTCTTCTTACTGTGGTATTATCTGAAAGAAAAACGTCAGCCTTCGAGGGGTGTACTTTTCGGATGGTTCCTGATTCTGGTGTTTGGCGTAAGAATACTCATTGAGTTTCTAAAAGAGCCCCAGGTAACTTTCGAACAAAGCATGGTTCTGAATATGGGTCAGATACTCAGTATTCCTTTGGTTATCACAGGAATTATTATTCTTTGGCGAAAGAACATGTAAGCAAGCATTCGGATTACACAATGCATTGATTTTTCCTTACGGATGATCATCCGCGCAGGTTAACCAAATCAGACGAGACAGCCGTATATTCAAAATATCCGGGACTCTGCCAATTTATAATAGTCACTTCCTTTCCCGCATCGAAATAAAACCATTGATCTCATCAGCCACTGCCTGCTGCTCATAAGCTCTGGCAGATAAAGCCAGGCGCTGCAGCATGATCATGGCTATTTCCCGATCTTCCTGGTAATAGGAAGCAATGGAAGTTCTTTGAGCATCATAGTAGGCAATTTCGGCCATAAAATTATTGGCGATGGTACTTACCAGTTCATTGGCCTTATCTATTTGACCAGCTTCATAATATACTTCGGTAAAGGCGGTGGTAAACCGGTCGTAGGGGAATTTCTCATTGGGGAAAATTTCGAGATACCTGTCGGCAATAGCCACTGCAGAATCTGTTTTGTTTTCATCGAGTAATGCCTGTGCGAGGCGCATGAAATTCTGGCGTGGGAACATTGAATTACGCATGCTCTCGCGGTCAATGGTAACATCCGGATCGTTGATGTTGCCCCATTTCGCTTTGTTCATCATGGCATCATACGATGCTTCGACATTGATACCTCCCATGCCCCGGTAGTAATGATCGGCTTTGACAGGCATAAATTTATATACAAACCCTTCAAGGTGAAAATATTCATCAAGGTTGAGCGTGCTTAATATTTCCCTCGGGCTGGTAAAATACAACGAGCGTTTCCAGTTGTTGGTGGCCACGAAGTCCAGCACTGCCAGGTCGTTGCGATACAAATGATTCTGATTGATTTCCCACTTTATTTCAGGTTCAATACGATCGGTCTTGTAAGGAGGAACAATCCCGTTGCTGATGACAGCCTCACGATTGATTGTCATTTTTACTTTTTTGGTAGGAAAATAATTTAACTGGCGACCTCCTAAGGTCACCTTCGTATTATCAGCTTCGCTGGCAATAAAATTGATGATTTCTTTCAACTCCCTGTGATCCGGAATTCCGCGATCCCAAAAGTATACAACATCGTTGGAGCCACGTCCGTATTGTTCATTTGTCAGAGTAAACGGCAGGGGGTCAGAATTGTTGACTTTTCGCGCCAGCTGATGTACATACCAATCGCCTGAAGCAAGCATGTGGTTGGCAACCCTGACATCGGTTCGCACACCTTCAACGTCCTGAATGTACCACAGTGGGAAGGTGTCGTTATCGCCATAGGATATCAAAATGGCATCCGGATCGCAGGCAACCAGGTAATTATGTGCAAAATCCCGGGCAATGAATTTATTTGAGCGGTCATGGTCGTCCCATCCTTCTTTTGCCATTATTCCAGGTACCAACAGCAATGTAATAACAGTAACCAGTATGGCAGATAATCCAGGTTCCAGCTTTTTACTCAGAAACTCCCACAAACCTATGACTCCCAATCCAATCCAGATAGCAAAGGCATAAAAAGAAGCTGCATAGGAATAATCGCGTTCCCTTGGTTGATAGGGAGTTTGGTTCAGATATATGATAATGGCAAGTCCGGTCATAAAAAACATCAGGGCAACAACAACAGTATCCTTATAATTATGTTTCCAATGAAACAACAGACCTATGATTCCAAGCAGCAGCGGAAGGAAATAAAACCTGTTGTGTGCCGGATTTTGCATGGATGGAGGCAGGTTGCTCTGATCGCCAAGACGCCAGTTATCTAAAAAACTGATGCCGCTTATCCAGTTTCCATCACGGATACCTCCATGTCCTTCAATATCGTTTTGCCTTCCCACGAAATTCCACATAAAATACCTGATGTACATGTGATTCACCTGGTAATCGAAGAAAAAGCGAAGATTCTCAATGAATGTGGGTTTATAAAGAATTTCGCGGGTACCATCGTTCTTTGTCACTGAAACGGGAGTTCCTTTGATTTTACCCCAGGCTTTATAGGCATCAATATGTGAACTTCTCGTACTGCTCCACATTCGTGGAAATATGGTTTCAAAGCGGGGGTCGTAATTTGGAATGGTACTCTTTCGGTCGTCAACAACAATATATTTGCCCAGCGATGCATCTTTCCGGTATACCGGGCTCCCGTCTGAGTAAGGATTTTCCGGATCAAGCGGGGCGTTGTAATACGCACCGTATAATAACGGCCACGAGCCGTACTGCTCTCTGCCAAGATAAGATAGCAACGACATAGCATCCGACGGATTGTTCATGTTCTGTGGTGGATTGGCATTGGCCCGGATCACGATCATAAAAAATGAAGAATACCCAATCAGGATGAAAGTGAGAGCAAGCAAGGCATTGTTCAACAACACTTTTCCCTTTTGATGGGTATACAGCAATCCCCACACTATTAATCCGGCAATCAACAGGAAGAAAATGATGGTTCCGGAATTGAAGGGAAGTCCAAAAGTATTGACAAACAACAATTCAGTCTTTGCTTCAAGTTTCACAATTCCCGGGATAAGCAGGTTCATAATAAAATAGATCAGGATTACCGATATGAAAGCGGTTGCCAGAATTCCTCTGGGAGTGACCTGATAGCGCTTAAAGTAATAAATGAAAGCAATGGCCGGAATTGCCAGGAGGTTCAACAAATGTACGCCAATGGAAAGGCCTATGAGATAGGCAATAAAAACCATCCAGTGTAAATGGCGTTTTTCACCGGCAACACGTTCCCAACGCAGGATCGCCCAAAAAACCAGCGCAGTGAAAAACGATGACATGGCATACACTTCCCCTTCAACAGCCGAAAACCAGAATGAATCAGAAAATGTATATGCCAGCGAGCCTACAATACCAGCGCCAAGGATAACATAAATTTTGGCGTCGGTCAGCTCACCGGAATTTTTCAGTGCTTTTTCTGCCAGCATGGTGATGCTCCAGAAAAGGAATAAAATTGTAAAAGAACTTGAAAGAGCTGACATCAGGTTGATCATCAGGGCAACATTTGATCCATCGCCTGCAAACAGGCTGAATATTCTTCCAAGCATCTGAAAAAGCGGTGCTCCGGGAGGATGTGTAACCTGGAGTTTGTAAGCAGTGGCAATAAATTCTCCACAATCCCACCAACTGGTGGTTGGCTCAACAGTAAGAAAGTAGACCACTGTGGCAATGGCAAAAACAATCCATCCTGTGATCAGGTCGAGTTTTCTGAATAGTAATGGTTTATCGTTCATGAAAATGAATTGGAAACTGGCATCCCAGCCAGATGTTATACATTCAAAAACAACTTATTACAATAATTATTATACAGGAATAATGCGCAGGCTAAATTAAAAAAATTTGAGCTTGCATAAACCAATTTTCAAACCGACTAAAACCTTTATCATTATTACTATTCAAAATTAGTAATAATCAGCGCTTTAAATGCTTTAATCAGAAATTCATACGACTTTCAGTTCAATTTGTAAGATTTTCCAGGTCGGGGTCATCTCAGGTACTCCAGGATAAGTCATGCGTTAGATTCAGGGAATGACAAATCTGGTTTTTAACGGATTGCCTGAAAGAAATTTATCTTTGCAGCAGATTTCATGAAATTATGAGTAAAGGTATTGCCATTATTCCGGCGCGCTTTGGTTCAGTCCGTTTTCCGGGTAAACCCCTTGTAATGATCCATGGAAAATCAATGATCATGCGGGTTTATGAACAGGCACTAAAAGCCGGGTCGCTGAAAGATGTGATTGTTGCTACCGACGATCAGAGGATTTACGACCATGTATTTCAAAATAATGGAAAAGTTCTTATGACGTCAGTTTATCACAATAGCGGAACGGAACGATGCCTTGAAGCTTTTCAGATTTTACTGGCAGGTAAAAAATGCACCGATAAAGAGATCATTGTCAATATCCAGGGTGATGAGCCATTTATCCATCCGGAACAAATTGACGAATTGGTGGGCATGTTCGGTCAACCTGACACTGAAATAGCTACCCTTAAAAAGAAAATAACGAACGATGCTGAAATCAGCAATATTAATTGCGTAAAGGTAGTGACTAAAATATGTGGCCATGCTTTGTATTTTTCAAGGTCACCCATTCCATTCCTGCGCGATTCTTTGCATGAAAACCAGGAAAATAAGGATGTGTATTACAAGCATATCGGCATGTATGCATACCGGAGTGATATACTTCAATCAATCTGCCAGCTAAGGCCTTCAAAGCTTGAAATGGCTGAAAAACTCGAACAACTGAGGTGGCTTGAACATGGTTACAATATCCGTGTAAAGATAACCGGTTATGAAAGCATGGCTATTGATACTCCTGACGATTTATCAAAAGTTACCAACATTTCTTGAAAATTCGCAATTTCTGTTTTAGTTTTGTGCTCCAGTTTTATTTGTATGAACCTCGAAAAGTATCTTACCAGCCTGCTTCAGCAGCATGATTGCGTGATCGTTCCGGAGTTCGGGGCATTCATTGCCAACTATGAAGCCGCCAGAATTCAGGCAGCTACGCACACCATTCTTCCTCCCCGTAAATTCCTTGTTTTCAACTCCAACCTGACCATCAACGATGGTTTGCTGGCAACTACGGTGAGCCAGAATTTGTCATGCAGTTTTGAGGAAGCCATGCATTTGATCAGACAGGCAGTAGCTTCCTGGCATGAGATGTTAAAGGAAGGGAAGACCCTTACACTCGATGGAATTGGTACATTTCATATCAACAAAAGCAGCAGGTTGGAATTTAAACCCGATCCGGATCAAAATTTTTTTGACGAGGCTTTTGGACTGAAAGCGCTTGTAATTCCGCCAGTTAAAAAGCGTATCCGCAAATATAAACCGGTCAGAGTAAACTATCATAAGCCGGTGCGCAAGCCAATGGTTAGAAAGATCCGCCGACTTGCATGGGCGGCAGTCATTACCGTTCCCCTGGTAGCAGCAGGTGTCTGGAGCATCATGCATCTCGATACCCTGCAACAATTTGCCCATCAACACTCCGGCCTCATCATACCCTTTCGCCGTCATTTCCCCGGACCAACTCAAAATACTTATCAGATAAAAACCGGTGAGCAAAGATCCGCAACCGCTCCAATTATTAATGAGCAGGATGCCCTTCATGAATCATTTGTTCCTGAATATACAGAACCGGTCCCGGAAACCTCAGGCAATGAAGAAAATACATCAGTAACTACCCTTACCACCCCTGAAACTGAAACAACAATTCCTCAACCCCCTGCCCCTGCCGGGTGCGACATTCCGGCTCCCGGTCAGCGTGCATATTACATCATTGTCGGATCATTTGAAAATGATACCAATGCACAACATTTGTCAGGTGAATTAAGTAATCTGGGTTGGAATGCAAAGGTAATCGAATCGTCCGAAGGGATGTACCGCGTAAGTATTGTTTCCTGTGTACTTAAGCAACAGGCCCTTGAGCAGCTCGCAAGAATCCGGGAGGAGCAAAACCCCGGTGCATGGCTGCTGAGAATGTAATTTCGTCGTATTTCTGCATGACATCATTCATCAATCTGAACGCAAATTGACTAAAAACAAACTTGAAAGGTTCAGGGAATGTAAATCGTTCCCAAATCTTATACAGGCTGGTTATTTTGATCTTTTGAAAGATTACCCGCTGAAAGGTAAATGGGCAGAAAAATATTTCGGAAACCATCACCGCATTGTTTTGGAATTAGGTTGCGGGAAAGGAGAATATACAGTAGCATTAGCCGAAAAAAA
The DNA here is from genome assembly GCA_964419945.1 of uncultured Bacteroidales bacterium. GTDB lineage: Bacteria > Bacteroidota > Bacteroidia > Bacteroidales > JAAYJT01 > JAAYJT01. The sequence goes on along the minus strand of CAYQRU010000036.1, from coordinate 17,184 downwards.
CCAGGATGTGAATTTCATCGGTATTGACAATAAAGGTGCCCGGTTGTGGCGGGGTTGTAAAACGGCCATTGAGAAGAATCTTGATAATGCTTGTTTTATACGTACCCGTATTGAATTGATCGAGCGTTTTTTTGCGCCTGGCGAAATCAGTGAGATATGGATCACTTTTCCTGATCCCCAACCCCGAAATTCACGACAGCGCAGACGGCTTACATCACCCCGCCACCTGGCCCATTACAAAAATATATCCCAACCTGGTTGTATCATTCATCTTAAAACGGATAATACTGCTCTTTTTGAGTACACTCTCGAAACCATCACTCAACAAAATCATGAACTACTTTTTCATGCCTTCGATCTGTATAGCCTGAATATTCATGATGATGCCTCGTGTGTACAGACATTCTATGAGAAAATGTTTCTTGATCAGGGGATTAGTATAAAGTACCTGAGGTTCAGACTCATTTCATAACTTTTCTAAAAGCATGACACAAATATGCATTCAATGCAAAAAGATGATTCATTTTTTCAGAAAGTTTATGAAGTTGTTCAACTTATTCCTTTCGGACGTGTTACCTCTTACGGAGCAATTGCTTCATATCTCGGAACCAGAGGTTCATCCCGGATGGTTGGTTGGGCCATGAATGCGTCACATTCTCATTCAGAATCAATTCCGGCACACCGTGTGGTTAACCGTAACGGAGTCCTCACAGGCAAACATCATTTTGGCGGGCAGAAGGTTATGCAGCAACTCCTGGAAAGTGAAGGCATCCGGATTGAGGATGATCAGATTGTGGAATTTGAAAATGTATTCTGGGATCCGATGAAAGAATTACTTTGAACCCGTTATCTTCACCAGAATTTACCACTGTTAAAGGTCCCTTACATTTGTTACGTTGTAATTTGCAGTAAGATATTTAAATCTGATAGCGATTCGACAAATTCCGAAAGCCCGGTATAAACAGCTTGCTGTGCAATTGTCAGTCTATTCTGAGCCCGGCCTGTCCCTGACTCTGCCCACCATCAGTTGTACTGGGCATTGCTGCCCGTCACTTTTGCAACTCAAGACTGATCACCCGGAATTCTTACTCATGATACAATTCCGGATTTAATGATGCCTGAACAATCCGCTGCCCCTTATTGTTTTTCTTTGACATACATTGCCTTGTGAGCAATACTTTTGTTTACTTTTACACCTCATCAGACACACTAAAAATCACACACCTTGTACCGGATTGAATCAAACATCAATACTGCCTCCGCAGCATATATCGAGAACCGTCATGCTTACCTGCAGGTGATCAACAATCATCGTATGACAATGGAAGAAGTTGTCAACGGAGCATCGGAAAAAGCTGTAAAATTACATCGTGAGCGGGGCAAACTCCTGGCACGCGAACGCATTGACCTGTTGATTGACCCGAATACTCCTTTCCTCGAATTGTCGCCTCTGGCAGCGTTCAATATGTATAACAACGAATTTCCTTCGGCAGGAATTATTACCGGTATCGGAGTTATTCACGGACGGGAATCTGTGATCGTGGCCAATGATGCTACAGTGAAAGGTGGAACATATGTCAGGGAAACCATTCGCAAACATGTCCGGGCACAGGAAATAGCCATGCAAAACCATCTGCCGGCAGTATATCTGGTGGATTCCGGCGGTGTTTTTCTGCCTCAGCAATCTGAGGTCTTTCCCGATCGCGATCATTTCGGAAGATTTTTTTACAACCAGGCCAGAATGAGTGCAGCCGGTATTCCTCAGATTGCCATTGTCATGGGAAGTTGCACTGCAGGAGGTGCTTATGTACCAGCCATGTGCGACGAAACCATCATCGTTGGTAAACAGGGAACTATTTTTATCGGTGGCCCACCCCTGGTGAAAGCAGCTACTGGTGAAGAAGTGAGTGCAGAAGAACTGGGAGGCGCCGATGTTCATACATCAATATCGGGCGTTGCCGATCATTATGCTGTGAATGATCATCATGCCCTGCGGATTTGCCGAAATATCTTTAAGACACTCAGAGTACCCCAACGCCAGGTACTCGATATCGTTACTCCTGAAGAGCCCTGGTACGATCCTGAAGAACTTTACGGAATCCTGCCTGTTGATCTTCGTAAAGCCGTTGATGCCAGGGAAATTATTGCCAGGGTGGTGGATGGCAGCCGTTTGCATGAATTCAAGGCACGTTATGCCCCGACACTTGTTACCGGTTTTGCACACATCATGGGCTTCCCTGCAGGAATTCTTGCCAATAACGGAGTACTTTTTTCTGAATCAGCACTGAAAGGGGCTCACTTTATCGAACTCTGTGCCTCCCGGAAAATTCCGGTCATTTTTCTGCAGAATATTACAGGATTCATTGTCGGCAAGGAATACGAGCGCCGTGGAATAGCAAAAGACGGTGCAAAAATGGTCAATGCCGTTGCCAATGCGAGGGTGCCAAAGTTTACTTTGGTTTTTGGAGGTAGTTTTGGCGCCGGCAATTATGCCATGGCGGGAAGGGCGTATGAACCCAGGTTGCTGTTTATGTACCCAACTTCAAAAATCTCAGTGATGGGTGGAGAACAGGCCGCTCAGGTGCTTGTGTCCATTAAAAAAGATCAGCTGCAATCGAAAGGTGTTGATTTCAGTGTGGAAGAAGAAAATAAACTACGTCAGGACATACTTGACAAATACGAACATGAAGGCTCAGCTTATTACAGCACGGCAAGGCTGTGGGACGACGGCATCATTGATCCGAAAGATACCAGGAAGATACTGGCAATGGGTATCAGCATGTCGCTGAACAAGAAATTTGAAGAAACCGGGTATGGTGTATTCAGAATGTAAACCTGCTCAATTTGATCAAATATTTGATTGTGAAACGAATATAGAAGCAACTATGACTTATCAAACGATTTTACCGGAAATCAAGCATGATATTGCTACCATCTGGCTGAACCGTCCGGAGGTACGCAATGCTTTTAACCATGTTACGATTACTGAATTGATCACGGTCTTCAAGGAACTTGAAAAGTTGGAAAAATTGAGGGCTGTTGTAATCCGTGGTAAAGGAAAATCGTTCTGTGCAGGTGCCGATCTGAACTGGATGCGTGCTGTGAAAGACTTTTCTTTTGAGCAAAATTATCAGGAGAGCCTCGACCTGAGTGAATGTCTGTATGCCATTTATACTTTCAGCAAGCCGGTGATTGCCGTTGTGCATGGTGCTGCCATTGGAGGTGCTAACGGGATTCTTGCTGCGAGCGATATTGTCATTTGTGAAGAAAACACTGTTTTTTCACTCAGCGAAGTGAAAATTGGAATCATTCCTGCCTGTATTTCACCTTATGTGATTAAAAGGATCGGAGAACCTGTAGCCCGTGAATGGATGCTAACCGGTAAAAGAGTCAATGGAACTGAGGCTGAAAAATACCACCTGGTAAACCATTCTTTACCGGAAGAACAATTAGAAGATTATCTGAATGATACCATCAGGCTCTTGCGTGAAGCTGGTCCTGAAGCTGTTATCAGATGTAAAACGTTAATTTACAATGTAATAAATCAAATACCACTGAAAGAAGCACTTGCGTATACAGCAAGAATGATCGCTTCGCAACGACTCACCAGTGAAGCACAGGAAGGAATGAATGCTTTTCTGGAAAAACGAAATCCCGGCTGGCGTAATAACCCGGGATAGTATTCAAATCATGCTGATTAGTAACATGATCTGGATTTCTGAATTTCTGTAATAGCTGATAATTTCGCTTTTAAAACTCATCTCATGGAAATATCAAAAATATTCATTGCCAACCGTGGTGAAATTGCTGTCCGAATCATGCGCACCGCCAAACGCATGGGCATAAAAACTGTTGCAGCATTTCATGAAGCTGACTCAGAAAGCCTGCATATAAAACTGGCTGATGAGGCTTTTTCTTTGGGTAGCGGCGCACTTGCCGATACCTATCTCAATATTTCCAAACTCGTTGATATTGCCAGATTGAGCCAATGCGATGCGGTGCACCCGGGTTATGGCTTTTTATCTGAGAACCATGCATTTGCCGAGGCCTGTAAAGAAGCCGGTTTGGTATTCATCGGCCCTTCTCCCGAGTCAATCCTGTTGATGGGCAATAAATTACAGGCAAGAGATTTTGCGGTGAAATCGGGTTTACCCCTGGCACCCGGTTATAATTTGGAAGAAGGTAAGGATATCCCGGATCTTGCAGAATCAGACTTCCCTTTTTTGATAAAAGCTGCTGCCGGTGGTGGTGGCAAAGGGATGCGTATTGTACACAGGAAATCTGAGATCAGTGAAGCGATAACCAGCACTCAGCGTGAAGCCAGAAGTTATTTTGGAGATCCTACAGTATATATTGAAAAATATATTGAAAATCCACGCCATATAGAGGTACAGGTGCTCGGTGATCAATCTGGAAACGTGATTCATCTTTTTGAACGTGAATGCACTATCCAGCGGCGTTACCAGAAAATTATTGAGGAATCGCCTTCAATTACCCTCTCATCTGAAAAGCGTGCGGAGATTTGTGCATCAGCAGTGAGGCTGGCAAAAGCCATAAGTTATTGCAGCGCCGGAACGATAGAATTCCTGGTAGATCAGCATCACAATTTTTACTTCCTTGAAATGAACACCAGGATACAGGTTGAACACCCTGTTACCGAAATGGTTACTGGTATTGATCTCGTTGAGGAACAAATTCAGATAGCCTGTGGTAAACCATTGAGGATTAGGCAGGAAGAAGTACGTCAAAATGGACATGCCATAGAATGCCGGATTTATGCTGAAGACCCTGCAAATGATTTTTTACCTTCACCGGGGACAATACATTATTACTCCATGCCACAGGGGAAAAACATCCGGGTTGATAGTTTCATCCTCGAAAAAGCAGAAATTTCCGGCTCCTTTGATCCGATGATCTGCAAACTGGTAGTTTGGGGTGAAGACCGCCCAAAGGCCATTAATCGTACCATTAAAACACTTCAGGATGTTGTAATCCATGGGATACAAACCAATATCGACTACCTGAAAGGCATCATGCAGCATCAGGAATACCGAAACAACAACATTTCAACTGCTTTCTGCAGCAATGAAACCAGGAAGATCAATACCGTAATCCAGACAGAAAGAAAACGATTGAACACATCAGAGGTTATGATTGCTGCTTTACTATTTTCAATTAAACAATCGCGGCAGCATCATCCGGCAGATATCTGGCAGCAAACCGGTTACTGGCGGCATCTGATGCAGATTCCGGTGCAATGTGATCAGGTGATGTGCCGTATCCGGGTGTTGGATCAGGGAAATGACAGATTCTTTTTTATCAGAGGCAAGCAGATCTTTGAGTGCCTTTTACACGGCATGACTGCTCATTTGATTGATTTCACAATTGATAATGAACGGCTTAAAGCAACAGTCTCCACTGATAAAAACAATCATCTTATTGTGCGGATGCATGGATTTGATTTTGAGGTTAAACGCGGCGATGTGCTTAGTGATGAAACGGTTCTTGGTGCTTCGGGTCAGGGAAGTGACCGTCACGACAATGATCTTGTTTCTCCTATGCCAGGAAAGGTAATTGATGTAAGAGTAAAACCAGGCGATAAAATAGCCAAAGGCGATATTGTTGCCACCATCGAATCCATGAAGATGGAAAACAATATAATAGCTCCGTATGATGCGATGGTAGAAACAGTGAATGTGAAAAAAGGAGCCATGGTTAACGGAGCCGCAGTACTGATAAAACTCTCAGAAAAAATATAATATTTTTTATTGGCGATTTCGGATTGCAGATTTAAGGGATTAGTTGCAAGCAAAATCCGAAATTGTAAATCCGAAATTGGAAATTCGAAATTGTAAATCCGAAATTGGAAATCCGAAATTGGAAATCGTAAATTTAAAATACTGAAGTCATGGATTTTAACCTTAACGAAGAACATCAACTGATCAGGCAAACTGTCAGGGATTTTGCCGAAAGGGAAATTCGCCCCATTGCCCGCGAGCTGGATGAAAAAGCCGAATTTTCATTGGAACTGACCCGAAAGATGGGTGAGATTGGCCTGTTTGGGATCAACACTCCTATAGAATATGGCGGACAGGGAATGGATACATTATCCTATATTATTGCAGTGGAGGAACTTGCACGGGTGGATGGATCGCAGGCCGCCACCATTGCTGCTCATAATTCTTTGGGCATTAGTCCATTGCTTAAATATGGAACCGAAGAGCAGAAACGCAGGTATATACCCCAACTCTGCACCGGCGAAGCGCTATGGGCATTTGGCCTTACTGAACCTGAAGCCGGTTCTGATTCACGTGCAAGCAAAACTACAGCCCGCTCCGAAAACAATGGTTGGATCATCAACGGTTCCAAGATTTTTATCACCAACGGCTCTGCATCAATTTCTAAAGGCGTTACCGTTCAGGCAGTTACCGGGAATCATGAAGGTAAAAAGGAATTTTCGTGCATCATTGTCGAAAAAGGCACACCGGGGTTCACAGCTTCACCGCTACATAATAAGATGATGTGGCGGGCATCTGATACTGCCGAAATGTTTTTCGACGATTGCCGGGTTCCGGAAGAAAACCTGCTTGGCAAACGTGGCGAAGGCTCTAAAATCATGCTCAGCACACTCGACGGAGGCCGCCTTTCTATTGCAGCCATGGGCTTGGGTCATGCCCAGGGTGCCTTCGAACTGGCGCTGCAGTATTCAAAAGAGCGTAAGCAATTCGGGCAGCCCATTTCGAAATTCCAGGCGATCTCTTTCAAACTCGCCGATATGGCTCTGAAAATTGAACTCGCCCGTACCTTCCTTTACAAATCCTGCTGGTTGAAAGACCAGGGATTACCCTATGGCAAGGAATCGGCGATGGCTAAACTCTATTGTTCAGAGATCGCCAAAGAAGTTACCGACGAAGCAGTTCAAATCCACGGCGGCTATGGCCTGCTGAAAGACTACGACATCGAACGCCACTACCGCGATCAACGCCTCCTCCAGATTGGTGAAGGCACATCGGAGATACAGAGAGTGGTGATTGCGAGGTATTTGGGAGTTTGAGAGGGACGAGTGGCGAGTGAAAGTGAAGAGTGAGAGGGGCGAGGTGCGAGTGAAGGTGGCGGGTGAGAGTGATGGGGGAGGTGGTTGATTATGTAAATTTTTTAGTTAAGTATTTGATAGAGTTTTTTTTACATTCGTTTTATTTTAATATTTTTTGGTGTGAAAGATAATTTGGACAATCTCAGGTTTTATCAGTTGGCAAGAGCTCTGTGGAATGAGTTTTGGGAGGATTCGGAAATTCTCCTGAAGGATATTCGGGGAAAGGAAATAGCCAGGCAAATGACCAAATCAATCGGTTCGATTGGTGCAAACATCGAGGAGGGTTATGGGCGTGGAACTTACAGGGAATATTCTTATTTCCTTAAAGTAAGCCGCGGTTCAGCAAGAGAATCAAAAGGCTGGTATCAGAGATCGGATAAACTTCTCTGTAAAACAATTGTTGATAAAAGAGTAGCTACCTTAGACCAAATCATCGCCATGCAAACCAAATCCATACAAACCCTTGAAGCCAAATTATCAAAAACACCAAATAACCAATAATCAATGATGTATCTGCTTGATTTATATATTCAAACTTCCTTCATTCGTTACTGTCACTCATCACTTTCAACCCTCACTCGCCCCTCGTCCCTCGTCCCTCGCCCCTCTTCCCTCCTAACTTAACCCGCTACCTCCGATGTCCACAAACTCCAGCATAAAAATCACCGAGTCGCCCCGCGATGCGATGCAGGGCCTGAAGTATATCATTCCTGTTGAGAATAAAGCTCGCTATATCAATGCTTTGTTGAAAGTGGGTTTTGATATCATTGACTTTGGAAGTTTTGTTTCACCCAAGGCTATTCCTCAGTTTGCCGACATCGAAGATTTGCTGCGCAGGCTTGATCCGGGCGTGAGCCAGACTGAACTGCTTGCTATCATTGGCAATGCGAAATGGGGAGAAGTAGCCGCCACATGGGAGATGATACGCTGGTTCGGTTATCCTTTTTCTATTTCTGAGACTTTTCAGAAAATGAACCTGAACCGAACCCCCGAAGAATCGCTGGAAACGGTAGAACGGCTGCTTGAGATCAGCGATAAAAGCGGCAAGAAACTCAGAACTTACCTTTCTATGGCTTTCGGAAATCCTTACGGCGATAAGTGGGATGTGCACGTAGCCGCAGAGTGGGTCTTCAAGCTGAACCGGCTTGGAGTGCAGCACATTGCTATTTCCGATACCGTGGGTGTTTCAGATCCCGAAAGCATTTTTAAGCTGTTTGAGCTTGTTTTCGCTGAATTTCCGGATATGGAATTTGGATTTCACCTGCATACCAGCAAGAAAAAACTATATAAAAAAATTGAAGCTGCCTGGGATGCAGGCTGCAGAAATTATGACAGCGTGCTGACAGGTGTTGGAGGCTGCCCTTTATCTGGTTACGAACTTGTGGGTAATCTTGATACACTGGAACTCGTTTCTTTTATTGGTGAAAAAGAAATTCCCCACCGGCTGAACGATGAAATGCTCGCGGAAGCTGTAAAAATCGCCAGGGAGGTATTCATACCCCTGCCATCAAATAAAAGCTGGTGAGCCTGAAATTGATATGACCGTCTCCCTGATCAGCCGAAACATATCATCATTGCTTTCCTGCATGTGTGATGTAAAACGGATGCCATATCTGGTACAAAATATCCACATTCTTTACATCCGCTTAACAAGCCCGTTGCCTGTGTATTAACTGAATGCAGGTATCCGTGCATTGAGAATTTCAGATAAAGTATCCCGGATTAATTTTACAAATACTTCATTCGCATTTTATATATTTTTACATTTGCAGAAATGTTTCCAGCAAGCTCTGAGTAGCAGATTTGATGACACCATAGATGCTCAGGTGATGGAGACATAATACATAGATATTATGGAGTTTAAAAAAGAGATTGATATTTATTTCCGGTCGCGCTTTACGTTGATTGTGGTTGTATCGTTTGAGGAAGAACGCATACTTGAAGATATCAAGGACGTTTGTGATAAAGCCGACCGGCAGCTTTTGGTTTGGGATCACGCCGATTTTTTTCATTCCTGTTCTAAAAAGAGTTCAACACCACAAGGAGTCAAAGATCCGGTCAGTGCCCTCGAAACGATAGAAAAACTGGACGGGGAAGCTGTTTTTGTTTTGCGCGATTTTCATCAATGCTGGAACGGACAACCGCGTGTTATCCGTAAACTGAGAAACATGGCTCAGCGACTGAAATTCACAAAAAAAACCATTGTGGTCACCACCCCTGTTTCGACTATTCCCGAAGAACTTAAAGATGATGCTGTATTACTTGATTTTCGTCCTCCCGATGTAAAGGAACTGGACCTAATCCTGTCGAAACTTATCAGCACACCGGGGGTCAAAGTAAATCTTACTCCCCAGGGACGTGAAAAACTACTTCATGCAGCACTCGGTTTATCATCGAACCAGGCTCAACGTGTTTTCGCCAAGGCAATAGTAACCAATGGCGTACTTGACGAAAGCGATATCAACATGGTGAACGCAGAAAAAAAACAGATCATCAGGGAATCGGGCGCACTTGAGTTTTTTTCGCCCTCTGAAACCATGAATGATGTTGGCGGGCTCGGAATTCTCAAAGAATGGCTTCGAACCAGGGAAAAGGCTTTTGGGGCTGAAGCCCGGGATTATGGCCTTCCTTCTCCCAAAGGCATTGCATTGATTGGTATTCCTGGAACAGGAAAATCGCTGACAGCCAAAACAATTGCATCTTTCTGGCACCTGCCATTAATACGGCTGGATGTTGGAGCACTGTTCGGAGGTTTGGTTGGTCAGTCGGAGGAAAATACACGAAGGGCGCTTCAGCTTTCAGAAACAATATCACCTTGCCTCCTGTGGATTGATGAAATTGAAAAAGGACTTTCTGTTGGCACTGGTGATGGAGGCACTTCCATGCGTGTTTTTGGTTCGATCCTTTCATGGATGCAGGAAAAAACCAAACCTGTATTTGTGGTTGCCACTGCCAACAACATTGCGCATCTTCCACCTGAGTTATTACGAAAAGGACGTTTTGACGAAATCTTTTTCCTCGATCTTCCTACTTATGAAGAACGAAAAGAGATTTTTGAAGTTCACATCAGAAAAAGGAAAAGGGTGGTTCAAAATTTTGATGTTTCAACACTGGCCAGGAAATCTGAAGGATATGTTGGTGCTGAAATTGAACAGGTGATCATTGATGCGATGTATCTTGCTTTCAGCGATAAAAAAAATCCCGGACGTGATTTCGACACATCAGATTTACTTGAATCACTGAAAAGGCAGGTTCCTCTGAGCAGTTCTCAAAATGAAGCAATTACAGCCCTGCGTTCATGGTTGACCGAGGGCCGGGCCCAATCAGCTTCATTCCTTGAGAAAAAAGAAGCTGAAGAGCAATTTGTTCAAATACAGATCGGAATCAACTCAGGCGAGCAGGTTATGCCTTAACCTGAGAAAAAAAATGGAATAAACATTCAGGGCATTAAATCATGAAACCGGAATTTCTAACAGAAAACAATATTGATGGCACTTTGATGGTGCTTATTCCGGGGGGTGAATTCCTTGCAGGAGGAGCAATGGATGAAGAAGACACCGGAAATCCATTTCCTGTGTACCTGCCTGCATTTTATCTGGCTTTACATCCGGTAACCAATGAACAATATGCAAAATTTCTGAACATCAAAAGACCGGGTGACACCCTGCTTAAGAATTGGATACATCTTGATTCTGAATGCTTTATAAGGAGAACCCCACAAGGATACGAAGCGTACCATGAAAAAAAACAACATCCTGTGGTAAAAGTTTCATGGTTTGGCGCTCAGGCTTATTGCAACTGGGCAGGGCTTCGTTTGCCCGAAGAACTTGAATGGGAAAAAGCCGCACGCGGAACCGACGGGCGTGAATATCCCTGGGGTCCAAAATGGGAAATGGGAAAACGCAACCACTGGGATAAGAACCGTGGATCTGAAACAACATGTAAAATCTGGCAATATCCTGAAGGTTGCAGTCCTTATGGCCTTTACCAGATGTCAGGAAATGTATGGGAATGGTGTTATGAATGGTATGATGCTGAAACTTACAATCGTTATGCATCGGGAGATATGGTCCCGCCAGCAACAGGTAGTTTCAGGGTTATAAGGGGCGGTTCATGGTTAAGATATTACACCAACCGTTTCCGTTGTGCACTGAGAGGATATGATAAACCTGATTATCATAGCTATAACATTGGATTTCGGTGCGCTAAAAATATTTAACTCTTCATTGGCACAAGTGAGATAAAAAATAAGCAATGAATAAAAAAGAATTAGGAAGACTGGGCAAAAAGCTAAGAGTGAAATTTCCGCTTATTGGCCACTCTGTTCGTATGTCGGCAATAAAAAAAATTGCTGTCATTGATACACCTGATTCTGTGTTGATTCTTGCCGGTGCGGTTTCCTCATTCGATCCGGAGGTAGCCCGTATTGCTCTGCAAGCTTTAAAAAATCTGGAAAATAAAAGATCGGTAGATACTTTGTGCAAAATCTGGTTTGAGTCACGAGAACAAAAATTGGCCGACATTCTGACTGAAACTGGTTATATTGCCGGCAATCCTGCTGAAGTGAGGGTGGCCTCTGCCTTAAAGTCAGGTAATGTGCAGCTGTGCGACAGCAATATGTACATTGAATTTCTTGTAAAATTTTTACATGACAAAGACAAGACAATCAGCCACCATGCTGCCAGAGCATTGAAATCGCTTAGTTCTCCCTCATCAGTAGAATTATTATGTGATGGAATAATAAAAGGCAACCTCGATGCAGCCAGGCAAATCGCCATAGAAATGAACTATCAGCCGGCACAATTGAGTAAACGCTGTTCTTTCCTTGTCATCACCGGACAAATAGAAAAATACCTTGCGTTAGATTTTGAATTTCAGCAACTCAGGGCAGAATACCAGGCAGCACCCATTGATATTCAAAACAGAATCCGGAATGCCATCCTGTTAAGCAACGATAACAGGCTGATAGGACTTTTTGGAGAGGTTCGTAAGAAATTTGTCGCTAAAGATCTCAACGAAACTGAAGCCGAACTGATGATCAATGTATATGCCCGTGACAATCTGATGGATTCGGTTTTTGCACTGATGTTCTTTATTCCTCTAAGATCAGTGATTAAAGCTCTTGATGCCCTTGCCAAATCGTCGTGGCGGCCAGAAACTGAAGACCAGCGAGAGTTGCTTAGCCAGATACAAAACGTCCGCCAGAAATTTGAACAACCGGGTTTGGTATCTGATTCTGAGTTTTCTACAGGTACGATTATCAACAGATGGATTAATAATGGGATCACTGATAATCATCTATCCATACAGGAGGATACTCTCAGGATGTATTTCAATTCAGGAACCCCTTCTGAAGCTATCACTGCCATGTCATCACTGGCTAATAAAAACCTTTTTACTGAAAACGACCATCAACTGGCAAAATCACATCCACATTGGTTGGTAAGACTAGCATATTTTCTGTCTTTTAACCGTTTACCAGATAACTTTCTGGATCCGTTGCCTGTTTCTTCTGAAGGAGGTGAATATTGGCTGGAAAAACTGATTCCTGTGATGATTAAAGAACGCTTGCTGCAAATTCGTGCAGTCAATATTGATCCTGACTCGCTGAGACTTATCAACAAAGCCATCACCAGTGCCGGTAATCGGCCTATCGAATTGAAAAACTGGGCATTACTCTTATCACATCTAGCAGGTTACACGCTGAGAAATATCATTGCAATTGGCACATACGAAAAAAGAATTGAAGACACAGCCATTGTAATTTGATTGCACCCATAAAAATCGTTTTAGAGGAGATCATGAGAATATTCAAGAAAATCTTTAACGCTTTCAGTAAGAAAAGATCTGAACCCGAAATTTCAGAAGCCAAACCTGAAGAGGCTGTTATTTTCAGATTGCAATCAGAAATATCAGGATTAAAGCTGACCATCAGTGAATTGCAGCTAAACTTTGACGATCAAAAAGTACTACTTGAAGAATCATACAGAAATAAAGAGAAATCGGTAACTGAATCCACCGATGCAAGGATTCAACAAATTTTTGTTGACCTTATATCCCCTCTCGCACAATTAAACCTTCTGAAAGCACTGGCCGCAGAGGGAAAAGAAATTCAGAACGAAAATATTTTCAAACTTGTTACTATCATTGAATCAACGCTTGAAGATTATGGACTGAAGCCGATTCATACAGTTAGTCAGCAATATTTGTTTGATCCTGAGTGTATGCATCCCATCAAATCAGACCTTTCATACACACCAAATGAAAAAGTATTGGTACGTTTGCCCGGATACACATTCAGAGAAAAAATCATCAGCAAATCGTTAGTTGATAAAGTATAACAGATTATGGCATTTAAGATCGCAATTGATTTTGGAACATCAAATACCCGCGTTGCATATTGGGACCCAATGAAAAGGAAAGGGATATCATTATTTATTCCTGATATTTCGGAAACCAATATTCTGAAGCTCGAAGGGCACGAAATGGAATCATACAGCATTCCTTCACTCATCAGTTACAGTACTGCTGGCACATTCATCGGAAATGCAGTACTCTCAAGGGGTCTTGCATCATCGCCAGCTACTTTCAAATGGCTGAAGCGCTACATAAGTAACCGGATGGAATTGCCCCGAAATATTGGTGACCGGCGAATTAGCTATCCCCAGGCAGGTGCCGATTTTTTGAAAATTCTTTTTGATTATATTGCCGCCGTTATTGACATACAAAATGAAGAGGTTGTTTTCACTGTTCCTGTTGACTCGTACGAGCATTACCAGGATTGGTTAACACAAGTGTGCGAGAAATCTGGCATTACAAGATGGCGGCTACTTGACGAACCCAGTGCAACCGCCATGGGTTATGGTGTGAATATTCAGGCTAACGATATATATTTAATCTTTGATTTTGGGGCCGGAACACTCGATGTGGCAATTGTTAAGGTAGAAGAAAATACTAATGGCGGTAATCGTTGCCGTGTGCTTGGTAAAAGTGGGGCTGAAATCGGCGGATCGGGTATTGATAACTGGATGTATCAGGATGTGCTGAAAAAAAATAATCTCACTCCCGAAGATTTACTTAAACTTTCGATGCATCTGTTGCTCGAAGTTGAAAAAGCCAAAATCAAGCTTTCGTTTGAAGAGCGTGTTAATCTTTCCGTTACTGATCCAGATACAGGCAATGTAATTACGGCATTATGGACAAGAACATCGTTTGAAGATTTGCTGGAAAGTAAAGGATTTTATCACACCATGCAAAACACGATAGATCATGCCATGAGCGATGCCCGTGAAAAAGGGATCGACAAGGAACATATCAAGGCCGTTTTGCTCACAGGAGGCACCAGCTTGATCCCTTCCGTAAAAAAGACCATGACACGTATCTTTGGGAACAGGGTATATTATCATAGTCCTATTGATTCAGCAGTTTTGGGTGGAGCAGCATTTGCAGGCGGAGTTGGATTTTATGATCATATTCACCATGATTACGCACTGAGGCATTATAATGCACTTAAAAGAGATTATGAGTTTGAAATCATAGTTTCTGCAGGTACTCCATATCCTACCAAAGAACCTGTAAAAGAACTTACAATCAAAGCTGCTTTTGATAACCAAACCTCCCTGGGGCTTGATATCTATGAGGTGAACCGGAAACATATAAGCAATGAAAATTCGCCCTTCGACCTCGTTTTCGATATGCAGGGAGGCGCACGGTTTACCCAGAAACAAGACGATAAAATTTTATCGAGTTTTTGGATGAACGAAAAAAACCCAACTTTTATTAAAGCTGATCCTCCTGCTGACAAAGACGATCCCCGGTTTCCAGCAAGGTTCAGTATTGACGGCAACAAGAGGCTGTGTGTTTCGGTTTTTGATTATAAAACAAGAAAACCGCTGATGATTGATCATCCGATCATCCGCTTAACCTGATAGTATTCTATAATGTCACATTTTTCAACGATACAAACACAATTTACTGCAATAGAATACCTTAAGAAAGCGCTCAACGATCTTCAATGCTCATGGCAGGAAGGCGATCTGGAAATCAGTGATCTGGAAGGGAAAATTGAAAAAGTGGAAATCAGGATTAAGGCCGGTGGTTATGGTGCAGGTTTTCGCAAAAAAGACGGATTTTATGAACTGGTTGGTGACTGGTGGGGTGCAGGGGAAAAAAGCCAGGAAGAATTTCTGCAAAAACTAACAGTCAGATATGCTTACCATGCCGTGAAAGACCAACTTGGGCAAGAAGAATTCACATTCTTTGAAGAAGAAAATATAACCAACAATACAATACATATTTTGGTACGAAGGATGATCTGATCAGGACAATCATGAGTGAAATTCAGGAAATTGACATTTTTATTTCCCCTGATGGTAAAGTTACGATCGAGGTACGGGGTGTGAAAGGCTCAAAATGTCTGAAATTGACAAATAACCTTGAAAAAGCGTTGGGAGGAAAGATCATTATTCGCGAATATACTGATGAGTTCAGCCAACAAGACCTGGATCTTGAACAGAGTGCCTTCCAGGGGCAAAACTGATGAATAAAACACTTACATCAAAGATCAACATACATTCAATACTGTGGAGCAGCTTTGCCAATGGTCCGGGACAACGCATAGTTATCTGGCTCCAGGGATGTTCAATACACTGTAAGGGTTGTTTCAATCCTCAAACTCATTCTTTTAAGCCTGCCCATATTTTTGATCCTGAACTTCTCGCTACCGAAATTGTTTCCAGAAGCTCAGGCATTGAAGGCATTACCATAAGTGGTGGCGAACCATTTGATCAGGCACCTGCTCTGGATATTTTCCTGCAAACCATCCGGTCAGGGTCAGATTTGTCAGTGATGCTTCTTTCGGGTTATTCTTACAGCAAGCTGGTCAGAAAAAAACTGAACCGGGAAATTCTGAAAAAGGCCGATGTGCTTATTGCCGGACCCTTTGTGGCCGATTGGCGGATGGCTCAAAACCTTGCAGGCTCATCGAACAAAACCTTTCATTTCCTCACAGCGCGTTACAGCATGAGCCACTTCGACACCATTCCTGATGCAGAAGTCATTATTCAATCTGATGGAAGTGTAACTTTCAGCGGAATCTATTCGGTACGATCCAACCCGGGAGCCCGCGGCTGACAGATTGGTGGAATCAAAAATTGTTTTATCTTGCAGGCCGAACCAAAACAGAAAAAGCTCATGAGAAAATCAGTATTTTCAGGCCTTACAGCAGGCCTTGTGTTATGTGTGGCTTTGCTTTTTTGCATTTCCGGGGCCGTTGCTCAGGATACAGAAGGCGATAATGCCAAAATCAAAACCGGATGGACTTTCGGTGCTCTTCCTGCAATTTCTTACAATTCCGACCTGGGTTTCCAGTACGGTGCACTGGTCAACTTTTACTATTTCGGCGATGGTACTACCTACCCTAAATACATGCACTCATTGTATGGTGAGTGGTCCCGGTACACCAAAGGCAGCGGTATCAACCGCTTTTTCTACGATTCTGAATTTCTGATCCCCAACATCCGTGTTACCAGCGATATCAGCTATCTGACCGAGAAAGCCCTCGATTTTTACGGATTCAACGGATATGATGCAGTTTATAAGCCTGAGTGGGAAGACAACGACGATACGGCGAACTATGTTTCAAGAATGTTTTACCGCCACGAGCGGAAAATGTTCCGGTTCATGACTGATTTCCAGGGAGCGCTGGCAGGAAAAAAACTGCGCTGGGTGGCTGGTTTCGGCATACTTCACAATGCAATTGCCCCTGTTGATATTGATGCATTGAATAAAGGCAAGGACGAGGAAGATAAGTTACCGGATGTTCCCGGCTTATACGACAAATACATTGATTGGGGAATCATTGAATCAGACGAAAAGGAAGGCGGCTGGTCGAATAACATCAAGCTGGGTGTGGTTTACGATACCCGCGATTTTGAACCCAACCCCATGAAAGGTATATGGAGCGAGGTGGTTTTGTTTGCAGCACCGGGATTTTTGGGTAACGGCGACTTTGGGTTCGCAAAAATATCGGCTACACACCGGCAGTACTTCACCCTGGTAAAAGAAAAACTTTCGTTTGCCTACCGCCTCAA
>CAYQRU010000035.1:0-29455 GCA_964419945.1 uncultured Bacteroidales bacterium | reverse complement strand
AAAGATCAAGCTGGTAAGTGTTTGCCGGTGGAAGTTCAACACGCATGGTACAAACACCTGTTGCGTTAAAAACTTCCACATAAACAGGAACACTCTCCGTTATTTCCATTAATCGGAGTATAAACAGCCCGCTTGTTGGATTGGGGTAAACCTGCAGGAACATTTCAGGATGTGGAATATTGTAAGGATTTTCCGATTCAGGCAAACTGCTGTCTGCCGCAACAATGCTTCGTGGATTATTGCAGAAATTTCCTTCCAAATCAATGTATGCATGCACATAACATTCACTCTGCAAATGGGTTCCTTCCCTGAAAACAATGTTTTCGCCTGCAATAAAATATACTACACTGTTTGGTTCGGCGGCAAAAAAGGTTCCCTCACCAGCAATGAGAATGGTTTGAATCGCGTTGTAGCACACTATGTATCCCGGATAAATATTAACGTTTTCAACCTGTAGTATGGGATGTAGTACCTCCATATGAGCCGGTAAGTAATAATAAGGCTCGTCGGGGTCGTTGGACCGGATCAGAAAATAGCCAACATAAAAGCCTGGAACATAACCTGTAGCATCGAATGTTACAATCATATTCTGGTATTCGCCCGAAAGCACAGTAGCTTCGGCCGGACCTATGGAAATAAACGAAAATTCAGGACTATAAACCCGTAAATCATCAACAAACCAACCCATAAAATCGTTGGCAATTTCATCGCCGGTATCAATCAAAAACCTGATTAATATCTCATTGCCTGAAAAAACGGATATATCGAGGGTTGTAGTTACCCAACCGTTAGACCATCCGGTTGCGCCTTCACGAATCCGCCACCAGTTTTCTCCTCCGTCAGTGCTGATATCCACACAGAGCTGGTCAAAATCTCCCTCAACCTCATAATATTCAGCAAATTCGACGAAAACCTGATTTCCGGATGGAGGCAGCAGGATTGATGGTGAGATAATCGCCTCAGCAACACGATTCTGGTTCCAGTAAGTTCCGGTGAGTTCATTTCCACACCACCACGCATGATCGGGTGAGTTTGAAAAATAATTTGCCAGATGCCACTGAGATTCTGTTTCCATATAATTTTCAACTGACCAGCCATTTTCGCCGCTTTCCATGTTATCGGAAAAAATGATCACTTCATTCCCATTTCTACTCATTACATCCTTGTTACCAATTGAACAATCACGGTATCCGGCAACACCGGCCAGATCATTGCTCTTATTGCGGTTTCTTCCTTCTTTACCTGAGTGTTGGATGTTATTATTACCAATATCCGGAACTGCTTTAGTGGCTGGGTTTATGCTTGCTTTTGCCCCTGAAGCCTGGGGTATCGTAAAGTATAACAATGATGGGTCGCTGCCTGAATTATAGATAGGGACATTTTGAATATCAGTCTGATCCGGTTCAAGCACGGCAAATAAATACTCAACATTGGGGATGTCAATGTCCGGAGCGTTTTTGACTTCTGCGGAAATCTGAACAAACCGGTAAGGCATCAGAGGATCGTTGCATTCAATCACAACAGCAGTATTGAATGGACCAAATTCGCTCAGATCAATCATAATATCCATATAAATACTTTGAAGGGGTTCAACATAAAATTCATCCCAGAAAACTGAAATCCCTGTATGCAAAGGGTAAACAGTAAATATTTCCAATGCTTCATCTCCCTGGTTTGTGATTTTTATTTTTTGAGTTTCTGGGAACCCAATGAAATAATCACTGAAATCGAGTTTGTCTGGATCCACAGCCATTTTTGCACCGCCCAGCACATGAAGATCAACCGGAACTTCGGCTACCTCCATTGTTCCGGTATTGGTGAACCGTATAATAGCCGAATAATCGCCTGCACTAAGTCCACAGGCATCAAACAAAACCATGATCTGCTCCGTTTGCCAGGCCTGAATTACTCCCTCAACAAATACAGATGCCAGGTTCGCAGTAAGTCCGTAATCTTTATGATACCATGCGAAGCCGTTGGCATCATCAGGAGGAGTGAGGATTTTTCCTGACTCGCCATACATATACCACATGGCTTCAGGAAGGCCGTAATTCAGATCGCCCCGTTTGATGAGTTCCACCCCATCAACAATCAACTGGCAATCGAAGCCTCCATAAGCACCACCGCCATAAATGCCGTTGTAAACCTCGATGGCAATGCGGTTTCTTCCGTTTTGCAAGATACCGCTGACATCTATTTCCTGATCCCAGTAATTCAATCCGTGAACTTCATAATGAAAATCAAACTCGAGGACTCCATTGATCCAAACCCTGCAGCCATCATCGAAAGCAAGGTACAAGGTAGTTTCAGTATAAGTACCGATTTCAACATCCTTGATAAACTGAGCATTGTCGGGCGCTGAATAAAGCAGATCAGGGTTATTGTTTATTGGTGTGGAATTGAATGACCATCCAAGCGATGAGGTCAGTAAAGAAGCGCCCAGCGCATAATCCATTTCAAACCATTGGCGGCCTGCAAAATCATCAGGGGGGGTAAGCACCTGGCCAGCCTGTCCGTAAACATACCAGTGTGCTTCAGGTGCGCCTTGATTAAAATCGCCTCTTTTGATAATCTCAACCCCATCAACCAGC
Organism: uncultured Bacteroidales bacterium; assembly: GCA_964419945.1. Lineage (GTDB taxonomy): Bacteria > Bacteroidota > Bacteroidia > Bacteroidales > JAAYJT01 > JAAYJT01. Next base: position 26,864 of record CAYQRU010000035.1, on the reverse strand, counting down.
AGTTGACAGTCAAAATAGCCTGCACAGCAACCACCATACATGCCATTGAAAACAACGATGCTGATGCGGTTTCTGCCTTCGGTTAACCAACCTGACACATCATGCTCGGCATTCCAGTATTCCGGTCCATGATCATCATATTGATAATCAAAGGCAAGGTTGCCATTGATGTACACCTGGCAACCGTCATCGAAACTCAGATACAGTGTTGCGTTTTCGAAGGAAGGAACGTCAAAGTCTTTGATAAAGAATGCGTTATCAGGAGATGCATACAGTAAAGATTCGTTGTTTCCAAAAGGTGCTGACCAGTAATTCCAACCCAGGTCAGTAAATTCATTTCCAACCGCATCGCCCTGGTACTGATTGAGTAATAACCATTGATGATTGCCATAGTCTTTTTCCCACCAGTTTCTTTTCTCAATATCTGTTGGAGGTGACAACTGTTGCAATGTTTCACCATAATAAAACCATAAAGCTTCAGGGGTACCATAATTTTCATCTCCACGCTTAATGAGCATTTGCTCATCCACTTCGAGTTCGCAATCAAATCCTCCATCCCCGCCTCCGCTAAAAACCCCATTGAATACTACAACAGCAATTCGATTGGTACCTTGCAACAGGAATTCTGTAATATCAATTTCCTGATTCCAATACAATACAGGGTTGTTGGCAAAAAGATCACCAAATACAAAAGTTCCGTTTACCCATACCCGGATGCCATCGTCAAATCCGAGCCTGAGAAATGCTTCATTAAAATCAGTATTTACTTCTATCTCCTTTATGAACATAGCCCAATCAGGTGCTGCACCAAGTATTCCGTCATCTGCACCCAAAGGTGTTGAGCCATTCTGCCAGCCAAGCGATTGCAAAGGCAGGTCATAATCAACTTCAGCCTGCCAGCCAAAGGCATATGGACTATCGTTTGTGAAGTTTTGAGGAAGTGACTTCTTTTCTCCGGTAGTTAACGTTTCGTCAAAAAATTCCGGATCGAAGGTAAAAGGAGCTGCAGGCATTACACCGCTTCCTGATAAACTGATGGTTAATTCCGGCAAATCGGGATGATTGCTGAAAATGGTAAGGTCTCCTTCAAAAAAATCAGCAGTTCCGGGTGCAAAAGCTACACTAACCACACATTGTCCGCCACCAGTTTCAATAGTACAGGATACAATACCCGTAAAAAACTCAGCGGTGGATGTTGTAATGTCGTTGATCACAACCGGTTCTGAGCCTTCGTTGGTAAGAGTCAGATCAAAAGCTACTATTTCATCTATCTCAACCTCTCCATAGTCATACTTTAATGTGCTTGCAAAGTAGCTGCCAATTCCGGGCCCGTCATACTTGTAAATAATGGGTTTGGTGCCCCGGTTTTCTGTTTGTGTTTCACCTCCCACCCAGCCGTTTACATTGTTATACCAATCCATTACAAAGAATTTGTCGGTAAAGTTCATGCTGTGCCAGTTCTGTCCCTGATCGCAACTGTATGAAAATCCGTTATGCACAAAAGCTCCGCTTGATACAAAAACGTTCCTGTTTGGGATCTTCTTCAAATCAAAATTGAGGAGCCTTCCATTAAAATTGATTTCCTGCCACGAATATGCTGCATCTGTTGTTCTTGCAAATTGGGTTGTTTCCCAGTTTGGAATTGTCTGCAAATAGACAGTGTCAGGATCTGCTACGAGTATTCTGGATTTTTCATCAAACAGGGTTGAATATGCCATCCAGGTCAAACCTTCATCATCGGAGCGGAATAAACGTGCCCTCGAAGTTGAAAACCAGATGGTATTGCCTGAAACGCCATAGGTTCTGACGAGTGCATTTTCGCCCTCAAGCGGATCTGGAATATTTTCGGGGGCCACAAGGGAAATGCTGTCGCCATATTCAAGGATGGTGTAGATTTCGAATTCTCCGCCAACAGGATCGCCAATTGCCACTCCCCTGGCGCCTTCACTCCAAAAGTGAATGATATCAGGGAACGATGCTGCGTCTTCGAAAGCTCCTTCCTTACGAGCCCAATTCTGTCCATAGTCGGCGGTGTAGTAAATTCCGGGCAGGTTGGTGCTGGTTGCGTCATATTTGTAAAGTACTGCGTATGCAGGTGGAATGGATCCAAAACCAAAGATCATAGCTGCCCTGAGCCCCCCGGTTCCTGCGATTGTATCTGTTTGCCAGGTAGTTCCGCCATCAATTGTAACTGAATACGTTACATTCAAATGATTGGTGCTTAAATCGTTAGCCGTCACCCAAACATGGTTTTGTGTCAAAGCATGTATATGGCTGATCCGGTAGTTTTCAGGGAATCCGGGATCCTGAGTTATCCAACTGAATTCCTGACTGGCAAGTAATAAAGGCATTGACATGAGTAATGCCATCATAAAATTTTTCGGTTTCATTTTGTTTTTTTTAAGTTGCTAAGAATGGAAAATCAAAAGGACGGTATATAGAAGTATTTTTACTTAATGATCAGTAAATCAATTTTCTTACATAAAAATCCAATAAACTGGGATTTAATTGCCGGCAAAATTACAACTTCGCATAGTCTTTTGTCAATTCTTTGTCGGTTTTTTTTGTTTTTATAAAATACTGCATATCAATTATTTGAAAAATATTTAATTTTTTCTAAAAATTTTTCTCAGTTTATTGATTTCGCATGATTTAGTATTAACTTTGCATTGTTATTAACAATGTTTCTTCGTCCTTTCAATCATTTTCTCTGGCTCCACAAAACAATTTACTGATGTGTTTCCTTTTATTATTTTTTAAAACTTATTGCCATGAAAAACAAATTATTATGTAATTCTACCTGCTGTAGAATCATGATTTCAGGAATCCTTTTCCTGGTTTTCGCATTGAATGCACCTGTATTCGCTCAGGTGCAGTTTCCTCAGACAACAAACGCTGATTTTTACAAAGGCGCCTACAACGACATGATTGTCTCGTCTGACAATGTAAACACGACTGCCCAGGCCACAGCCGTAGGTACGTGGCTCACCAGCACCGTGCTGCCACAAACCCTCATGGGTCATAAGGCAGCAACATGGAACAACCGCTATGTATATGTAGTTGGCGGTTATAACAACACTACTTATACAAATGCTGTTTACCGGGCCACACTTCAAACCGAAGGTATCAGTGGATGGACTACATTGAATGCCCTGCCAGTGGGATTGAGGGATCATGCTGTTGTAATCGGTACCAATACCATCTATGTTTTAGGAGGGCGTGATGCTTCAACCATTTATAACACAATTTATTATGCTGCAATCAATACCGATGGCTCCATTGGCGCATGGCAAACCTCGGCAGTAAGCCTTCCTGCCACATTGTGGGGACATACCGCAGTTTACTGTAATGGGTACATTTATGTTGCCGGTGGCGCCAATAATATGACAGCCACTTCAGCCAGAAGCAATGCCTATTATGCGAAAGTGCTGGTCGACAATACTCTTTCAGCTTTCAGCAATGCCACAAACCTTCCGGCAACCCGCAATGGCCACAGCATGGTGGTAAACGATGATAAAGTATATATTTTAGGTGGTTTTGCAAACGGTGGTACAAAAGCAAACACAGCATATTTTGCTACATCCGGAGACAATGGTTCGCTTGGTGCCTGGTCTGCCGCAACAGCCCTCCCCATTGCGGTCAGCAATCACTCTTCAGTGGTAATTAATGGCATAATAACAGTGATGGCTGGTGAAAGTGGAGGTACTTTCAAGAATACTGTGTATTGGGCTGATATCACCACCTCGCCCCTAACCTGGAATCTTGCCCCGGATGTGCTTTATGATTATACCAGGGATGGAGCAGCTTTTGCATCAAACGGACAGGTTGGCTACTGCGGTGGTGAAAACCTCTCGAACACTCCGATCCACAATACACGATACGCCGGTCTTACCTTATCAGCCTTAAATCCCAAGAAAACAGGTTACTTTGTTTCCAATCCATTTTACGAACTAGGTGCCGAACGCTTAATAACCCAGCTAACTTTTACAAAAAATTCCCCTGCAGGATCTACTGTAAGCGTTTCGTACCGGACGGCAGGTAACGACAAAATCTGGGGTAACTGGTCAGCACTTACCAGTACCAGCCCGATAGTAATTAACCAAACCAAGAGATTCCTGCAGTATAAAGTTGTTTTTACCAGCAATGGCACTGCAATTCCCGTATTTAATGATCTGATCCTTTACACACCGGGCACCCAGCTCGCCGGTAACCTCAATGCAATCACAACTTTTACTCAGGCTGCAAGTCCTTACTGGGCAACGGCAGATATTTCGTTTACAGCCGGCACACATACCTTTCAGGCCGGAACCACTATCCTGTTCATGCCCGGAGTAAGCATGACGGTTGGCCAGGCAAATATTATCTGTAATGGTACTGTTGCCGATTCGGTGAAGTTTTTAGGCTATACCAATAACGACGGACTCTGGAATGGAATTAATTTTAACTCAGACAGTGATAACGGTGTTTCATCACAACTCAATTATACCGTAATTGCCAATGCCGGGAACGGGGGTTGGGCAGCCAATTTATATTGCAACGGCACCAATGAGCCTTTGATCAACCGCTGCACATTCAGAAATTCGTCAGTACATGGCATACACGTGAATGGTTCTCATATCACGATGCAGAATTCAGTTTCAAAAAATAATGCGGGCAGCGGGATTTATATGGTCAATTCAAATCCTTCATTTATATCATCTGACTTTAATAATAATGGTGCTGCAGGAATACAATACTCCTCGAGCGGTTCAGTGCCAACCTACAGCTCCACAACCTGCCAGAATAATCTTTATGGCTTGTATTTTCCTACACCCAATCTGACCATCTATAAACCGAATGGTACTTTAACACTAACAGGAAATACCTATAACGGCATTTGTATAAATGAAGGTTCTGTTACCGACAACCAGCGCTGGTATGCAGTAACTTACGACTACATCATGCTGGGCAACCTGAGCATCGGACAGTATAATGGTGTCAGCAGGCTCACCATTGAACCAGGAAATAAGATAAAATTCCTTCCGGGGAAAAGCATGCAGATTGGGTTTTACAGTGGCTGGCATTATGGAGGTGAGATATATGCAATTGGAACTACCGACAGTTTGATCACTTTCACACCCTTCAACGGCACTACCGGAGGATGGGAAGGGATTTATTTTGAAGACCGCAGCGACTGGATCGGAGCAAGCTCAGTAATGAATTACTGCGTGGTGGAAAAAGGGAATAACTACAATATTTATTTTGAGAATACCAATTCAATCACATTAAACAATTGCCAGATAAAAAATGCTGTAACCGATGGAATGAAATTTTATAATGCTTATAATACGGTTATTTCCAGCTCTATTGTCAACAATGGAAGGTATCCGGTATATATCAGTGATGTGAACAATATTCCAACCTTGACCGGAAATACATACACAGGCAACTCTATCAACCTGATTGCATATTGTGGTGGAAATCTTACAGAAAACAGGACTTTTTTCAATGATGGAATCAATTATCATATACTCGATAATATCATGGTCGGCAGATACAACGAAAAGAACAGGTTAACCATCAGTCCGGGCCTGACGCTTTACTTTGCCAATGGTAAAGGTATCCAGGTTGGTTTTTATAGTGGCTGGCACCACGGGGGAGAGCTATATGCTGAAGGAAATGCAGACAGTTTGATTACGTTCACCCCATACAGCGGTACAGCCGGAAACTGGAATGGAATTTATTTTGAAGACCGCAGTGATTGGGGTGGCGCAACCAATCAGTTGAAATACTGCGTAGTGGAAAAAGCCAATGACTTCAACCTTTATTGTGAGAACACAAATTCCGTAACGATTGAAAATTGCACGGTCCGCAATGCAGTAACCGATGGATTAAGGTATTACCAAAGCCACGGCTCTTACATGAATTCTACCTTTAACAATAACGGGAGGTATCCGGTGTATTATACCAACTGGTGGTCATCGCCAACCCATACAAATAATACCTTCACAGCAAATGGAGTAAACCGGATTGCGCTCTCCGGGGGGCATTTTTCTGAAAACCGTACCATTACCAAAGATAATGCAGAATATCTTGTACTTGAAAATATACTGATAGGAGTATATAATGGTGTTTGCAGACTAACGTTAGAACCGGGAGTTTTTATGAATTTTGATTCCGGCAAAGGAATGCAGGTTGGGTTATACAGCGGTTATTATCATGGTGGTGAACTGTACGCAGTTGGAACCAGCGATAACCGGATCATTTTCCGCTCTGCCAGCGGAATTAACGGCGACTGGGAAGGTATTTTCTTTGAAGACCGCAGCGATTGGAATGGCTCCACCAGTACACTGAAATATTGCAATGTGGTTCGTGGCAACGCTTACAATATCCGTTGCAACAATACCACACAACCCACCATTGATAATTGCATTTTTGCCAATTCAACCGGTTACGGAATCCTGATCGAGAGTTCAGCAATCAACATGACCAGAACACGTGTGAACATCAATACGGGTATAGGTATATACTTAGACGGTTCAGCATCCGCTACGATCGGAAATGCAGATTCCCTCACATGCAGCATTTTCAATAACGGTAGTTTTGAACTCTATAACAATACTGCCAATAACATCAATGCCCGCTATAATTACTGGGGTACAGCCGACTCGGCTATGATCGCAGCAAGAATCTATGATAAATCAGATAATGTAAGCAAAGGTATTGTGTACTTTGGCAATGCAGCCTCAATTCCATCTCTGCCACTTGCCACCACTACCATGACCGGGTGGGTGAAATATGCAAATGCCGGAGCAAATCCGATGAAAAATGCTGCAATGGCGATCAAAGATTTTGGAGGATCAACCATTGCTTCTGCAACAACCAATACATCAGGAAATTATTCTTTTGCTGCATTCACTTCAGGCAATTATCAGATGACTATCACTCCAACAAATGTCTGGGGTGGGGTCAACTCAACCGATGCACTGAATATACTACGGCACTTTGCCCAGATTGAACCTCTTACCGGAATGAAGCTGGCTGCTTCAGACGTAAACAAAAGTGCAACGGCAAATGGCACCGATGCAATGCTGGTAATGCAAAGGTTTGCCGGTTCGATTACATCTTTCCCGGCAGGCGACTATCTGTATCACTCCGATACAGTAATTTTATCGGGAAGTACCGTAACAAATAATATCAGGATGATTTGCTTCGGCGATGTGGATGCTTCGTACGAACCAACCAAAAAGAACAGTGGGGCGGTTTCGCTCGAGTTTAGCGATACTGTTGCTGTTGCGTCCTTCAATGAATTTGACTTTCCTGTAAAAATTCAGACAGGATTGAATATTGGTGCCATTTCGCTTGGTTTCTATTATCCGCAGGAATTTTTTGAGATACAGAGCATTCAACTGGCTGACGGCGGCCAGGATATCATTTTCAAAGCCGAAAATGGTCTTGTAAAGATTGCCTGGTGTAACCTGAATCCTCTGAGCCTTAACAACCATGACCTCATGCTTACAGTAAAAATGAAAGCATTGGATCTTACGGGATTAAATGCAGGAATCCAGCTCGGATTGTTTGAAGAAAGCGTGCTTGCCAGTGAAAACGCTGTAAACCTGGAAGGTATCGTACTTGAAATACCCGAAATCCAGCTTAAAGTTACAGGTATCGAAGACATTCCAGGAAATATTCCTTTCAGTGTGTTCCCGACAGTTGTCAGAAGTAATGAGCCAGTTCGCCTTACTCTGAACGGCAATTATCATCTTACCATTGATCTGATCAACTATTTGGGACAACAGGTTGAACGCGTCGCTGAAAATAATTTCAGTGCCGGCAACCATTTGATTTCATTTAATTTAATAGATTGTAAACCAGGAATATACTTGTTGAGGATCACGGCACGGAACCATGAAAGCACTTACATGAGTGTTATCAAAATGGTGGTATCCAATTAATTGTATGAGCCATGAAAAAGCTTGTTTTAAAAATACCACCCTTGCTGCTATTGCTGGTGATGCCATTATTGGCGCACCTGCAAACCATAAACACAACCGCTGGCTCAGTCACCAGTTGTCCGGGACAAATACTGGTTCCCATCGAAGTTACCAACTTCAACGACATTGGTGGTGTTTCGCTGGTGCTCGCATTCAACCCGGCAGTGCTGACCTACGATGGATACCAGGATGTGCATGCAGCCCTGGCCGGCGGTGAGATTGCCATAAGTACGATCAGCGGCAAAGTTTACATCGTTTGGGCGAATGGTACCGGTGTAAGCTTTGGCAATGGAATACTGCTTAAGCTGAAATTTCTGGGTGTACCAGGTAATACTTCGCTTTCGTGGGATACCCAAACGCCCGGATACTGCGAATACGTTAACAGTAGCGGAAGCATTGTATCTGCCTCTTTCACCAACGGCAACGTTACGATTCAGCAACCTCCGGTTATAAATACACACCCTGTGAACAAAACCGTGCTGGTAAACCAAAGTACCACTTTCAGCTTTAGTGCTGCAGGGACCAACCTGACCTATAAATGGTATCTGAGTATCAATAGCGGTACTACCTGGACACAGGTAACCAACGGGGGTGGATATTCAGGAGCCGCTACTGCAAATCTCAATATTTCTGTTATTCCTTTATCTTTCAACGGCTACTTGTATAGATGTGAAGTAAGTGGAACCTGCACTCCACCGGTTACAAGCTCCAATGCATTGCTGACAGTGATCAAACCTTTAATAACTTCATTTAGTACAATAGATGTATGCCCGGGGAATATTCTTATCCCTGTACTTACATCCAATTTCACAAATGTTGCAGGCTTTTCACTCGTATTCAGCTATAATCCTGCCGTGCTGACTTACAATGGATATCAGAACCTGAATGCCTTCATTACTCCAGCCAACTTTGTATGCAATGCATTGAATGGTAAGGTATATATGAGTTGGGCTTCAGGCACTGCTGTAAACTTCAGCTCCGATACTACGCTTATTAAAATAAAGTTCATCGCTGCTACCGGTTCTACCAACCTGCAATGGAACACCGACGTTGCAGGAAATTGTGAATATGTTGATACCAGCGGGGAAAAACATGTTACAGTTTTTCAAAATGCAACCTTTTCTGTTCATCAGGTACCGGTTCTGAATACCCATCCTGCTAACAAACTGGTCTCAGAGTTGACCAATACAAGCTTTAATGTTTCGGCATCTGCCACAGGAATCATGTATCAATGGCAGGTAAGTACCAATGGCGGAAGTTCTTATTCAAACGTTACCAATGGAGGGGGCTATTCAGGAGCAACAACTGCTACTTTATCAATTACAGGTGCAACACTGACTATGAATGGCTATTTGTATCGCTGTGTCATCAGCGGAACCTGCAGTCCTTCTGTAACATCAGATCCAGCATTGCTCACCGTATTGCCCAAAATTACTACTACCGCCGGTTCTATTATCGGTTGCCCGGGAAATACACTCATCGTTCCGGTGAATGTTCAGCGATTTGTTGATGTGGCATCCTTTTCACTGACACTGGCTTATAATCCGGCTGTACTTACCTATACGGGTTATCAATCCCTCAATGCAGGCATCAGCCCGTCCGGTTTTGTTGCCAGTGCAGACAACGGACAGGTTTTTCTTACCTGGTATTCAACTTCCGCTGTGACTATTGGAAATGCTTTGCTTCTGGAATTAAAATTTACCGGAAATACAGGTCTTTCAACTCTTAACTGGAACCAGCAAACACCCGGCGGGTGTGAGTACAGCACTGCATCAGGTCAGATCATTTTTACTGAATTTATCAATGGAAATGTCACTGTGAATCAATCGCCTGTCATCAATATCCAACCTGTGAACAAAACAATTTATGCCGGGGGCGGGACTTCATTTTCAGTCGGAGCGTCAGGGACCAGCCTGTATTATCAATGGCAGGTAAGCACAAATGGAGGCTCCAGTTTCAATTTTCTGACCAATTCTCCACCCTACAGCGGAGTCTATACTGCAAACCTCAGTATTAATCCGGTCGCAACCGGGCAAAATGGTTATCTGTACAGGTGCTATGTAACCGGTTCCTGCACACCATATCTTTACTCTGAAGCTGCTACACTTACCGTCATAGATGCTGCTGTTACAGCAACCATCGGAAATGTGAGCAATTCCTGCACCGGGAATATAAATGTTCCTGTAAATCTGACGAATTGCGTGGGCATTGGAGGAATATCACTGGTGCTTGAATACGATACGACCAAAATGTTATGGGCAGGTTACCATTCTCTCAATGAAGAAGTTACCAACGGAATGTTGGTGATCAATGGCACTGGTAACAAGGTGATTTTCAGTTGGGCCAGTCTCGATCCTGCTGAGATTACTAATGGAATATTGGTTCAATACAGGTTTATTGTCAATGCGAATGTGTCATCAACGATCGCATGGAGTACACAAACATCCGGGAATTGTGAATTTAGTAAAATTAATGGATTACCAATCACAGCATTTTTCGTCAACGGTACAGTCAGTACCATCGCAAATGCATTGGTTGTGAACGCAGGTGCAGATGTTGTGATTACTCCTGGAAGTTCTGCCCAGCTTGAAGCCAGCCGAACCGGCGGGGTTTCGCCCTTCACAATAGCATGGACTCCTGCAACAGGCCTGAGTGATCCGAACATTCTGAATCCCATTGCAACACCCGGAGCAACGACTACTTATAAAATTACGGTGAGTGGTAATAATGGCTGCGTTGCATGGGATGAAGTCACAGTTACAGTTGACAGCAGTTTGCCGGAAGATCTTGATTTACAGAATATAACTGTCAGCAATTCTGTATGTTATAATGCTTCTCAAACAATTACTGTAGCTGGTAACGGATCATACTTTACAGCCGCTACCGGATCGGACGTCACTTTTCTTGCAGGCCAAAATATTCTTTTCCTTCCGGGAACATCCATGCAAAGTGGTAGCCATGTCGAAGCAAGAATCGTAACTAATGGTATCTACTGCGCAGGAAGAAGCATCGTTGATGCAGGCGGAGAGGAAGAGGTTACTATGCCTGAGAGCCTTACTTTGGTGGGAGATCAGCACGAACCCGATGTCGTCATTTATCCTAATCCATCCAATGGTATCATCACAATTCAAACAGGTCAAAGATTCTGTTTTCAGGGATATAATCTTGAGCTCATCAGTATTTTTGGAGAAATTGTACGCAAAGAAAAACATTTGGGAAAGACCCACCTGAAGCTCGACCTGTCAAATTTACCAAAAGGAATGTATTTTGCCAGAATTTTTGTTGAAACAGATATGATTACGCTTAAGATTTTGCTTCAATGATGTGAATCAGAATTTATCAGACTTACAAAATAATACATTTCACCAAATCCCTAATCATTTAGCATCGTAATTTATGATGCAGCTTGTTTTAAACCCGGTACTATCAGCCTGAAGGTTGAGATTTACCGGGTTTGCTTTATTAAAAAAGTATATTACTGGCATAACTCGCAATAAATCAATCAACTTTATGAAAACAATCAACATATTTCTGTTTTTCGGGCTAATTCTATTGACAACCGACCTCAGTGCACAATCATTTACAAACATCAACGCCCAGTTTCCAAGGTTTTATTATTCTTCTAATACAGCCTGGGGCGATTATGACTCCGATGGCGACCTTGATTTGGTGATGTGCGGCGATACTACAAACCCGTATCCTTATCTGACCCGGCTTTACCGGAATGACGGGAACAATCAGTTCACTCCGGTTGAAAGTTCAATTAACATCAATTCCATCGGCGATTTTGAATGGGGCGATTGCGACAACGACGGAGACGCCGACCTGCTGTATGCGATGATTGCTGGAGTCGATTACGCCAATAGCCTCGTCATCTTCAGAAATGATGGAAACGGAGATTTTATTCCTGAAACCATTGCCTCTTTCGAGAACGCGTACGAGGTGGGCAACATCGCCTGGACAGACTGGGACAACGACGGCGACCTTGATTTTGTAAATTTTCCGAGGGGTTACAGTTTTTACATCACCATTTCCCTTCCTCCGCAATTTTTCAGGAATGACGGCAATGGCTCGTTCCAAACAACAGAGATCGCCCTTCCACCTTTGCTTTTTGGACAGATCGAAGTGGGTGACCTGAACAGCGACGGTACCACCGACATCATCGCTACCGGCGCTGACACTGCTTTTGTATTCCTCAACCAGATGAACGATGAATTTACGGTCATACCCCTTCCTGCCGATCTGGAATATTACATGGGGAATATTGACCTGGCAGATTATGATAACGATGGCGACCTGGATGCAGCCGTTATCGGGATGCTGTTAGATCCTTACATTCCTTACACCATCAACATCTTAAAAAATGACGGAACTGGCAATTTTACCAAAATTACCATTGCAGATTTCGACCTTTATGATTCTGATATTGATTTCGGGGATTACGACAATGACGGCGACCCCGACCTGATATTTTCAGGCTTCACCGGCTGGTGGGGCGGCAACCCAAGCGTGCCTTACGTTAAGACTGAATTTTACAGGAATGACGGGAATGATACCTTCACTTTTGAAGATTTCGGAATTACGGCCTATGGTTTCGGCAACCAGGAATGGGGCGATTACGATAACGACGGCAGGATTGATCTTGTCATCACCGGTTACGAACCGCCTGCCATTTATCAAAGTTCAGGGTTTGCTGCCAACACCCCGCCGCCTGCTCCCGAAAACCTGCAGGTTACTTATGATTTCGAAAATTATTGTTTTGTCCTCTCCTGGGATCCGGCCACCGACGCGCAAACACCCTCACAGGGACTTTCGTACAACGTAAGAATCGGTTCTTATCCGGGGGGTGATGATGTACTTGCGCCTATGGCCAGGCCAGATGGCCGGAGGCTGATCCCCGAAACGGGAAATGCCGGGCAAAACACGTTTTACAAATTCTTCAATCCACCTTTCGGACAGTATTGCTGGAGTGTGCAGGCCATCGACGGGGCCTTTGCAGGTTCGGAGTTTTCCGTGGAAAGTTCCTTCAACTCAGGAATCCTACCGGTGGTTACAACTTTACCCGCTCAAAATGTCGGCGCCAACTCAGCAATACTGAAAGGCATCATTCAGACAGGGCAAATGCAGGTGGAAAGCGGTTTTATGGTGGGTAATAACAATGAATGGAACGCTTTCCCGGCTACACCGGCCAACATTCCCTGGACCTCGCTCGACACTATTTCCCTCACACTCTCTTCTTTAGACACCAATACAACTTACCAGTTTTGTGCCTTCGCAAAAATCAGCGACGAGGCAAAAGAGCTGGTGTATGTGTACGGCGATACCCTTGATTTTACCACCGGGCAAAATCCAGGCTCCATTACCGGTGATACAGTAACCGATATTACCTTTTACAGTGCAAGGCTGCATGGGTTCTATGATCCTAACGGGCAAGAGTCGCAGTTATACTTTGAAATGGGAACCGATACGACATTCGGATACACTTTTGCTGCTAGTCCATTCACATCTTCGGGCGACGAACCGGTTGCTTTCGATAAAGAGTTAACAGGGATCAGAGCGAATACTTTGTATTATTTCAGAGTGAAAATAGTGAATGGCCGTAGCGAAATTTTTGGTGAAACCAAATCCTTTGCAACCCAGATGGCTCCTGATGACAATTTCACCTTTCTGACCGATAAAACTGAGAAACTTATTGGAGTTTATGATGATATAAGTGCTTCGGGCACACCCATCGCAGTCGAAAATTATGATGATTGTCATTCAGCACCTGTTTTAATAGGATTTCCTTTCACACTTGGCGGAGCCACCTTTAGCGAGTTTATTTTAAACTCCAATGGGTTTATCAAACTAGGAAATGTGCAACCGGCCGATTCAGTTCAATTTTATATTCTTCCCAATTTCAGAACACTTGGTGGCATTTTTCCCAGCCCCCACTTTGCCGATGTTTATCTGATCAGCCCTTTCAATCACGATTTACAGGCTGGCTTATATCCTCCCGAATTCATGGTTTTAACCACCGGCACCGAGGGAAGCAGGAAATGTATCATACAGTTTAAAAACCTACAGGAAAAAGTCGTTCCACCCAACCGGCAGTTTGAGAACCTTGAATTTCAGGTTGTATTATATGAAGGAACCAATGTTGTTGAGTTCGTTTATGGTAATTACCAACCCACCGCCGAACCAACCACGTACCGCACGGCAGCGGTAGGCATCAAAGGCGCCGATGAGTCAGATGGTCAACTTATCACAATTACAAAAGGAAGCAATGCGGTTTGGGATAATGTGTCATTCAACCAGGGCGATTACTGCGACAATTGTCTTGCATTCAATTATGGCCATGCTCCTCGTCCGCTGCCGGAACCCGGACGCACCTACCGGTTTTATCCAAGACAGGCCAACGATGCAGCAATGCAGGAAATATACACCCTGGGAAAACTTCCTATTCCTTTTGGTTTGCCCCACACCATCAGCGCTCCCGTTAAAAATACAGGTTATGATACCTTGTTCAACCTCCCGGTGCAGCTTGAAATTACGGGCAGTAACACATTTTCAGATACTTACATTATACCTTCATTAAAGCCCGATTCAACCTGGCTTGTTATATTTGAAGGTTTTAACCCGACGGTTCTTGGTTTTAACACAATTTCCGTAACTATACCCGCAGATGGTTTTAATAACGACAACGGAAAGAATTTTGTGCAGGAAATAACCACAGACCGGTACTCCTATTGCGATACCAATATGTATTCTCACAGGCTGGGCTGGATTAACCAAGGTCAGGGCTCTGTTCCAGGTACATTTTTATGCAGGTTCCCGATGAATGGGATCAAGAATATTAAAGCGCTACGAATAGGTTTGGGAACAGGTGACGGACAATCCATATTTGCCAGAGTACTAAACGCTGTAGGTCAGCCCCTTGAGACTTCCGATCCAGTAACAATTGATGCCAATAATTCATGGAGTTACCACACCTTTGAGTTTGATATGCCTCCGGTGGTTAACGACGGTTTTTTTTATGTCGGATTGGTTCAATCACCAAGTGCATCTGATTATTATCCATTGGGCTACCAGATTGAATATCCAAGGCGCAGGGGAGCGTTTTACCTACAAACAGAGTGTTGTGATGTTACAGAGGTGTATGATTATGATCATCGGTTTGTTATTGAGGCGATCCTTGATACCGCCACCTGTATTCCGCATTTTGAAACACAATGTACTGCCGGATATTCCGCGTATATCAGGAATGTCTTTACCACAGAAGGGGTCACGAATTTTTCCTGTATCAATAACATTTGCAATGAAAATCCGGACAATTACACCCTGCATTCCGACAAAATTGTGTCAGCTCAAAAGGGAACGCATTTTACGATCCACCTTACTGAAAATAACAATAATTTAATGTACAGCATTTATGCCGACTGGGACCATGACGGAATGTTTTACAGTCCCGGTGAACTGTTGTATGACACTGAAAACTGGATGCAGTACAATTTTTTCAAAAAGATTAATATCCCTATGGTCGCTCAGATGGGTAACACACGATTGAGGGTTGTTGCACGGGAACGGTGGTTTCAGGCTGCTCAAAATCCCTGTGGTTCTTTTTTTGATGGTGAAACACGGGATTTTATTCTTGAGGTACTGCCACCTGACCAGATGGCAATAACGGGCAGCGAGGTTTTTCAGTGCGACACACTCGCCCCTGTGGGAAGAGGATCTGAGAATTTTCCAGTAATTGGCATAAAATTGTTTGTTTCAGGTGTTTTGGATACAATTTCTGTTTCAGGTTTTAAAATTCAACCAACCGGTTGTACTGATTTTGCCAACGATGTTTCGAATGTGAAAATCTGGTTTACGCCCTATGACTCTGTACTCAATACTGCAATGATGTACAATCGTGCGGTTCTTTTTGGTTCCGCAAATGACCTTGTTTTAAACATTACCGGAAACCAACCTCTGACATATGGCACAAAATATTTCTGGATAACTTTTGATGTGGCTGAAAACGCTGCAATAGGTAACTATCTGGACGCTTCATGCACACAAATAACATTTGAAGGAGCCGATGATCAGTCGCCTGTAAATCCAGCTCCATCAGGTCAACATATGATCAACTATTGTATTCCATTTTTTGACTCTCCTGAAGGCTATGCTTGTATACTTGGTTTTTACACCACTGGTGGCTCTACAAATATCAACAACCTCAACAGTTTCTGCTCCAATAATTCACAAAGTTATACTTACTTTCCTGACCAGGTACTTACTGTATCGCAAGGCTCTGAATTTCAATACTTTATAATGAATTATGATTTTGAGATCAGTTTCAGCATGTTCATCGACTGGAATAGCAATGGTGATTTTGATGATGCCAATGAATTTATTTTTGATAGCTACGGCTCAAACATCAATGGTAATGTCACAGTTCCAACGAATGCATTACCCGGCACAACAAGGCTGAGGGTGATTTCTTATGCTGATTTCTTTAAATCAAAATCGGTGTTGTCGGCCGGTTGTGGTGAACACATCACGGGAGAGTGTGAAGATTATAATATTTTGATTACGAACTCAATACCTGTCGTTCCAGAGAATGACACCATCAAGAACAGAACAGTAGGACCGGGATTGAGTGAATGTTTTAATGCGGTGCAGACCATAACAGTTGCTGGTGAGAACAGCTTTTTCACTGCCGAACCAAACTCCATGGTTGAGTTTTATGCCGGCTATTCTGTAAAACTCCTTGAAGGAACCAGTCTTAAAAACGGTTCACAGGTGTTAGCCCGCATAGTTCCCGGGGGGCCATATTGCCAGAGAAAAGCCATTGTTGCAGGTTATGACTTAATAACTTTTCAGGGCAATGAGATGAATGATTCCGCAACCATTGGAGATGACAAGATCAGAATTTATCCCAACCCTACCGGTGGTTTAATTTACATTGAACTTGATGATGACATGCTGCAATCAGATGTAAAGACTGAAATTTATAATTTGCAAGCTGAAAAAGTCTTGAGTTTTTCAAGCAAAGGATATAAATTCTACCAGGCTGATCTAAGCAACCAACCAAGAGGACTCTATATTATCCGGATTTCAACCCAGGGAGAATCATTCAGCCTAAAAGCCATTTTGAGATAGCTGGAAATAATATAATTACTTTGTAAAAATTCGGCGTTTTTGATTTGATAACAAAAAGCAGCAATATGAAAACAAAAACTTTGCTATCAGTAATATATCTGGTGGCTGCCCTAGCCGACCTCAGTGCACAATCATTTACAAACATCAACGCCCAGTTTCCAAGGTTTTATTATTCTTCTAATACAGCCTGGGGCGATTATGACTCCGATGGCGACCTTGATTTGGTGATGTGCGGCGATACTACAAACCCGTATCCTTATCTGACCCGGCTTTACCGGAATGACGGGAACAATCAGTTCACTCCGGTTGAAAGTTCAATTAACATCAATTCCATCGGCGATTTTGAATGGGGCGATTGCGACAACGACGGAGACGCCGACCTGCTGTATGCGATGATTGCTGGAGTCGATTACGCCAATAGCCTCGTCATCTTCAGAAATGATGGAAACGGAGATTTTATTCCTGAAACCATTGCCTCTTTCGAGAACGCGTACGAGGTGGGCAACATCGCCTGGACAGACTGGGACAACGACGGCGACCTTGATTTTGTAAATTTTCCGAGGGGTTACAGTTTTTACATCACCATTTCCCTTCCTCCGCAATTTTTCAGGAATGACGGCAATGGCTCGTTCCAAACAACAGAGATCGCCCTTCCACCTTTGCTTTTTGGACAGATCGAAGTGGGTGACCTGAACAGCGACGGTACCACCGACATCATCGCTACCGGCGCTGACACTGCTTTTGTATTCCTCAACCAGATGAACGATGAATTTACGGTCATACCCCTTCCTGCCGATCTGGAATATTACATGGGGAATATTGACCTGGCAGATTATGATAACGATGGCGACCTGGATGCAGCCGTTATCGGGATGCTGTTAGATCCTTACATTCCTTACACCATCAACATCTTAAAAAATGACGGAACTGGCAATTTTACCAAAATTACCATTGCAGATTTCGACCTTTATGATTCTGATATTGATTTCGGGGATTACGACAATGACGGCGACCCCGACCTGATATTTTCAGGCTTCACCGGCTGGTGGGGCGGCAACCCAAGCGTGCCTTACGTTAAGACTGAATTTTACAGGAATGACGGGAATGATACCTTCACTTTTGAAGATTTCGGAATTACGGCCTATGGTTTCGGCAACCAGGAATGGGGCGATTACGATAACGACGGCAGGATTGATCTTGTCATCACCGGTTACGAACCGCCTGCCATTTATCAAAGTTCAGGGTTTGCTGCCAACACCCCGCCGCCTGCTCCCGAAAACCTGCAGGTTACTTATGATTTCGAAAATTATTGTTTTGTCCTCTCCTGGGATCCGGCCACCGACGCGCAAACACCCTCACAGGGACTTTCGTACAACGTAAGAATCGGTTCTTATCCGGGGGGTGATGATGTACTTGCGCCTATGGCCAGGCCAGATGGCCGGAGGCTGATCCCCGAAACGGGAAATGCCGGGCAAAACACGTTTTACAAATTCTTCAATCCACCTTTCGGACAGTATTGCTGGAGTGTGCAGGCCATCGACGGGGCCTTTGCAGGTTCGGAGTTTTCCGTGGAAAGTTCCTTCAACTCAGGAATCCTACCGGTGGTTACAACTTTACCCGCTCAAAATGTCGGCGCCAACTCAGCAATACTGAAAGGCATCATTCAGACAGGGCAAATGCAGGTGGAAAGCGGTTTTATGGTGGGTAATAACAATGAATGGAACGCTTTCCCGGCTACACCGGCCAACATTCCCTGGACCTCGCTCGACACTATTTCCCTCACACTCTCTTCTTTAGACACCAATACAACTTACCAGTTTTGTGCCTTCGCAAAAATCAGCGACGAGGCAAAAGAGCTGGTGTATGTGTACGGCGATACCCTTGATTTTACCACCGGGCAAAATCCAGGCTCCATTACCGGTGATACAGTAACCGATATTACCTTTTACAGTGCAAGGCTGCATGGGATCATCAATCCGGCCGGACTCTCAACCCAGGTGGGTTTCGAATTCGGAACTGATACCACTTACGGGTATTTCATTCATGCCAATACCATGACCATCAGCGGAGAGTATCCGGTGGAATGTGAAGCGCTTGTGGCAGGGATTTCGCCCAACACAGTGTTTTATTTCAGGGTGAAAGCCGAAAATGATAACGGCATTTTTTACGGAGAAAACAAAACATTTTCCACACTGGTCAAACCTGACAAGAACTTCACTTTCATGGCAAAGAAAACTGAGAACCTGATTACTTCCTACACTGATATTTCTATGACCGGCAGCCCTGTTGAGGTGGAAAATCCGGATGACGGTTTCTCATATCCTGTTGACATAGGATTCACTTTCAACTTTGCCGGAGCTGATTTCAACCAGTTTATCCTGAATACCAATGGATTCATTAAACTGGGAACTATTCCATCCTCAGACACAACTCAATTCTTAAACCTTCCCGATGATTATGTGGGTGGAAACTTCAGCAGCCATCTTTTTAATGATGTTTTCATCGTAAGCCCTTTAAATCATGACTTTGAAAGTGGTTTAAATCCTGCAGAGTTCATGGTGCTTACCGAAGGTGACAGTGCCTCTAGGATTTGTACCATTCAGTTTAAGAACCTGAAGGAAAAAACCGAACCACCCGCGCATCAATTCGACCACATCGAATTTCAGATCCGTTTGCACGAATCAACGAACTTGATTGAGTTTGTTTACGGAAACTGGCAGGCCGCCGCCGTTCCTCTGGCCAACAGGGTTGCCATTGTAGGTTTAAAAGCAGCTGGCAATCAGAACAACCAGTTTCTCTCTGTATGGAAATGGTTTGAAAATCCCTGGAGTCAGATCGAATTCTGGGATGGGAATTACTATGAAGATGAGGGGTGGAATGCCTTTAATTACAGCAACGATCCTTTACTAATGCCTGAACCGGGGCGTACTTTCAGGTTTTATCCAAAACAGAAACATGACGCTACGGTTGCTGAAATTTACACACTGGGAAAATTGCCCATACCTTCCGGATTGCCTCACAACATAGGGTCATACATTAAAAATACCGGTTACGATACACTTTACAATATACCGGTTCAGCTAAGTGTAACAGGGAATAATCTGTTTTCAGGATTTGCCGAAATACCCGTTTTAAAGCCTGACTCAGGAGTTGTTGTCAGTTTCACAGGGTTTAATCCGGACGTTTTGGGATTTGACAATGTGAGTGTTACCCTTGCTTTTACCGATGATTTTACCCCCGACAATACCAAAGATTTCATCCAGGAAATCAACACGAACCATTACAGTTACTGCGATACCAGCGGAATTCAGTTTGCGCTGGGAATGGTGTGGGTTCCGGGGCCTGGATCCCCTGATGCCCAATGGTTGGCAAAATACCATGTAACCGGCAGGAGCAGTATCGTTGCTGCCCGAATTGGCCTGGGTTACGGCGCTGATCACCAGGTTTATGCAGTTGTACTTTCTCCGGAGGGAGAACTACTGGCACAAACGGAGAATTATCATCTTACACCTGAAACATCGGTACAATATTTCAATTTTGAATTTCCTGATCCTCCAGTAATATCGAACAGCGACTTTTATATCGGGCTGGTTCAAACCGAAAGCCCGGTTACATACTGGCCAATAGGCTGCCAGCGCGAAGACCCGATCAGACCGGGAGTTTACTATCACAGAGGATTGAGTGGAATCCCCATCGAAAACTCAGGCTCGGCAAGACTATGTATTGAAGCCATCACAGGCGAGGCCGCTTATTGCGTTCCAACATTTGTCAATCCCTGCAATGTGTATCATTACATCACAGGATTTCAAACATTTGGAGCGGTTTCGGACATTGAAAATATCAACAACGGTTGTTTGCCATATTCTCTTTATAATACACAAACACTGGTAGTTGAACCAGGAACTTTTTTCAATTTTGAAGTAGATGGATCATTTTATCATTCCCAGGTTGAAATCTGGGCCGACTGGAATTGTGATGGTGATTTTGATGATGATTCGGAACTGACCTATTTCTCCGGAAGGCTCAATGAAGACGATTTTGAAGATATTTTATACATCCCGGCCGATGCAATTCCTGGAGAAAGCCGACTCAGAATTATAGCCCATTATGATGATGATGAAGCCGGAGGCGATCCATGCGGAAATTACCTCCCGGGTGAGTGCGAAGATTACGCTTTGGAAATTGCTCCTCCCTCTCCGATGGAGTTGCAGTATGCCACAACTTTTCAATGCGACACTGTTTTCCCTGCGAGTCGAAATGAAATCAACCGGCAAATTATCAAGCTCAAACTGGATGCATCAGGTACTCTGAATCCGCTTTTGGTAACAGGCATTAACCTGTCATCAACAGGCTCAACTGATTTTGAGAACGACGTTGACCAGGTAAGTATCTACTATACAGGTAATTATGATTTATTTTCAACCGCACAACTGTTTGGAACATCCAATGACCTGAACAACCCGGTAATTGGAAATATGCCTCTGGTTTTTGGACCGAATTATTTTTGGGTAACTTATGACATCAGCAACACTGCCATCCCCCGAAATCACCTTGATGCAAGCTGCGAAAGTATAACTCTGAATGGATTTGAAACGATAGTCCCTGAAGTAACATCGCCGGAAGGCAGAATATTAATTGACTATTGCCTTCCACAGTTTGTCTTTCCCGGTGGGTGTGATGCGGGAATTGGATGTCAGTATTTTGCGACTGAAGGAGGAATTGTAAACATCAGTAACCCCGAAAATGGTTGTCCTGCCAATAGTCAGGACTATTCTGATTTCACAGAAAAAAAACTCATCATTACACCCGGATCCAGCTTTAACTTTTCGTTTCTATCGTCTTTACCGAATAACTGGCTGACCGATGTAAATCTGAATTTACATATTGACTGGAATAATGACCTGGATTTCACTGATCCTGGCGAAGATCATTATTTCCCCGTTCAATCGTTGGATGACACCTTAACAGGACAAATAAATGTACCCGCTGATGCCATTGTGGGTACAACACGAATGCGGCTTATTACCTCTTGGTTTGACATCTGGCTTCCCAAATCAGAAGAAATTAAAACCCGGGATTTGCGAAACTGCGGAATCTGGGCAGATTTTGGTGAGATTGAAGATTACTCCATCGAAATTACAGAAGCCCTGCCGGAAAATATCATTGTGTCGAATGTGGTTGTGCCAGGAAGTACATCGGGGTGCTTCAATGCGTTACAAAGCATTGTTGTGGCAGGTGATGGAAAATATTTTACGGCAGAGCCTAATTCAGCAGTCGAATTTCTGGCCGGGCAAAATATCAAGTTCCTTGATGGAACCAGTTTTATGGAAGGATCGAATGTGCTTGCCCGCATTGTACCTGAAGGGCCTTTCTGCCAGAATAAATCCATGCTTGCTACGGCATCCGGAAACGCTTTAATCAGCCATACCCTCGAACATAAACAAATGCTAAAATCTGATTGGTGCAAGGTGTTTCCGAATCCGACCACCGGTCATTTAACAATAAGTATAAATGAGGGTGAAACAATCCTACCCAGTACCGTTGAAATTCTCAACACTGTGGGCGAAACAATAGTAAGAACCGGAAACATAATGCCCGGGTATTTTCTGATCAATTTATCTGACAAGCCGGAAGGAATGTATTTCATCAGGGTTATCAAAGGCAAAAAATCATTTACCGCCAAGGTAATCAAACTGTGAAATTACTTCCTCCAATACATTTTCATTTTTTTCAGGCGGATATTGCACAGGTGTGTGATATCCGGAGAATTGATATTTTGCCTGCTTCCTGTTAAAAAATGTTAATCTAATTGATTGTCAGCGTCTGATTTATTTATTTTGCGCACAAATTCACATTTGACTATGGACATAGTAGTAGATAATTTTACCCGGAAATACGGAGCACAAAGAGCAGTTGACAATATTTCGTTTACTGTCAAAACCGGAGAGGTGCTTGGTTTCCTTGGACCGAACGGTGCCGGCAAAACAACCACAATGAAAGCTATTACAACCTTTCTTGCGCCCACAGCCGGAGATATCAGGGTAGGTCCTTATTCCATCAGGGAAAACCCCGACGAAGTCAGACGGCTGACAGGTTACCTCCCGGAGTCCAATCCCTTATATCCCGAAATGCCAGTGATTGACTACCTGAAATTTGTTGCGCGCATATACGGCATCCCTGCAGCAAAAATCCAGGAGAAAATATTTGAGATGATTGAGGTTTGTGGGCTGGGCGCTGAAAAGCACAAGAAAATCGGCGAACTATCAAAGGGTTACAAACAGCGTGTGGGGCTTGCTCAGGCATTGATTCACGATCCTTCTGTATTGATCCTCGATGAACCGACATCCGGGCTTGACCCGAACCAGATTGTTGAGATCAGGGAACTGATCAAACGTATCGGCAGGGAAAAAACTGTTATACTGAGTTCGCATATCCTCGCCGAAGTGGAAGCTACCTGCGGCAGAATTCTTATCATTAATAAAGGGCGTATCGTAGCCGACGGATCATCAAAAGAACTGCGCAAACGTGCCCAGGGAAAAGAAGTACTGCATGCCTGCATCGAAGATGCCGATCCGAATGCTGTATTCGAAGCACTCAGAGAATTAAATACGGTTGAAGTTGTTGATTTCATAAAAGGTAAAAACAACTATTATGAAATCCAGAGCCGCACCGACCGTTCTTCACGCAGGGATGTTTTTCAGCTTTGCCGGGATAAAAACTGGTTCCTTACCGAACTTACACCACTAGAAACCAAGCTGGAAGACGTATTCAGGGAATTGACGATGAAATAGAGGAATGCTTGATAAATGAATGGAGAAGGGGAAAAGGAAATGGGAAATAGGAAAAGCGAGAGCAGTGGGATGTGCAGCCGTAAGAGTTTGTTTGGAGTTGGAAGGAAAAGTTCAGCTGTGTTTTTAATTTTGATTTTTATTTTAGACGTTGGAATTAAATAATGAATTTATGAAAGTATGGGTAATTGCAACAAGAGAACTAAGATCGTTTTTTGACTCGCTGATGGCCTATATCATGCTGGTCGCTTTTCTCGGTTTTAGTGGATTTTTTACCTGGTTATATGGGTCGGACATTTTCTTTGTTCAGCAAGCCAGTTTGCAGGTTTTTTTTGCTATTGCTTACTGGACACTGTTTTTCTTCATACCCGCACTTACTATGCGACTGCTGGCAGAGGAAAACAGAACCGGAACCATCGAAATGTTACTCACAAAACCTATTGGTGACTGGGAAGTGGTATTAGGTAAGTTCACATCTGTGATGTTACTGATTCTTATTGCGCTCGCACTCACTATCCCCTATTATATTACTGTCGCAAATTTAGGCCCCATTGACCATGGCGCCACAATAACCGGCTACCTGGGTTTGATCTTTATGAGCGCTGCCTATGTAAGCATAGGTCTTTTCGCAAGCAGTGTTTCAAACAACCAGATTATTGCCTTTTTGCTGGCTTTGCTCATCAGTATTTTTTTTCATATCATTTTCGATGTATTATCATTCAGCATCAAAGGCGCTTTTGGTTCAATCCTGAGTTACCTCAGCCTGTCAAACCACTTCGATTCAATATCGCGTGGGGTAATTGACTCAAAAGATATAATTTATTTTTTATCCATTGCATTTTTTGGCCTTGTTGCTACTGAAGCTATTATTGCAAGGCGAAATGCAGTGTAATTTTCAGGATCGAAAAATAACTCAGCTATGAAAAATAAAAACCGGATTACTTATCAATTACTTATGATCGTTGGAGTGATCGTACTTGTCAATATCCTGGCAGAGAGGTTCTTCGTACGCCTTGATTTCACCCAGGACAAACGCTATACACTCAGCACCGCAACTAAAAATATTCTTCGTAATCTGAACCAACCTGTAACAATCAGCGCATACTTTACCAGTGACCTTCCACCGCAATATATCAATGTTCGCCGTGAATTCACTGATATGCTGGTGGAATACGGAAACATCTCCCGTGGCATGGTGGTATTTGAAATGATTGACCCCAAAGATGAAGAAAGTGAAATGGCAGCCATGCAGGCTGGCGTTCAACCGGTAATTGTTAATATCCGTGAACGCGACCAGGTAAAACAGCAAAAAGCATTTATGGGAGCAGTGGTAAAAATGGGTAAAAGTAAGGAGATCATACCTTTGATCCAACCTGAATCTAGCATGGAATACGATCTTTCGTCAGCAATCAAAAAGATTTCGATTGTGGATAAACCCCTGGTGGGATTTATACAAGGCCATGGCGAACCCACACTCAATATGATGCAGCAAATGGTGGCTGGTTTGCTCGTGCTCAACAATGTGGAAGAAGTTAACCTGTATGACAGCGTCCCTGATCTGTCCCGGTTCAATTCTCTTGTTTTGATTGGCCCTACTGATAGTATACCGCAATATCATCTTGATATGATTGATACTTACATGGCCGGTGGAGGCAATTTCCTTGTTGCACTGAACCGGGTTGAAGGCGATTTCACAACTTTACAGGGCACAGCAGTAGAAACAGGAATTGAAAAATGGCTCATGGATAAAGGTATCGTGGTTGAGAGCCGTTTTATCATTGATGCCAGTTGCGGCTCAGTGGGCTTAACACAGCAGGCCGGCTTTATGCAATACACAACACAAATCAGGTTCCCTTATCTTCCCGTGATCAACAATTTCGCCGAACATCCCATCACAAGTGGTTTAAGCAATATCTTACTGCAATTTGCCAGTCCTATCATTTACACCGGAGATACAACGCTCAAATTTGAACCTATTGCGTTTACTTCCGAAAAATCAGATGCAAGGAGTGTGCCTCTGTATTTTGAAGTTCAAAGACAATGGCGCGATTCCGATTTTCCCAATTCAAATCTCGTTGTTGCAGCTACCCTGCAAGGACCTGTGACGGGAAATAGCGACTCACGCATGGTCATTTTTGGAGACGCAGATTTTGCGGTTGCCAGGGAACAGCGGCAAAACATTCAGCGGGAAAATGTCAACCTCATTGTCAACGCTGTTGACTGGCTTTCAGATGATACCGGCCTGGTTGAGTTAAGAACCAAGGGTGCAAAGGCACGTCCTCTCGATGAGGTGGAAGATGGAAAAAAACTTTTTCTGAAACTGCTCAACTTCTTACTTCCAATTATACTGATTATTGCTTATGGAATTTTCAGAATGATCAATAACAGGAACATACGCATGAAAAGAATGGAGGATGTATATGTTTAGAAAAATCAATCCCATCGCATTATTTGTAATTCTGGCAGTGCTGCTGGTTGCAGTGGTTGTGCTGCTGCGACTGGATGCCCGCAGGCAACAGGGAAGTTTTCTGCGCGAACTTGTGCATGCCGACGCTGAAAAAACCACCAGTATTGTGATTATTCCGAAGGGAGTAACTGACGATGCCATTACTATCGAAAAATCAGATGAGATTTGGATGGTGGGCTCGCACGGAAAAATGCGCCCGGCAAATTCCGACAATATCAACCGGATTTTTCAGATGATTTCACCACTTGTACCTGAACAACTTATTTCGCGTGGAAAAGATAACTGGGATGAATATGAGATTAGCGACGAAAAAGGAACCAGGGTGAAAATTTATCAGGGAAAACGACTAAGCGGCGAATTTATCTTTGGAAAAATGGATTTTCAATCGCAAATGATTCAGGGTCAGCAGAGACCAAAAATAAATACTTTTGTCCGTCTCGAAGGAAAGGATGAAGTGTATACAGTCGAGGGATTTCTTGGCTCAGCATTTCCTGCAGGGGCCGAAAACTA
>CAYQRU010000034.1:0-29610 GCA_964419945.1 uncultured Bacteroidales bacterium | reverse complement strand
GCCCTGAAGGCACGGTCGTGTATTCCGAAACCCACCCTCCTACCAGCCAAGCCCACGGGTTGTTTTATTTTGTGATAGGGCAGGGTGTTGTTATTAATGGCGTGTTTACCGAAATTGACTGGGCTGCTGGGCCGTATTTCTTAAAAACCGAAGCTGACCCGATGGGAGGAAATTCTTACACCATTGAAGGCATAAGTCAGATGATGAGTGTACCGTATGCCCTACATACTGCTTCAAGCGAAGACAATTACTGGTTAAAAAATGGAGATAATATCCATTATCCGGGGGGCTATGTTGGTATCGGCACAGACAATCCTTTTGTAAAATTAGACATCCGCGGAAACAATACCGATGATGGTGCAGCTTTCAGAATTGGAAATTCCGATGGTTCACATACGCTAACACTTTTTAGTGGACGTGAAAATGACCCTCTTCCATTTATCTGGTGGAAGGATGGTGATCCGTTAAGATTCTGCACCGATAAAAATGGCTGGTCGGAAAAAATGAGAATCGGTATTGATGGCAAGGTAGGGATTGGAAACAGTGAACCGGTAGGAACGCTTGATGTTGTTGGCGAGGATTCGATCCGTGCGATTTTTTCGGCTGCAGGAGGTGCCAATAACCTTACCTCAGGGATCATGTTGAGAAGCACCTTTGGTGGTGATATTCCTGATTATGGACCAAAGAACCTTGCTTTAATCAAGGCTCATTTCGACGGAGGAGCCTGGGGAAATGCAGCACTTACCTTTCACATCGCAGGTGATGATTGTATGACCGATGGTGACACCGACCCTTGTGAGCGGATGCGTATTAATGCCCTGGGAAATTTAGGCATTGGAACCTCTTCACCGGAAAATAGGCTGCATATCGTTGCTGAATCTGATCCATTGAGGCTTGAAGGCCTTCAGCCGACAAGCACATTGAATACCTACCTGGTAGCCGATGAAAATGGAGTTGTCTATAAACGAAGCGGCGGTGGATCAGGTGCGGCGAGTTGGGAATTGACCGGAAACAGCGGAACTTCTGCCAGTGAAAATTTCATTGGGACTACTGACAGCACAGCTTTCAGAATTAAGGTCAACAACTGGCAGTCGGGATGGATTGATCCTGCTGAAGAAGCCAATATGACGTTCGGTTACCGAACCCTTGAAGGAAACACCAGCGGAGCATTGAATACTGCCATTGGTTACATGGCACTTTTCATGAATGACGAGGGTATCCGGAATACTGCTACCGGTTACGGTAGCATGTATAGCAACACCAGCGGCCACAGAAATACTGCTTACGGTTTGCTTTCTCTGTTTTCTAATACATCTGGTGTGGGAAATACTGCCATTGGACATTCTTCGCTATATTATTCCACTGGAAACAACAATACAGCATTGGGAAGATATGCATCTATGGAGAACACAACCGGGAACAGCAATGTGGCCATTGGTATTTCGGCACTTTACAAAAACAATGATCGAAGCAACATCGTGGCTGTCGGTGATTCCGCTTTGTTCTGGAATGGCTTTGGCGCTGCATACGATAACGAAGCCATAGCAAACACCGCTGTTGGTTCCAAAGCATTATACTCAAATACGTCTGGTGATCATAATACGGCAATTGGTTTCGGCGCCATGATATCCAATGTTTCAGGTTACAGAAACACCGCTGTGGGAGAATCTGCTCTGTATGGCAACGACTGGGGACATATGAACACCGCAACCGGTGCTTCCGCTTTGTTCAATAATTTAACCGGACAGGAAAACACTGCCATTGGCGAATCTTCAATGCATAACAATATTGATGGCGTTGCTAACACGGCACTTGGTCGCCATTCACTTTATTTAAACTCAAGCGGAACCGGCAATACAGCTTTGGGAAGTTTTGCAGGATATCATTTGACTGGTGGAAGCCACAATATATTTATTGGCTCATCATCAGGGCCTGTTACAGATCAGATAATAGACAGCAGCATGTGGCTTGGCACCACAGGCACAAATCGGCCTGCAATATTCGGCGACTTGACAGTGGGTAAGATTGGCATTGGAACTACAAATCCATCGGGACAACTAGATATTGTTGGGGTAGACTCTGTACGCGTCATCATTTCATCTGCAGAGGGAGCCAATAGCCTTACGTCGGGAATCATGCTAAAAAGCACATTTGGAGGGGACATTCCTGACTTTATGTCAAGAAATCTCGCACTATTAAAAGCACATTTTGATGGTGGAGCATGGGGCAATGCTACACTTGCGTTTCATGTTGCAGGAGATGATTGTACAACTGACGGGGACACAGACCCTTGTGAGCGCATGCGCATCACCTCCGGGGGAAATGTCGGCATTGGGACCTCCGTACCTGAAAGCTCAGCTATCTTAGATGTTGCCTCAAATGATAAAGGATTTCTACCACCACGATTGACTACAGCCCAAATGAATGCTATTGCATCGCCTGCCGAAGGGCTTACAATTTATAATACGTCAGTAAAATCTCTATGTTATTATGATGGAGCATCCTGGATTGTAAGCAGAGAAGGTAAATCTTGCGGAGATATAAATTACGGAGGAAAAACCTATTCCACTATTATTATTGGAACCCAATGCTGGATGGCCGAAAATCTTAACATTGGTACACGCATTAACGGTACCATCAACCAAACCAATAGCGGCACAACTGAAAAGTACTGCTATGACAATCTTGAAAGCAATTGCGATGTTTACGGTGGGCTTTACCAATGGGATGAGGCGATGAATTATACAACTACACCCGGTGTGCAGGGAATTTGCCCCGATGGATGGCATCTACCCAGTGATGGAGAGTGGACTATATTAACTACCTACGTAAGCTGCCAGGCTGCCTGGCTTTGCAACAGCAATACTAGCTATATTGCCAAAGCTGTTGCATCCACAATAAATTGGAGTACATCTTCTAGTACCTGTGCAATTGGAAATAATTTAGCAGCCAACAATGCATCCGGGTTTTCAGGCTTGCCGGGTGGCGATCGCATTGCTAATGGATCATTCGCAAGTGTTAGTTATATAGGTAGTTGGTGGTCATCAACTGAGAACTCCTCCATGGATGCATGGTTTCAACGGCTGGAATACAGGTATGCTCATATAGAAAGAAATCCCAGAGAAAAAAATTTTGGCTTCTCTGTACGTTGCCTCAGAAATAATTAAAATTAGTAAGCTTTTATTGACTTGGAATGGTTAATTCGTCCATTATCTTTAAAAGCATGCTCATTTTCAGAATTATTCTCAAAGAAATAAGAATAAAAGCAAAATAAACAGACATTTGAAAAATGAGAACAATTGGATTGACAACAATTTTAACGGCTATCATTGCTGTAGTTTTTGCTCAGGCCCCCCAGGGCATCTCCCACCAGGCAGTTATCCGAGACGCCAATAACCAGCTTGTAACCAATTCCCCTATTGGAATCAGGTTAAGCATTTTGCAAGGCAGCCCTGAAGGCACTGTTGTTTACTCCGAAACCCATCTTCCCACCAGCAATACCAATGGTTTAATTTCTTTTGTGATCGGCCAGGGCTCGGTTGAAAGCGGTGTTTTTGCTGAAATTGACTGGGCTGCCGGGCCGTATTTCATTCAAGCAGAAGCTGATCCATCAGGTGGCGGGAACTACATCATAGTTGGAGTGAGCCAGGTATTAAGCGTGCCTTATTCATTGCATTCAGGTTCATTAACACTGACATCAACAAACGGGGACAAATATCGCATCACAGTTGATGATGATGGAAATCTCATTTCGACACTGATACCAGTATGCCCGACCAGTGTAACTGATATTGATGGAAATATATATCAAACAGTTATTATGGGGGAGCAATGCTGGATGAAAGAAAACCTCAGAACAACCAAAGACAAAGACGGTAACATCATAGCACGTTATTGCTACAATAACTCTACCATCAACTGCGACATATATGGGGGGTTATATTCATGGGCAACTGTAATGAACGGGGCAGCCAGCAGCAGCAGTAATCCCAGTGGCGTACCTGGTATTTGCCCGGCCGGTTGGCATGTGCCAGGTGATGCTGAGTGGATACAATTAATTGATTATGTTGTTTCACAAGGGTATCAAAATAATGAGGCAATTGATGCTGCCGGTAATGCAATCAAATCATGTCGCCAGGTGAGCTCACCATTAGGCGGAGGTTGCAATACAACCGAACACCCAAGATGGGAAGAAGACACATCGTCTGGAATTAACCATCACGGCTTTGATGAGTTTGGCTTTTCAGGGCTTCCTGGCGGTTATCGCTTCCCATGGGATGCATTCAGCCTCCTTGGTTACACGGTATACTTCTGGAGTGCTACTGAGCATTCTGTTTCATATGCCTGGATTTTCAACCTTCATTACTGCAACGGAGGCGTTTACAGAGGTGAAGGTACCATGAGCTATGGTTTTTCATTGCGTTGCCTGAAGGATAACATGCAAACTGAAAATTGAACCACACACCCTGTTAAATACTTTTTAATCAACAGGGTACCATGCGTTGCCAAACCTTTTCAACCAATCCCGTAAAATGTTTTTTAATTGGATGAACAAACACGAATTTTTACTTGAGTAGCCTGCCTCTGACTGGCGGATCGAGAGTTGATAGACAATATAGAAAGAGAGAAATTGACCGGAATAAAGTTTTGGCTCATGGCTTATAGAACAGCCTGATAACACATACACACAACAATCTGTCAGACACAACAAAAGACATGACAGCCAGGGAACAGAAAAACATATGTTAGGTGAATTAAACTAAAATATCGCAGGAAGTTTTAGCCCTATACCTGACCGATCTATACTGCCAGGGGCGCCTCCCCATATTGGTCATATGTTCGTGCTTTTTGTTGATCAGATTTGATTCATAGTTATGGATTGATGAATCGTTTGCGATTTTTTTCTTCTTTCTGAAGGAAAAATTTCCTTCCGGAAGCGGAAATATATAGCGGGTCTGTTTACACTTATTCTTTACTATGTGATTACCTTTGCACGTTTATTCAGAACCAATATCTTAAATTTCAAAACCAACAAATCATGGAGGTCAGATCATGG
The DNA here is from genome assembly GCA_964419945.1 of uncultured Bacteroidales bacterium. Classification (GTDB taxonomy): domain Bacteria; phylum Bacteroidota; class Bacteroidia; order Bacteroidales; family JAAYJT01; genus JAAYJT01. The sequence continues at coordinate 24,554 of CAYQRU010000034.1, read as the reverse complement.
ACTCAACTGTTACCCGGGTAAATCAATTGCCTGTAAAAAGAGTAACCAGCCGAACAGTTTTTTTCAGAACCGTTTGCTCAACCATAGCTGGTATAATCCTGTCATTATTTTCAATGGATTCCGCAGCACAAACCTGCTGTCCGGAATTCAGACTGAAAGATGCCGTTGAAATTTGTGCACCGGAAGGAGCATGTATGAAAAACCAGGGTGCCCCCGGTGGCCCTTCCGGCCATATGCTGGTAGCTTGTAAAGAAAGCACTCATGTTTATACAGTTTATCCCAACGATCCCATTTACACCTATTCCTGGACAGTAGTTGGGGGGAGTATGATCAATGCCAATCCCGGTAATCCTGCTGTAATAAATTGGGGATCAGGCTCGTCGGGTTTCATAAAAGTAGTCATAACCGGAACCAACGGCTGTGCAGATTCTTTGTTGGTGGAAATATGCCTGGTTGATAAGCCGGTAGCTGCCTTTAGCCCTTCTTCTGACACGGTTTGTGCAAATACACCTGTCTATTTTACCAACCTGTCAAGTGGTGGTGCTGTAAGTCACTGGCAATTCGGTGACGGAAACACCTCAGAGGATTTTAATCCCGTTCATAGTTATGCTTCGCCAGGTACTTATGTGGTTTTATTGACGGTTACTGATCAGGGGAGTGGTAGCAGTGCCGGAGATGCAAGGAGCGCCTGCGGGTGCAGTGACACCATTTCAAAAACAGTTGTAGTACTTGCCGGACAAGGACCCAAAATTGAAACCGATTGTTGCTTCGGCACAGCTTGCCCCGATCAGGTCCAGAAATTCTGCACTCCCGACACCTGTACCTCCTACATTTGGACAGTTACCGGCGGTACGATTATTTCAGGTCAGGGAACCATGTGTATTCAGGTGATGTGGGATCAGATCAATAATATTCCTACAACTGTTTCGCTTGAAACGCCCGGTTGCGGACCATCGCCATGTCCGGCCAAAACCACCCTTCAGGTTCCTGTACTTTATCCTAATATGCCTATCAGCGGTCCAAATGTTTTATGTGTGGGTGCTTCAGGGAATTTTTCATTACCTCACCTTCCCGGAACATATTATACATGGACAGTCAGTGGCGGATTATATACCATCAGCGATTTCGATCAGAATGTTTCCAATATCAATGTGACTTTTAACTCGCCGGGTACTTTTACCATCAGTTGTATTTATAATAATCCCCTTTCAGGATGCAGCGGAAGCAGCAGTATCATCGTTAATGTTTTACCGCCTTTTGAGATTACTTTTGGGAAAGATGTGGTCTGCGAAAACGACACTGAACAGTATTTTGCCACCAATCCTGCAACCTGGTCTGTTTCTCCTCCGGGTGCTGTGGTTCCTCCTGGAGTGCTGAATCCCTGTCCGGTAACCTGGAATACTCCGGGTACCTATGTTTTAATGGCCGTAACTTCAACACCTGGAGTATTTTGTAACGATACAGCTTATAAGGTTGTGGAAGTAGTCGCCAAACCTGTTTTGAACGCCATTACAGGACCTGCCTTTGCCTGTCCGAATAAGAATTTTACTTTCAGTGTAACATCCAATGTGAGTGGCAGCCCATTCATTTGGTCTGTTGGCCCGGGCACCGGGATCGTGCAATCCACCCTGAATGAAGACGGTGATGAAGCGATCATTCAACTCACGGGAGCGGGTCCATGGACGGTGAATGTGTTTCAGCAAATTGAGTTAAACCCCGGGCAGTTTTGCCAATCCCTTACTCAGTCACTCACTGTTAATCCTTACCCCCAACCGTCAATTACCGGTAACAATACCGTTTGCGTTGATGCCATTGAAACCTATACAACACCACTGCCGATACCTCCGGGTGGCGTTGAATGGAAAGTCATCCCTTCGAACCGTGGATCAGTTCTTACCGGACAAGGAACCAATGTGGTGTCTATCCGTTGGCATGGAACCGCAACAATTGCCAGTCTGATTGCAACTTCCTGCTCTGGTTCCGATACAATACCTGTTACAATTGTGAATCCACCTTTTGTTGCCCCTGTTTCGGCTGCACAAACCGGCTTTTGCCTTCCCAGTGTTCCAAATAACCTGGTACTTTCGACAACCCCGGGCTATACATCCTATCAGTGGTATCAGAACGGAGTTCTTATTCCGTTAGCCACTACCTCAATGTATACGATCACAACCTTACCGCCAACACCGGCGACTTATATTTATTCGGTTGTCGTTTCAAATGGAATCTGCGATGTAACCAAATCAATAATGATCGTGGTTGATAACTGTTTGCCAGGAGTGCCATTCCCGCCGCCGCCTCCCTGTTCGCTTGATTTTACAATCAATCCGAATCCGGCCTGCGTGAACCAGCCGGTTACATTCACTGCACTGCCATCATTTGCCGGTTTTGAATACGCATGGGATTTTGGCGATGCTGCCACCTCATTCACCCAGATTACCGAGCATGCCTATAGTACTCCCGGTGTTTACAATGTCACACTTGTTGGAACCTTTCCAAACCTTTGCACACTCACTGTTGTCAAACAGGTAACAGTCAATCCTTTACCTGCTTGCGCCATCAATGCTGCCGATACCATATTCTGTCCCGGCGATTCGGTATTGATGACTGCCTGCACCGGAATGTCGGGTTATCAATGGTACAGAGATGATGTGCTTATTCCCGGCGCAGTCAATCCAACTTATTATGTTACCCAGCATGGTGAATATCATGTGGTAGTCACCAATAATTTTGGATGTTCTGATAAGTCGAATGCTATGTACATATACATGCACGGACTGCCAAAGGCAAAAATCATTGCGCAACGTACGCATTGTGCATTGCCTGGAAGTTGGGTGCAGTTGAATTTATCAGCGCATTATAATCCCAATTACAGTTATTCGTGGACTGATATTCCGGTAGGTGCTACTTTTAATCCCAACAACAATAATCTTGCTGCCAACACCGTCGCAGATCTGACCCTGCCCGGCACCCTGCCTTACCAGCACCAGTTTGTGGTTGCCGTTACTGATATGACAACGGGATGTATGAATTTCGACACAGTTTGCATCACTTTTTACGAAACTCCACCTTTGAGTTTTAACTGGCAAAGCGCATGTGAAGGTAATCTGCTCACGTTTATTCCATCACCAAATGACCCCGGAAAGTACCACTATGCCTGGAGCAACGGTGCCACCACACCAATCATTACAGCATCGACTGCCGGATCATATAGTCTCACCATAACTGACAAAGCAACCGGCTGTTCTGCCACTTCCATGGCCGGATTGATCTTTCCGAAACCAGATCTGAGTCTCTTCCCGCTGGGTTGTAAAACCATACAATGTGATGATACACTGAATATGTACATTCCGCTTCCTCTGAATTCATTGTCATGGAACAATAATTATCCTGTATTTTACCCCATTATCGAATGGTACGACCAAAGCAACACACTGCTGGGCACAGGTCAAACCTTCCCGTTTACCAGCAATGTAGCCGCTTATAATGAGTTGTTTGTGGTGGTTCAGAATGTATATGGATGCGTGGATACGGCTGGTGTTTTCTGCCTAACAGTAGTATGCAATCCACCTGACACGCTTGACTTTGGCGATGCTCCCCAATGTCCGGGAGGAGGACCGGGCTATAACACACTGCTGATTCACAATGGTGCCCGACACCAGATTGTTCAGGGTGTTTACCTGGGTGCTTTTGTTGATCCCGAGCCCGATGGTCAACCCAATTTCAATGCCAATGGCGATGATACCGATGCTTTATACCCTTCGCTTGGCGACGACGAGGATGGCGTGATTCTGCCAGGTTTTATTTCACCCGGCCAGACTGCAGTAGCCATTGTTACGGCTTCGGTTGCCGGTTACCTCGATCTGTGGATAGATTATAACATCAACTGCAATTGGGCCGATCCCGGCGATCATGTCCTGGCAACTTATCCCGTAAATCAGGGCATCAATGATATTGTTTTTGAAGTTCCCTGCGATATAGTTTTTGGTAAAACCTATGCTCGCTTCAGGTTCAGAACCGATAACCTTCCGATCAGCTACGATGATTTCTGGCCCAATGGCGAAGTAGAAGATTATGGGTTATTTATTGAAGGCGAACCCTGTGCGCTGTTAGATTTTGGTGATGCACCTGAAATTCCAAGATTGGGATTTTATTATCCGACAACATTAATCAATAATGGAGCACGCCATACCATCGTTCCGGGAGTATTCCTTGGCTCATTTATTGACGCAGAACCTGATGGACAGCCCTCCCTGAATGCCGACGGTGATGATTTCAACAACCTCGACGACGAAGACGGTGTAACTTTCACCTCATTGCTGGTTCAGGGGCAGTTGGCAACAGTTGATGTGGTTGCTTCAACCACAGGATTCCTCGATGCCTGGGTTGATTTTGATCAGGATGGAACCTGGATAAATGCCATAGAACACATTTTTGCTTCGCTTCTGCTTTCACCCGGGTTGAACTCACTCAACTTTATGGTACCAGCCACTGCAGCAGCAGGAAATACCTATGTCCGCTTCCGTTTCCGCACCAGCACTGCGCCGATCAGCTACGATGGTCTCGTATCAGACGGTGAGGTTGAAGACTATCTGGTGCATATTGACGAATTCCAGACCGGCGACCTCTTTGACTTTGGCGATGCGCCCGAAGAATCACTTGCATACCTGGTACCGCCTGTTGTCGGTTATTTCCCTACCTGTATGAATACCGGAACTCCCGGTTCATATATTCAGCACCTGAATAATCCAGGCATGTTCTTTGGCCCGGTCGTGGATTACGAAAACGAAGGCAATGCCGGATTCTGTCCGCTGTTTAATCCCAACACGTATAACCAGGATGAATGTTTTGCCGATGGCGATGCAGGTTTGATGTATCCTGTGCCATATACCATTACAGGAGCCGTGGGCAGTGAAACCATTGTGCCCTGTATCCAGGAACCCTCGTTTGCCTGGTATACCTGTACTTTTGCAACCTGGGGCTCTGAACTCGATATCTTTGTTAACAATGCCAATTCCTTCAATCTACCGGCGTATGTAAACGTGTTAATTGACTGGAACCAGGATGGTGTATGGGGCGGTTCATCCATGTGTGTGACCGGAGCACCTGCACCTGAACACGTACTGGTAAACTTTACGGTTCCTGCCGGATATGTGGGTCCATTGTCAGCCCTGACTCCTCCTCCGGGCGGTTTTCTTGTGGGACCCAATCCCGGCTACGTTTGGGCACGGTTCTCAGTTACCGAATCGCCGGTAGCGGTTGGTTGGGATGGTTCTGGTATATTCGATTTTGGCGAAAGCGAAGACTACCTCTTCAAAGTAATCGAGGAGATTATCCCGGAATTGTATGACTTTGGCGATGCTCCTGAATTTGCTCTTGCCTACCTGCCTTCAACATCCGGACGATTCCCGACCTGTGTAAATGTTGGAGCAGCAAACAGCTTCGTGCGACATTCAGGAAATCAGGAAGCGTTCTTCGGATCATTCGTGGATTACGAAACCGATGGCAATGCCGGATGGTGCCCGACATTCAACCCGAACACTTATAACATGGATGAATGCTGGATGGACGGCGATGCCGGACTGGTGATGCCACGTGCTTATACCATTACCGGAAGTGTTGGTTCAGAAACTATCATACCCTGTGCTGACGGCCCTAACCCACTCTGGAGAACCTGCCGAATGGCTATCTGGGGTAAAAACATTGACATCCGTGTTACCAATAACCTGCCCGGTCAGTTACCGGCTTATGTAAACCTGATTATTGACTGGAACCAAAACGGCATGTGGGGTGGAAGTTCACTTTGCTTCAACCAGATGAATGTACCTGAACATGTGCTGGTGAACTTTGTAGTTCCTCCAGGATTCAGCGGATTGCTTTCTTCGTTGCTACCTCCAAACTTCCGGATTGGTCCAAATTCAGGATATGTATGGGCACGTTTCTCAGTCACAGAAGCTCCCGTAACTTTAAACTGGGATGGTAGCGGTATATTTGCATATGGCGAATCAGAAGACTACCTGTTCAGAGTATCACAAACCATTATTCCTGACATCATCCATCTGCACGATATTTTCATTCCGCATGGGCTTGATACCTGCATTGCAGCAACTCATACGATTAGTGTGGGTGGTTCAGGACCATTTGGGGTTGAACCTGGTGGCATAGTTCATCTCGAAGCCGGCGAATCGGTTCGCATGCTCGAAGGAACGCGGGTTTTCCCAGGTGCTTACCTCAGAGCGAGGATCATCACAGATGATACTTATTGTGTGAACTATCGTAGTGAAATTGCTATTGGAGAAGATGATAATTTTAGACCGCGCCTTCCGGAGTTACCGGCATTAAGTAAATCCGGATTCAGGGTGTTCCCGAATCCAACAACAGCAAGATTCACACTTGAGTTGAACAATGATGATTTACAGCATGGGTTGGTTGTGGTGGAAGTATTCAACATTATGGGCGAATCGTTGTTAAAAATGCACTTACCCGAATCGAAAACCTATCAGGTTGATCTTGGCGATCATAAACCAGGAATTTATCTGATACGTGTGTTACATGGAAATGAAGCGGGCATTGAACGCATTATTAAACAATAATCTTTGCTTATACTCTGGCGGGTTAAAACCCGCCGGAGTATTTCAAAACCTCATTAATCCATTTAACTTTTAATTTATATAACAAGACAAAATGAGAAACCTCTACCGAAACTTTTTATTCAGTGTGTGCATTGCAGCATTTTTGCAGGCATCACAATCCAGCGCACAGTCCCGCGTAAATCCTGTAAAGACCCAGGAATCGCAATTTAAGGCTGACAGCGAAATACCTCAGGAGCAGAAGTTTAAGTCTCTTGAGGAACTTACTGCAGAATCAGAACCTGCTCGATCACTGAACAATTGCGAAGGTGGAAAGTCCTGCAAATCCAACCCTTTCCAGCCAGAGGTTTTCTCAGCAAACAACGAGAGTAATTCATCCCGTAATCTGATTTCCAATCACATAATCATGCGGAATGTGGATATGGTTTATGCGGGTTATGGAGGCATGAGAAATGTTGGTACCGGAACATTGACCCTCAGCGGTTTAAGTGGAACTGTACTTAAAGCAATTTTATACTGGCACGGTCCTACCAATACCACTGACCCCACAGCCAATGCTACTGTGAATTTTAACGGCAACAACATCACCGGGATGAATATTGGTTTTGCTTCCGACAATTGCTGGCAGTTCCTTAACAGCCAGGCCTACAGGGCAGATGTAACAGCCCACGTGACCGGTAACGGTTCATACTCGCTCAATAACTTCATGAAAAATGGCATTGATATTAATATCAACGGAGTTTCCCTGATAGTTTTTTTTGATGATGGAAATCCGTCAAATAACAGGGATTTCGTTATCCTTGACGGAAATGATTCGAATATAGCTACAGTTTATGATCCGGAAGGCTGGAATGTTCTTGTACAAGGCATCAATTATTCAGGAGGAAATGCCAATGCTGTATTTCATGTAGCTGATGGCCAGGAATGGTACGATGATCATGTTTACCTGAATGCCGTAATACTTGGAGCCGGGCCAGATTTGTTCAACGGTGTGAGTGTGCCATACGGTTCCGGATATTACAACGGAAGTTTGTGGGATATCAGGAGTTTTGATTTTTCTTCTTTTCTTTCGCCGGGAATAAATGACCTTAGTTTTACTACAGGAGTATATGAAGATTGCCTCAGCCTGGTGGTATTGGTTCTGGATTTGCCAGTTGGTGCCGCCCCTACTGTTTTTGAAAGCGCTAAAATAAACGGCACCAAATTCAGCGATCTTAATCAGAACGGTGTTCGAGATACAGGGGAACCCCCATTGGCCAACTGGGAGATTGAACTATACGACGAATTCAACAATTTGCTTCAGACAGCAATTACAAATCCGGCAGGTGTATATGAATTTGTAAACCTTCCGGCAGGAACCTATATCGTAAGTGAAGTGCAGAAAACCGGCTGGGTTCAAACCATGCCTGCTTCACCCGGAACCTACACATTGTTACTCAGTGAAGGAGAAGAGATTTCAGGCCTTGATTTCGGAAATCATTTGCTGCCTGGTTTTATCTGTGGAATGAAATATCATGATTTGAATTTCAATGGGATAAAAGACCCCGGAGAACCAGGTATTGAGAATTGGACAATTATTCTCTACTCATATACTAGTTTCACTTACCAATATGCCATTACAAATGCTGATGGATCTTATTGTTTTGAAAACCTTTCGTCTGAGTGGTATGCCGTTTATGAAGAATCACGCCCTGGCTGGTTACAAATCTCTACCCCACAAATTTATTCCCTTGATATACAAGGAAACAGTTTTATGGATGTGGATTTCGGCAATGCGATGGCGACAATATCAGGTGTAAAATTTTTCGATATAAATCAAAATGGGATCAAAGATACTAATGAACCTGGCCTTTCCAATTGGGTGATTAATTTGACGGGGTCTGTCAATCAATATACTTTGACTGATAATAATGGATACTATGCTTTTTACAACCTGCCTGCCGGAACATACGTAATTAGCGAAGAACTCGTTAGTGGATGGACCCAAACCATGCCTCCGGCACCTGGAACTTATACTCTAAACGTTGTTGACGAAAATTCACAGTTTTTTAATGTTGACTTCGGTAACTTCAGTTTTGGTTCCATATGTGGTACGAAATATCATGACCTGAATAATAACGGGTTAAGAGACCAGGGCGAACCGGGTATTGAAAACTGGGCTATCACGCTATTTTCAGCTAATACTTCGGAAAGTCTGATTGCATACACTGACAGTGACGGGTATTATTGTTTTGAAGATCTGACACCCGGATTGTATGATGTTTCGGAAGAATCCCGTCCTGGCTGGAAGCAATCTTCATCTCCCTCAGTCTATCAAATTTACATTGAAGGAAACCCTGTTGAAAATATTAATTTCGGTAATATCAAAGAAACGATATCAGGGCAAAAGTTTTATGATGAGAACCAAAATGGAGTTAAAGACCCTGGCGAGCCTGGTCTTCCCGCCTGGATTATTACAATAACCGGTACAGTAAATGATTTGGCATTTACTGATTCTGAAGGGAATTATGCTTTTTATGGACTGCCACCCGGTACATATACCGTCAGCGAACAACTTGTCAATGAGTGGACACAAACCATGCCTCCGGCACCCGGTACTTATACTATAAATGTTATTGATGAGAACTCTCATTTTACTGATATTGATTTCGGTAACTATACGCTCCTGGGTTCCATCTGTGGTATGAAGTATCATGACCTGAATAAAAATGGGAATAAAGACCCCGGCGAACCCGGAATTGAAGGCTGGACCATTATTCTGTATGGCAATGACAACTATCAGGAAACATTGACTGATGAATCAGGCAACTATTGTTTTGATAATCTATCTCAGGGATACTATGAGGTATCTGAGGAGTATAAGTTCCCCTGGTATCAGACTTCTGATCCGTACTATTACTACCTTACTGTGCCCGGCAACCATGTAGACATTGATTTTGGTAACGCAACGGATGAATATGATTTTGGTGATGCTCCCGATGGATCTTTAGCTTATCCGGCGAGTGGTGTCATCGGAATGTTTCCAACCTGTGCATTGAGCACCGGATACATCCAACACAACAATTACGGTTCCTGGTTTGGACCTTCATTTGATGGCGAATTTGATGGCAATGCTAACTTTTGCCCAGGCTTTAATCCAGACTATTACAATATGGATGAATGCTTCAACGATGGTGATGCCGGGCTACTATTTCCAGGCGCTTTTACCATTGCAGGTCCGGTCGGGGAAGAAGAAATAGTTACCTGCCCCAATGCTGACGATTCAGCACTGGGCAACACCTGTTCATGGGCTGCCTGGGGCTCTGATATTGACATCTATGTAGCTAACAACAACGCGTGGGAATCCTCAGTATATGTTAACGTTATCATTGACTGGAACCAGGACGGCTACTGGGGTGGAAGTTCACAATGCGGACAGGATGATGTTCCTGAACATGTGTTGGTTGATTTTGAAGTGCCATTTGGTTTTAGTGGATCACTATCACAACTTAATCCGCCGGACTTTCTTATCGGGACTAATGCAGGATTTGTTTGGGCGCGCTTCTCTATTACCGATTATGCGGTTTCATGGTATTATAATGATTGGGATGGCTCAGGATATTTTTACGATGGAGAAACGGAAGATTATCTCCTGAAAGTAGCAAGCTCATCAACACTCAATCTGCAGAATTGGATATTGGGTGATGGTTCTCAAAACTGTTTTGAGGCTCCCGAAACCATTATTCTTGCTGGTTCAGAAACCATTTTCCATGTGGAAAGTGGCGCTGAAGTTGATTTTGCAGCAGGCATCAACATTCTCATGCTTCCGGGTACATGGTTCCGTGAAGGCAGCGATGTATGGGCATTTATTGATCCATCAGGTAATTACTGTGCAGTGAATAGGAGTATTGTTTCAGCAGAAGCATTACCTGAGTTGCAGTCACCTGATCAGGAAGCTTCTGAATCATTATTCAGAATATTCCCGAACCCGACTACCGGCTTTGTAAATGTTGAATTTGCCGGTAATAATCCGGATGATAAATTCCTAATCGAAATTTTTAGTGCGATAGGTGAGAGGATCATCAGACGCGAAATTTCAGGAATTGGTTCCTACAATATTGACCTTTCGGATCGGAGCAATGGTCTGTATTTCATTCGCTTAAGCAATGGAACATCCACCACAATCTTGAAAATTATTAAACAGTAATCAATAATGTTCAATAAGATGAAAGGAAATATTTCCTCTTGAGTAAGGAAATATTTCCTTTTTTTGCAGGAAAAAGCTGGTGAGTTTTCTCTTGCTTAACGACTCATTGCAGCCTAATTTTGCCTCAACCATTTGTAATCTTACTTTTTGTGAGAATTAATCTCGTATAACATTAAATTTCAATACATTCATTAAATTAATTCATGCTTATGAAAATCGTTACCAGTATGTTGTTAGTGGCTGCCCTGCTTGCCGGCAGCTATATTTTTGCTCAACAAAGAGAACCACAACCCGATTCCGAGCGGGAGCAACTCATGAAACTTTCAGAGTTTTTTCACCAGCGTAATCAAAAACGTATGACCGAAGTTGAAAAGCTTTCGCTTGAGAATGGATGGAGCGTAAAAAGTGTCAGCAACGAACGTGAATCGAAGGTCATTTATATTGACGATTTTGGTTTGCCACAGGCTTATGCTACTTCAAACCTGAATGCTGCACAAACTACCGGTACCAATCAGTTATGGAGTGGTGGCAGTCTGGGTTTGAATCTTACCGGAAATACTCACACAATTGGTATTTGGGACGGAGGCGGAGTGAGAACTACACACCAGGAATTCGGCAGCCGGGTAACCATTCTGGATGGAGCCGCTCTGAGTAACCACGGAACACATGTGGGTGGAACCATGGCAGCCAGTGGTGTTCAAAATGCAGCACGCGGTATGGCTGGTTCAGTAACTCTCAGATCTTACGAGTGGACTAATGATTATTCTGAAATGGGGACTGAGGCTGCATCCGGTTTGATATTATCGAATCATTCTTATGGTTTTCTTCGTGGATGGGAATGGGGAAGCTGGTCGGGAAATACCGGATGGCATTGGTGGGGAAACACAGGTATCAGTACAACTGAAGACTATCTTTTTGGCTTCTATGATTCCGAGGCCCAAGCCATTGATCAGGTTGCTGAGGCAGCACCAAATTATTTAATTGTATGGGCTGCCGGAAATAACCGTAATGACAACAATACAGGTTCGCATTGGGTGAGAAGTGGTGCGAACTGGGTTAGTTCGTCAGCTTCCAGAGATAGAGATGGCGGGGCTGATGGCTTTGATTGCATTTATCAGAATGCGGTGGCAAAAAACATACTCTCAATCGGAGCGGTGAACGATATTCCAGGGGGATGGACCGCTTCTGGTGATGTTGTAATGTCGGATTTCAGCGGATGGGGGCCAACTGATGATGGCCGTATAAAACCTGATATTGTTGCTAATGGAATTGATTTATATTCTGCCAGCAGTTCCGGCAACACCTCCTACACAACCATGTCAGGTACATCTATGGCATCACCGAATACTACCGGAACCCTTGCTTTGCTGCAGGAACATTATCGCAACGGACGTGGTGGAACAATGAGTGCTGCTGCTCTTAAAGGCCTGGTGATCAATACAGCCAACGAAGCAGGCCCCAGCGAAGGCCCCGATTATATGTTTGGCTGGGGACTACTCAATGCCGTTGGCGCTGCCAACCTGATAAGTGACGACAACACCGATGGAGGACTCATTGTTCAGGGATTGCTGATAAATGGCCAAACCAAAGATTACACGTATTACAGCGATGGTTCACCCATCAGTGTTGTGCTGAGTTGGACTGATCCTGCCGGTACACCTCCAGCCGCATCACTGAATCCTTCGACCCTTATGCTTGTAAACAATTTGAATCTGAGAGTAATCGGCACGTCAACTCATTCCCCGTGGCGCCTGAATCCTGCCTCACCGGCAGCAGCAGCTACCCGCGGCGATAACACCAGAGACAATGTCGAAAAAGTAACTGTCACTACTCCCACACCTGGCTTTTACACCATCAGGGTAAGCCATGGAGGAGCTCTTTCCGGTGGGCAGCAGGCTTATGCCTTGATCATTAATGGATTAAGTACACCACCAAACCGCACCTACTGCAATGCCCGCAGTAGCAACTTTAATTCTTTTGAACAGATTAACAGGGTACAATATGGCTCCATTGACAACCGCAGCCAACGTTCACCCGGAGGATACAGTAATTACACCGGCCTTCTCACTTCAGTTAACAAAGGTTCGAGCCAAACCATTACAGTAACTTTAGCCGGTGGAGCAGCCTCCACCTGGGGCTGGGTATATGTGGACTGGAATCAGGATGGCGACTTCAACGATGCAGGAGAATTTTATGAGCTGGGTAGCGGTGCCGGACCAACATACAGTGCGACCATTAGTGTCCCAGCGGGTGCTTACGGTGGCTACACCACCATGCGTGTTCGAATCGGATGGAGTGGTACTCCCTCTGCTTGTGGCACAGCATCATATGGCGAAACCGAAGATTACACCATTAAAGTGAACGGAACTGCCGGGTTATGGACAGGTATATACAGCACAAGTTGGTTCGATATGTATAACTGGGATGATGCTAATGTTCCGACTGCTTCGACCAATGTTACGATAGGAACACCGGTTTCATTTCAACCTAATGTTCCATCCTCATTTTTGTCGGTAAACGTAGCAAACTGTAATAATCTCACTATTCAATCTGGTGGAGTGCTGAGCATGAGTGGAGGTAGCATCGTCTCCAGTTCTGTATTGAATGTTTACGGTAACCTTAATTCCGACATGGGGCAGTTTATTATGAATGGCTCATACTCCAATTTGTATTTCAGAGGTACAACGAATACTAACTGGGACGACGATAATGAGAATGATACCTACACAAATATCAGGGTTCAGAAAGACGCACCCACAGCAATCCTGAGTATTTGGCAAAATATGATATGCAGCGGCACTTTCTACATAATTGAAGGTATCGTCCAGCTTGATCCCAACTGGACACTCACAATACAGTCAACTTCTACGAATGCCTTCAGGGTAGAAGATGGTGGAACCATAAGATTATCAGGAACACGGACTATTGATGTGGCAGGCAGAATTTATTTTATGGACGGAAGCAAAACAGAAATAACCGGTGGTACATTGAAAACCCGTGGAAACGTCCGTATTGACAGTAATACAGCCAACGATATTGCCCTGACCGGAGCAAATTTGATATTCGAGGGCTCAGGTAATCAATATATTGAAGATGACGACGGAGGAACCCTGCAATTGCATCATCTTACGATTGATAAAACAGGCGGAACGGTATTTATCAATGGTGCAGCGTTGAATATCAACGGAGACCTGCTGATCAATAATGGAATACTCAATGCCGGTAACGGACCTACTCCTTCAACCTATTACAATATCAACATTAAAGGCAACTGGACAAATAACAATTTTCCAACCGGTTTTGTACCCGGAACAGCGAGGGTAAGGTTTAATGGCGCCTCTCATCAGATTATAGAATCCAGTGAAAATTTCAACTTACTCGAAGCCAATATGGGCAATGCATTAAGGATTCAAAACGCCGGCCATACTGTAACCTGTAATACTTACGATTGGACTACCGGAGGTATTGATGTCATTGCGGGAACCTTTACCGCGTTAGATTTGTTTGACAGTGGATTGTTCGGAAGCTTCTGGGTCAATCCGGGAGCAACCATTAACTTAACACAGGATGCCTCACAGTATGTTGACCTCAACGGTCTCCTCAATTTCAATGTTGGTGGAACCATTAACGTATATGGAGGTTCGAGCACGAGCTGGTGGCCTTTTGCAGGAAACGCCACCATCAATATGAATGGCGGTGTGCTCGATTTTAAAGACCAGGGCATTTATATCAGAAATTCAGGCAGTTATACTTTTACCCAGAATATCAGCGGAGGCACTATCCGCACCAGTGGAGGCTTATCAATTGTCCGGACAGATTTTACCCCTGTCGGTGGATTGTTTGAGTTTTATGGAAGTGCTGACAGACTCCTTGATGTTGCAACCGGAAGTCATCTGAGGTACGTAAATGTGAATAAAAGTAGTAAGGCACAGCAATCTTATGTACCTGCAGGCCCTGAATTTGATCCCCGCGACGGCCGGTTGTTAGGCGATGGTAGCAAAGCCAACAACCTCAGCCTGGGTGGCTATACAAACATTCTTCACGATCTGACCATCACAGCAGGGTCGCTGACGCTGAATGGTTTTGAACTTACAGTGGGTGGCACCTGCGATGTTTATGGTACATTAAATGTTACCAATGCTGCAGATATCATGTCGGTAGGTCAAAATTACGGCAACTACTTACGATTTTTTTCGGGCTCTACAGGCAATCTCCTCGAAGGAACCGTAAACATCTTTGGCTGGATTTGGCCATTAAGTGGGTCAACATTCAATACGACTACCAACAATAGTGTTGTTCTCAAAGGTGCTTTTGGAGGTGGATTGGCAACGCAGGATCCTGCCGCAGCATTTGGAAATGTTGTTGTGCAAAAGAACAGCGGACAATGGGCTTGCATTGACTTGTCCAATTCAGTGCCTGTTACTGTAAACGGTACATTTACCGTATCGCCCGGCAGCATATTCTACATTCAAAACAAGACTCTGACTGTTAACGGAACATTTACAGATGCCTCCACAAGCGAGATATATATGGCCAATGTTTCTAAAAATCCTCCGGAAGGCAGCTTTATTCCAGAAAAAGAACCAATAAATACCACAAGTAAAGGCGGCTCTCTCACTATCAATTCCGATTATTATATCAATGGCCTGCTTGATTTGGCAGATGGCGATGCACTCCTCACACAGGGTTTTGGCATCAATTCAACCGGAATACTTAAGATTAATGGAGGCAGTTTTATCAACAACAGACCTGATATTAACTGGTGGACTGATATTAAAGGAAGCCTGCAGTTGAGTAGTGGATTATTTGAGCTTACACACAATCATCCCAATTTCTTTTCCGGCTCATCATCAGTGATAAGTGGGGGCACTTTCAGGATTGGTGGTGCATTTTATGCTACTGATCCTGATGTATTTAAACCTACTGGTGGAGTTGTTGAGATAACGGGTGATAATTATAATGGAGCTGTCTATTGTTACAATGGTAATTATTTCCACAACCTTTCGATTAATCGTACTGATTTGTACTCACAATTCATGGGAGGACAACCTGTACAGATTAACAATGATTTTACAGTCAACCAGGGTATTATGGCTACAGCATCCAGTCTGGTTTCGGTATCCGGCAACCTGACTATCAACAATGGAGGCGTTTTGAATGTAGGAGCAGGTGGTGGAGTTGCAATGGGGCCATCACGAGCGGTAACTGTAAATAATGGCGGTTCACTGGAGTTTAATGGAGCATCTGGCAATCAGGCGAAAATGACGCGTATCGCTTCAGGAAATTATGCAATGAATGTTGAGAGCGGAGCAACCATCGGTGCCGATCATACCATTTTTGAATTTATGAACACCAATGGGGTGAATATCAAGAGCGGAGCTAATGTTGATCCGGCAAAGTCGTTTAATCACTGCATTTTCCGCAATGGCCAGAGCGGTGGCCGTATGCTCACCATCAACAATAGCCAGACCTTTGCTGTGAATTATGCCACCTTCCCCAACAATACCTGGGGAGGCAATTTCAATGTGTATAAATCTGTTAATGCTGGTATGGTGACATTCGGAGGGCACAGTGGCTTATTCAGTGGCAGTACCAATGAATTTGATCCGTTTAGCCGTATTCACTGGGGTGGGGAGGTAGCGTCCAACGTCAGCCTGCAGGGTGTGGATATTGGATTTGGTCAGGACATTTGTTACGATGCAACCAACACGCTTACCATTGCCGGAGGTGGCACCACATTTCTGGTTCAGAATGGAGGCAGTTCAAATCTGATTGCCGGGCAACGTATACGCCTGCTTGAAGGAACTACTGTGCTGAGCGGAGGTTACCTCCTGGCGCGCATCTCCACCGAATATTGCACGTTGCCACCGCCTATGATGGGGCTGGAAGAGATTGTCGAAACAACATATGAAGAAACAGTTCCGGTAAAATCATCAGAAACATCTGCATTGACAGAAACCGGAAGATTCTTCAAAGCCTGGCCTAATCCCACCAATGACCGCGTAAATCTTGAATTTTCCGATCCCACAGTCACATTCTTTGTGGAAGTGTTCGGTATGGTAGGTGAGCGCATCCTTGCAAAGGAAGTAAGTGGTTTCAGTTTGTATGAACTCGATCTAGCAGGCCAGCCAAAAGGTGTGTATGTGGTAAGGGTTTCGGACGGCTACACAGTAGCTATCGAAAGGATCATTAAAAACTAATTAACAGGGAATTAGCAGCAAATAGGCCGTGTTTCATACGGGCCGGATTTTTATAATAAACTGATACCTGTTTCTTACACAACATCATTGAACAGATCACCGGTGCCTGTAGTCTCGCCTTTTTGGGAGGGGCTACAGGCGAATTTGATGACATTTTACGGCGACAAAGGGTAAGTTTGTCTAAAGCTAAAACGAATAGTTTGATTTCAAATAAGTATGTAATTTTGCTGTGTGTTACCCTCTGAACCATCGGTTGGAAATACATTCATTCATTCTGCTCTTTCTGATAACCAACATCAAACTGCCTTTAATTGTCTTTTACTCTGTAATATGATGAAGTCCTTTTACAACCGTAATTTTCAATGTTCAAACTTTAAATCATTGCCCAATGAAAAACGCCTCTGCCCAAATCCTTAAAATTGGATTCTGTCTTTTGCTGATGGTTTCAATTTCTGCTGTACTGGCACAGCGTAATAATACCAATTCCTTAGAGGATAGCCAGAAAGAACTATTTCTGCAACGCATCGAAACAGTGATGCAAAAGCACCCTGAGCGTTTTAGTGCCATGAAAAATGAACAGTTGGATCAATTTCGTGAAAAACAGCTCGAATTATTCAGCAAGAAAAATGAAATCAGGGGAAATATCAGAAAAGGAATTTTACAGTCAGAACCGGCAAGACACTTACGCTTAAAGAACAAAGATGCATCCGGTGCTGTGCAATCCTGGCCTGTATATCAGGCTCAAATGCCTGATAATTATACCCATGCTTCCTCAACACCAGAGGCCGATTCACTTGCACTGGTCGCTTTGTACAATGCTACGAACGGCGACAACTGGTACAGTAAAAACAACTGGCTCACCGGACCGGTAAGCACATGGTATGGTGTTGATGTTTCAATTTTTACCGGTGATGTTACCGGATTATGGCTTTACGGGAATAATCTCGTCGGAACAATTCCTGCAGAAACGTTCGATCTTTTGTCATTGTACTATCTGGATCTAAGCGGAAACCAATTATACGGAAATTTACCTTCTGCCCTCGGCAATCTGACAAATCTGGGTTACCTTGATTTAAGCTACAATCAATTGACCGGCTCAATCCCTGTTGAAATAGGAGACTTAACCTGGCTGTACTATCTTTATCTGAATGATAATTTGCTCGATGGAACCCTGCCTGTTGAGCTGACATACCTGACTCTTTATCAACTGAATATAAGCTGGAATAATTTTTATGGAGAAATACCCTATGACCTGTGCTGGTCAATTATTAATCAATTCGATTGCTCTGGCAATTATTTCGATTGGCAAAGTTGCCCTGCAATATCCTGTATGGTTGGTAATTGTATTTACATCTCCGATGGATGGCAAAAAAACGGATTTGACCTGCTCAACGACTGCTGGGTACTACCATACGTAAATATTTGGACCGACTTGGGTTATAGCTGTAGCGCACCCTTCACCTATTCTTTTAACGCAGTTGATGCATACAACTACGATTATATTTATTGGTACACCAGCGGGGATGGCTATTTTGATGATCCATACACCACGAATCCAACATATTACCTGGGAAATCAGGATATTCTGGATGGTTATGCCGGAATCAGTGTGGAAGCGGGTAAGTGTGGTAATTACATCGCCTGGGACTATTTTACTATTTATATATCTGAGGTTCTTGCTGATGCTGGTCCGGATGATAATGTGCAGGTTGGAATACCTTACCCGATTACAAATGCTGCAGTTTCCGGTCATGACAGATTGTTTTGGGAATCATCAGGTACCGGTTATTTCGACAACAATCAATTGCTGAGTCCAACCTATTTTCCAGGTGTCGACGATATCAATGCAGGAACGGTTTCTCTTTGTGTTTCAGCATGGATCGGAGATTGTACTGTAACCGACTGCTTCGAACTTTCTTTTACAGCAATTGGTAATCCTGATATTGATGTAGATATGTTCTCAATCAGTGCTGCTCTCGAGCCGGGCAATTCAATCGCTTACCAGATAACAGTCAGTAATTTAGGAACTGAAAACCTGGTTTATGAGATCAGCATGAATTCGTCGGAAACATTGAAAACAGCGGACACGAACCGGATTGAAACAGTAATAAGAAATAACATCGCAGAGCGCAAAAGTAACCTTACACCTTCGTCGGGAACCAATGCAAAGAACAACGCAGTAATTGAACAGCAACTGTTGAGTGCTGATGAAATTATTAAAAAGCGAAACAGCACCAGATCCTCAGCAACTCCAAAAATAGCCTGTGTTATTGATAGCTATGGTGCACATGTCACCCAATGGTTCTGGGATAACATAAATATAATCTATCCTGATATACTCATTGATTATTCCACCCTGGCCATTCCGGATATCACATACACCGATCTTGTAAACTCCAATGCTGATGTGCTGATCATTGATGATGCCTGGCACCCCGCCCAGGTTTACGGTGAGTTTACAATTGATGAGATCAACGCAATCAGTCAGTATGTGAGTGAAGGAAAAGGTTTGATAGTTACCAGCGGTACACTGAACGATTACCTTGTTCCCAACCATAGCAACCTGGCGCCATTGCTTGGGTTGGACCCGGATGCTTTTTATGAATGGAACAATGGTACAGCCTATGTTGGAGGCAGTTATACCGATTACCAGGTGTTAAATGCCGATCACCCGGTTTTTAACAAACTTTATAATCCATTTGTTCCGGGATTCCCTGCCAGTTCGGTTCCAAATACAAGGAACTGGGAAGATGCAATTGTTGAAGCAGAAATCCTGGCAATTTCTTCTAACCATGAAGCAGTGATAACGTCATAT
Organism: uncultured Bacteroidales bacterium; assembly: GCA_964419945.1. Classification (GTDB taxonomy): domain Bacteria; phylum Bacteroidota; class Bacteroidia; order Bacteroidales; family JAAYJT01; genus JAAYJT01. The sequence goes on along the minus strand of CAYQRU010000034.1, from coordinate 4,763 downwards.
AAAAACAGGGTATTTATATCGTACCTGCTTTCGGTTGAACCACAAACCAACGATTACTCGCTGATGTACAATGCCATCAGGTACTGTGCAACCCAGCCATCATGGCTGACAGCCACACCGCTTTCAGGAGTGATTGCACCTGATTTTCCTGAAAGCAGAGATTCACAAAACATAATAGTATTTGTGAATGCCGGTGATTTACCTCTGGGAGAGTATCATGCAAACATAAGCATCAGCAGCAATGACCCCGACGAATCTCCATTTGAAATACCGGTCGCGCTTACAATTGCAGAGGGAGGTATTCCTGAAATACGCTACCTCGAAAATACCACAACCTTTGCAGGAAATACCTGTTATGCAGCAACCCAGACCATTTATGTAGGACCCTCATTCGTTGTTGAAGGGTCTGCAGTTATGAGCCTTGAGGCCGGGAACAACATCGTAATGTTGCCTGGAACCCATTTTAAAGAAGGCACTACAGTCCACGCACGTATTGTAACCGGTGGTGATTATTGCATCACACCTTTAATGACCGATATCGGGAATACCTCTGTTGAGACTTCTGAAAAAAATCAGTCTGGTTTATTAAGGAAACAATCTGCCGTAAGCAATCCGTTATTGGTAGCTCTTTATCCGAATCCAACACAAAACTTCTTTGTGCTTGAGTTTATCAACTCGGTTGGAAGCGAGCAGATTGACATAACAATTATGAATCTTCTGGGTGAACAGGTATATTCTGTTTCGATCACTGACCAGCAAAGATGCGAATTTGATTTAACTTCTTATCCGGCAGGTTTGTACCTGATCCGTATACAGCAGGGCAGAAAATTCTCATACGGAAAGATGATCAGGCAATAATGGATCGTGGAATTATTTTGCTGCAGGGTAAATTTCTTTTGTTGGCACAAGGTCATTACCCGGACTAATGATTGCTATCCCCTCAGTTCTATTAATACAGCGAGACCTTTGCAAAAGTCGAACTAATCTAATTTTGTCCGGTTTTCCACCGCATTATTCTTTTTGGTGGCTCTTGGGCACTATTTTAGGGTCTTAATTTTCATTTCAACATCTCATTTTAGTGGATTTTTGTTGCTTTTCAGCAACATTCCCATTGTTTTTTAATCATTGGACACATTTCACCAATACCAATCCCGGCGATCGTTTTAAATTATGGGCTATTGTTTCCATCACATGCTGAGCATGGGTCTTCACCAAACCCTCATATCGTGCCCTTCCTGCACCAAACCATCGGCTCATACTTCCTATGGTTCGCTCAACAACCCACCGAATTGAGCTGATTAGCTTGTTGAACTCTATTGCCCATTTGCCTAATGGTCGGTTCCTGTAAGCCTTGTGCTGTATCCTGTTCTTTATCTTGTTGTTTTTCAAATAATCATCGTTTGTTGGCACTTTATATCCTTTGTCTGCCAGTATAGCCGTTTTCTTACTTTTGATTACCTTATCCGCCAATTTACCAAGCCCCCGGCTATCATGCTCGTTTGCCGTGGTAGTATAAACTGCTTCAACCATACCATCCTCATCCACTGCTATATGCTTCTTATACCCATATCGCAACTTCCCCGACTTCTTTAACCATCTGGCTTCACTGTCTACCCCCGGCTTTGTTTTTTTTAACGAAGTGTGATGCTCTTTCTCCTTTAGCTTGTCTTGATCATCGCGCTCGTATTCTTTACGATCACTGGCTATTTCAAATTCGGTTTTTCCCTTTGGGCTAAATGGGCTGTCGGTTATGCTGGCATTAACCCTGGTGCTGCCTTGCTTTAAGATCAATCCTTTAGATTTGAGCTGATTGTTTATCTTTATCAACAAGCGATCGTAAGCTTTCTTGTCAACCAACTCCTTGCGAAAACGACTTAAAGTGCTGTGATCAGGCACATCGTCTTCCAGGTCTAACTGACAGACTCGCATCGCACTCAGGCTATCGTTTACCATTTTCTCTACTTGTGGATCGCTCAAATTATACCATGTTTGCAACAGCATCATCTTGAATAGTACTTTCCCACGATACGAAGGGCGACCACCCACACTTTGTCCTTTCTTAAATACCTTGTCTATATCCTTCTCCAGTTGTTTCCAGTCAAATATTTGGTCTATTTGGCGAAAAAACACGCTCCTGCGTACGTCTCTCTACTTAATTTCCTGCAAAACTCATTTGTAATCGTCTTTTAAGTTTCATGGCATAAAGATCGGAATTTTATCCCGAAAATACCTTGAAAAATCAATACAAAATACAAACAACCAATTGTTTATAACTAAATCTGCCTTGCAAAGATCTCATATCTTCCTCAAGGCTGTAGCGCAGCGATAATATTAAAATCATACTGAAATGAAAATTTACCGGACAACAGTGATTAAAAAAATTGAATAATGCAATGGCCCGGTGTCACCCTTTATCATTGACAGCGTTCTGATCTTTCTTTACCGTAACAGCTCATGCACAGCATCATGCGTTGTATATTCATTGTTAATAAATATTTTTAAAAACTTATTGCCATATTATGAAATATTTTATAATATTGCTGAAATTTTTAGACACATCTGTCCAACATCAATATATATTCCCTATTATCAATTAGTAATGCATTAAACCTTTAATTAACAAAAATCAAAGATTATGAGAAACAGAAACATTTTTCACATTACAGGCATCATGATTGTGATGCTTCTGGCAGGTTACGACAACCTTGCTAATGCGCAAACTGACGACCTGACGCCAATTACAACCATCATGGACAAATCAAAGGCAACCAACAATTTGCCAGTTATTATTGATAATTCCGGTAATAACAGAGGCGCCGGATTCAATGGACAGTACGTATTTGTAGCTTCCCGCCAAAATGGTAACCACGTATATTACTGGGACATAAGTAATCCCGGAGCTGCACCTCTGGAATTGAATGTTTCCGGTATCAGTGGTGGTACATTTACCTTGTCAGATCTTACTGTGGTTGGAGACCACATTTTTGCCTGCAACATGGTTATGCCCGGTACCTTTAAAGTTTATTACTGGGCTGGCATCAATAGTTCTCCGTCAACAGTAATTCTTTCATATAACAGTGGTACCGTCCGGCTGGGAGATGCCTTTACAGTTATTGGAGATCCCGCTACGCAGGCCAAACTCATCGTGAGTGGTCACGGCACTAAGAATTTTTATGTCTGGGATATAGTAAATGCAGTAATTCCAAACACAACACCTGCTGTTTATACCTATAACGATATCTTAAATAACAACTTTGGCCGTATCACCAAGGTTCCTAACGAAGATCGGTATCTTGCCAGCGGCTCTGGTTATGGCTTGTTGTTGCTTGATAGTCAAATGAATGTGCTTACAAGTGTGCAGAGCGGTTTTTTCCCCTATTGGTCAATGTATCCTACTATTTTCTATTTTAGAGGACATCGTTATCTCGCTTATCATCATGTAAAGACCGGGCCAAATGAAAACACTTTTTATGTTCTTGATATCAATGACGGAGCAACTTCACTGGAAGCACTGCAAAGCCTTGCCGCATCAACTTTTGCTTCCAGGGTAGTTTATTCAATCAGCCTTGGTACCATAGCTAATGGAAATGCGAGTGTGAGCCTCGATATGGTAAAAGACCCGTCCGGTAATGTCATCTTTTCAGCTTATTCAGCCGGAAATGGATTTCTGGTGCAACAGATTGGAGATTTGGTTCCGCCCGGATCAATATGTGGCATAAAATATAATGATCAAAACGAAAATGGCTTAAAAGATCCTGAAGAACCTGGTTTGGAAGGCTGGACTATTGGTATTTCAGGCGGAACACAAACCATTACTGTCACAACAAATGCATCTGGCGAATATTGTTTTCAGGATTTACAACCCGGTATTTACAATATTTTTGAAATTCAACAGCCTTGCTGGTTTCAAACATCCTTACCAGGAATTTACTCTATGACACTCACATCAGAACAGCATATTACCGGTATTGATTTTGGCAACAAATTTATAGGCTGTGATTTTGGTGATGCTCCGGAAGGCGCACTTGCTTATCCGGAAAGTGGCACCCTGGGCATGTTTCCTACCTGCCTTGACGCTTCCTTCGGATACATCCAACACAGCCTTTCAGGTTCTTACTTTGGCCTTTCAGTTGATTCAGAACCTGATGGAAATGCTGGCTTCTGTCCGGTGTTCAATCCAGATCATTATAATCAGGATGAATGCATTAATGATGGTGATGCAGGATTGATACTACCTGGGGCCTATACCATTGTCGGAATTGTTGGTGAAGAAGTGGTTGTACCATGTCCTGAATTTGGCGACGTTGCTCTTGGGAATGCATGCTCAATCGCAAAGTGGGGAGAAGAAATTGATATTCACGTTGTTAGTCTAAATTCCAGTCAACAAAATATGTATGTGAATCTGCTGATTGACTGGAACCAGGATGGTATATGGGGTGGAACTGTTACGTGTACATCAACAGAAGTACCGGAGCATGTACTTCAGAATTTTGTGGTCAATTTTGGTTTTAACGGATCATTATCACAGCTCGCTCCACCAGATTTTACAATCGGACCCAATCGCGGGTACGTCTGGGCTCGTTTTTCAATCACTGACATACCGGTGGTTCCCGGTTGGGATGGTTCGGGAATCTTTACAGATGGTGAAACAGAAGATTATTTATTCAAAATCATGTTGCCCGAAAACCTGAATCTCAACAATATTACTTTGCCCGGGGGTGCTGAGGCATGCTATGATGCACAGGGAACTATTGTTACCAGCG
>CAYQRU010000033.1:0-29831 GCA_964419945.1 uncultured Bacteroidales bacterium | reverse complement strand
GATTTGGATTGCGGCATTATCAGTTAATAGTGTACATTTGTAAGTTCAATGAATATTCCATGCAGGATCATTTAGGAAACGAAGCGGAAAAAGAAAAGTCTCTTATCCTTCAAAGCCTGGTATGGCCGGCCATTTTCGTGGTTATGCTCTGGCTGGTGAAAGTAATTGAAATCTTTACGGATACAAGTTTCGCTGAATACGGAATGGCACCCAAGTCGTGGCGCGGACTTGCGGGAATATTCACTTACCCTTTTCTTCACAAGGATCTGAGCCATTTAAGTTCAAATTCACTTCCGTTGCTTTTCCTGGGAACCGCATTGTTCTATTACTACAGGAATACCAGCAGAATTATTTTTGTCCAGCTTTTCCTCATCTCAGGTTTCTGGCTATGGATCTTAGGTGCTTATGGCAGCATTCACATTGGTGCCAGCGGCCTGGTATACGGGATGACAGCTTTCCATATCACTGCAGGCCTTATCAAACGGAATAAACGATTGTTGGCATTCGCCCTGCTCGTTTTGTTTCTTTACGGCAGTATGGTGTGGGGACTCTTTCCGGAATTTTTTCCCAAGCAAAAAATCTCATGGGAAGGCCATTTGACAGGAATGCTGGCAGGCATAGCATTAGCATGGTACCACCGCGATAAAGGCCCTCAGCGCGACCGATACCAATGGGAATGGGATGAGCTTGAAGAGGATGATGAGTATAAAGACCCAGAAAATAACGAGGACAGAAAGCCAGGAAATACAGCAGGTGCGTATTATTATTCGAACACTACAGCAACAAAACCTGACCAAACAGTCAGAGACATTGAATACCCGGAAAACTAGACCGGATAAGAACCAATTACCTGTTTCTTCCTGATATAAAAGGCATCAGTTTCACAAGTGGCCAACCCTAACCTGTTTTGTACCTGATATTTTAGAAGAATCTTCAGGCATTTTTATTTATAAACCTGCACTTATGAGGAAGGTTGCTGCAAAAGCAATAATGGCATACAATTCCGGGAACACTGCCAGCACCATTGTTTTTCCGAAAACATCGTAGCCAGACCCAATGCCGGCAATCCCGTTTGCGCATACCTGACCCTGCTTAATGGCAGACATCAAACCAACTATACCAAGTGCCAAGCCGGCAGCAAAAATGGCTACTCCCTGGCCGATAGTCATTGAGGCAATAAATTCGGGAGTTAGTTTGGCATTGATAATAAAAAAACCACCGAATCCATAGAGTCCCTGCGTTCCGGGTAATGCACTTAAAAGCATGTACGAACCAAATGCTTCATCATTCTTTTTCAGTGCTCCGATGGTAGCGTTACCACCAATAGAAACACCAATTGCGCTGCCGATACCGGCAAGACCAATCATTAATGCAATGCCTACATAGGCCAGGATAATTGCTGTTGTCATAAAATATTGATTTTAAATGTTTAAAATTATTTACCTGATTTTCTGATTTTAATTTTATTTAATTCATTTGTTGGGCTAAATTCTTGTCGCATGAGGTTTCTTTATTGATAGAAAGGAAATTTTGAGCGGGTTTTTGGTTTGTACATCGCTATATGAGATTAATAAATTGTTCAGGAAGAGCGTTTTTCGGCAAAAGGTTTATATTCTTTGCCTCCCCCGCTGAATCCGGCATTTTTATAAAATTCCACAAAAGTTAAACGCATTGGATGCACAAAAGCACCCAGCGAACTGATCAGGATATTGGCGAGATGGCCAACGGTAAGAAAGAGGACGAAGATTACCGGTCCGATATACGGAATTCCCAGCATATTCAACCCGATGCTGTTGATCACCAGACCGAGAATAGCACTCGAGATACCAAGAGCAAACAAACGTATGTAGGAGAGTAAGTCGCCAAATACTCCGGTTACCATACCATAAATATCCCATACGCCTTTTCCTATCCTCACAAAAACATTCACATCCGGATCGTTCAATAAAAGAATGAGCACGCCACTGATTCCCAATATAGTATACAAAACAATCTTTTCGCTTTCAGGTAGAACTTCAGTACGGATAAGCGCTATACGTCCAAGCATACCAAGGATGAGTGCAAGCCAGCCAACAGTTGAAAGTGCGTACTTAAAACTCTTCTGTCTGGTGATATTCAATATTTTCACAAACATTCCAAAAACGATTTGAATACCACCAACAGCCAGGGCGAGGTAGAACATTTTCTGGCTGTCAAGAAAATACGCACGAATGCCGGAGAGGAAGGAAATTTCAGTCTCGATCAGGTTGATTCCGAAAAAGGTTCCGGATATGACCCCGAAAACAAATGTTGCGATGCCAAGATACTGTGCCAGTGACAAGTAGGGTCTGAACGACGGATTGGCCCTGGGTTTATACAATGTCGCTCCCAGCAAAACCAGTAAACCATATCCTGCATCTCCCAGACAAAATCCAAAAAACATCATAAAGAAAGGTGCAAAGAAAGGTGTCAGGTCGAGTTCATGGTAAGCCGGCAGAGAAAACAACCTGCTGATAGGTTCGAAAAGCCTTGCAAAAGGACCATTATGCAGAAGCACTGGTATTTTGTCTTTTTCTTCCGGTTTTCCTTCCACAAACAGGACATTATTTTCTTCACAGAACCTGACAAGTTTAGCCTCCTCCGATTCAGGAACAAAACCTTGCAGCAGCATTACTTTTTCTCCGGCTTCAATGCGCGTATTCGATAATACACGCCTAAAGTCGGTCCTGGTTGTAAGTTTCATCAAAGTTTCCTGGAGGAGGGGAACCGAAGTTGCGGCATATTCATCGAGAGTTAAGGCAATCTGCTGCTTTCGCTCATGAATGGCATTGCGTCGCATAAGCACTTCTGATAGCGGCCTTTCAGGAGTTTTAATTTCTTCGGCATCAAGTTCAACCGGCTCATCGTTATCTTTTACGAGGATAAAATAAACATTAGGAGGGGCTGTGTTTACAACACCAATATTATATTGCTTTTCCCATTCAGGGCTGAACTTCTTGACAGATGTGATGAAGAACGAAACATTTAGTCCGGCTTCCCGCAGTTTTTTAAGTGTTTCGAGCGAAAAATCGCCCCAGGGTTCCAGGTTAGCTATTTCCTTATTCACTGAAACGAGCTGTTGTTCAAGACTTTCTTCTTCGTTCAGCAATTCTCTGACCTGCTCAACAACGGAGTGTCCGTCGTTGTCAGACATTGGGGATTCTTTCGTCGCAGCCTTACGACGCTGCAGCATTCTGATGGTATCAGAAAACATTTTCTGCTCCAGTAATTGATCACGGGTATCATCATCGAGATCTCTGGTGCGTTCTGCCACATCAACCACGCCAACTTTTCGCAAATCCTCAAGGAATTTTTGATAGTCGGCATGATAAACCAGGAACGCATATTTTTTCATGGGTACAATCATGCCACAGCCTCCATTTGTGTAAGACGATTTTTCACAATCTTCTGTGATGATTTTGATAAATTTTCTTCATCTTCGAGGAAACGCTTGATTTTCAGAATTGCCTGCTCGTAACCGGGTATCTGAACTTTTTCATAAAGGTTAACTTTTTGTGTTGTTTTTTTCCTGGCATGATCCAACAGGTTCATTTTACGGAGGAAAAATTCTCGTTCGATAGCCACAGTGGCCAGCTCTTTTAAAATTGAGATCCCATCCATGTACCAGAAAGGCTTGTTGAACAGGCTGAACTCACGGATGTTGAAGTGAATACGTTCCAGCACCGGGGTTCTCACACCGGCAATTTTCTTTATGCTCAAATCAACATCTTTGATAGTGATAAGCGTAGGATCAAATTCCGACCACAATCTGACCATATCTTCGTAGGCAGCCATACGCCTGGCAAGTTGCTCCTCGAGCTGCGAAGCCTCATCCTTGGCCCGTTTTACCTCCACGCGCAGTGCCGACTCCTTGTTTTTCAAGGTAGGAAGTGCCCGCAAGCGAATACGGAGCTGCTTATTCATGTCCTGCAGGGAGGTTTTGTTATATTGAAACTTTATTGCCATTGTCTTTTATTGTGATGCAGTGATGCAGTTATACAGAGTGCAGTATTAATTTGTTGTTCTTTGAATTTTGCACCTGGGTCTTTGAATTTGGAATTTGGGTCTTTATACTTTATTTCGGCCAGTACTTATCCACCAAATCCTTTTTCAAGCCTACTTCGGCTGGTTTAAAATGCTTTCCAAATAAAGCCCATGCAGTTACCAGCATTTGCTCTGTATCAATGTTTACATCAATAGCCAGCAACTTATCCGAATATTCTTTTGCAAAATCAAGCGTGCGCTGGTCATAGTCAGTCAGGTCAAAACCATTTTCAAGTTTAGTACGGGCGTTGGCGGCATCGGCATAGAGGCGTACCGCAGCATTCATCACCTGGGGATGGTCTTCGCGGGTTTTCTTTCCGATCACCAATTGTTTCAAACGCGAAAGACTACGGAATGGGTCAACAATTACTTTACCAATTTCGGTATCACGACGTAAAAATAGCTGTCCTTCTGTGATGTAACCAGTATTATCAGGAATGGCGTGGGTGATGTCGCCTCCCGAGAGAGTAGTTACTGCAATAATAGTAATTGAACCGCCATCGGGGAACTGCACAGCTTTTTCGTAAAGTTTAGCCAGGTCGCTGTAAAGTGATCCGGGCATCGAATCCTTGGAAGGTATTTGGTCCATGCGGTTCGAAACAATGCTGAGGGCATCGGCATACAGGGTCATATCGGTAAGCAGAACCAGCACTTTTTCGTTTTTGTCCACAGCAAAATACTCTGCAGCAGTAAGCGCCATATCAGGTACAAGCAAACGCTCTACCGGCGGGTCTTCGGTAGTATTTACAAAACTAATGATACGGTCGAGTGCTCCGGCATTATCGAATACATTTTTATAATACAGGTAATCGTCGTTTGTCAGACCCATACCACCAAGAATGATCTTATCGGCTTTGGCGCGCAGAGCAACCATGGCCATGACCTGATTAAAAGGCTGGTCGGGATCGGCAAAGAAAGGAATTTTCTGGCCGGTAACCAGGGAGTTGTTAAGGTCAATACCGGCGATACCGGTTGCAATAAGTTCAGAGGGTTGCTTGCGTCTTACAGGATTTACTGAAGGCCCTCCAATTTCACGCTCTTCTCCTTCTACCTCCGGACCACCGTCTATTGGTTGTCCGAAGGAATTAAAAAACCTTCCGGCCAGGTCTTCACTCACTTTCAGTGTGGGGGGGCGGTTAAAAAACACCACTTCGGCATTTGTGGGAATTCCTTCTGTTCCGGCAAAAACCTGTAGTGTAACATTATTACCTATGATTTTAACTACCTGAGCAAGGCGGCCGTGCACCATGGCCAGTTCTTCATTCCCGACCCCTGTCGCATTCAGTGAGCAGGTAGCCTTGGTAATCTGTGTAATTTTTGTATATATCTTCTGAAAAGCTTTGGTTTCCATTACGAGGCTTTCCTTTCATCAATTAGGTTATATAATTCCTTTTCAAAACCGTAGAATTCGTCAGATTCGTTGATCGAATAATTCATTTGCTTCAAGAGGTTGATGATTCTTTTGAAGTAAGGATTTACTTCTTCGAAACCATCAAATCCAAAATCAGTATAATAGATTTCATACACTTTGTCGAGCATATATTTCTGGCGTGACATAGGGGCGTTGCAGTCAATTTTATCAAAAGCATCCTGTTGGAGGATCACCGAGTCAAAAACTTCTGCTTTCCAGTAGGTCAGATGGTAGTCGAGTGGGACGCCATCGTCGCCGAGAATATTAATTTGCTCCGACGCTTCTTTGCCACGAATCAGGATGTTTTTCAGCAACATAACTCTTTCAACCCAGTCTTCAGCGATGTTTTTTTTCAGTGTTTCCTGCAATTCGGGGTATTCCAGATATTTCGAATAGCTATCAATGGGATCAATAGCAGGATATCTTTTGCTGTCGGCACGCTGCTGAGAAAGTGCGTAGAACGCACGTGCTGCCTTTTTGGTTGATTCGGTGACAGGTTCTTTCAGATTTCCACCGGCTGGAGAAACAGTTCCGATAAAAGTGATGGAACCTGTTTTACCGTTATTCAGATATACAAAACCGGCACGGCTGTAAAAGTTTGAAATGATGGCAGGCAGGTCCATCGGGAAAGCATCCGGACCTGGAAGTTCTTCCATACGGTTCGACATTTCGCGCAAAGCCTGTGCCCACCGCGATGTTGAGTCGGCCAGTAAAAGTATTTTTAATCCCATGGCACGGTAATATTCCGCAATGGTCATTGCAGTATATACCGAAGCTTCACGGGCAGCTACAGGCATGTTTGAGGTATTTGCTATGATGGTGGTACGTTCCATCAGTTTGCGGCCAGTGCGTGGATCGTCAAGTTCAGGGAATTCGGTGAACAATTCCACAACTTCGTTGGCGCGTTCTCCACAAGCTGCCACCACCACTATATCGGCTTCCGCCTGTTTGGAAATGGCATGCTGTAATACTGTTTTACCACTTCCGAAAGGGCCGGGAATAAATCCTGTTCCCCCTTCAACAATGGGATTTAATGTGTCAATTGTGCGAACCCCTGTTTCCAGCAGCTTGAATGGCCGCGGTTTGTCTTTATAATTTTTGATGGCTTTTTTTACAGGCCATTTTTGAACCATCGTCACTTCAATATCTTTTCCCTTTTCATCAGTCAGTATGGCGATGACGTCGCTTATTTTATACTTCCCGGCTTTTGCCAGTCGTTTTATTGTGTAGCTCCCATTGAGCACGAACGGAACCATGATACGGTGAGGAATTGAATTTTCCTGCACTTCACCGAGCCAGTCGGCGGCCATCACGGATTCACCTTCTTTGGCAATGGGTTCGAAATCCCATACTTTTTCAGGGTCAAGGGCGCGGGTGTAATCACCACGCTTCAGGAACACACCTTTCATTTCATCGAGGTCGTGTTGCAGTCCGTCATAATTTCGCGATAAGATACCAGGACCTAATGTTACCTCCAGCATATGTCCCTGAAATTCAACATCTGATCCGGGTTTGAGGCCGCGTGTACTCTCAAAAACCTGTACATAGGCCTTATCACCCAACACTTTGATGACTTCGGCCATGAGTTCAGTACCAGCGTGGTTGATGTAGCAGATTTCATTTTGTGCGACAGGTTCTTTTACTTCAACAATTACAAGGTTGGCAATAATGCCTGTTACCTTACCATGGGTTAAGTTGTTGTTACTCATTATACATTAAACTCTTTAGGAAATTCATAACTATTTTCCAGGTCTATTACCAGTTTGCGGAACATTTCTTCTCCGGTTTTCTTATCAAGTTTCAACCAGCGTTCCACCATTTCCAGTTTAATTACAAATCCAAGGATCACCTCAACAGAAAAATAGTTGAAGGTGTTCAACTCGTCAATATAATTCCACTTCAGCAGGTCAATGGCTTTTTCCCGTTCAAGCAGATTGTTGTTATCGTTGATCTGGATCAATTTTTCTACAAAAGGGAATTCGGCATTCAGGCCAAAATCCCTGGCGTTGCTTTTTCGGATAGCGTTGTTGACAGTATTGTTTCCGACAAGCAAATTTTCGACTGGCATTTTATGCCGGCGGGCTGTAAGACCAGCAAGTATATTTTTAATATTACACTCGAATTCGAACCAGGTTCTCAGGAACTGGTTATCCACTTTCATCAGATGACCATAATACAGTAAAGTCAACTGATCTTCCCAACTCATTTCTGATTCAACAGGTTGGTTAGATTTAAAGTGAGTAATAAAAGTCTTTAGGTATTCTGGCAGGTTCTCAGGTTCCTTGATTTCATCTTCCAACTCATCAAAGGAGTATTTTCCTGATGTATCGAATTCGTCAATATTTTTCATCACCATATTGAGTACATTTCGATTGTCGGCAACAAGGAATAATTTTTCGACAAGGGAATAATCGTCAGCATGAAGATGTGCCTTCAATTCTTCCCTGAATTCAGCAAGGGTGACTGAAAGTTTGCTTTGCTCAAGGATGATGTCTGGCAGACCAGCTACCAGATAGTAATAGTTCCTGCTAAACATTATTCGCCTCCGTAAAGCAGTTTGGTAGTCCTTGGCCTGAGATAATTTTTGAAAAAGTTTTCAAAATCTTCCTCCGTGAAGCTGAGCAGAAAGCTTCGATCTCCGGGTCCAATCCGGAATCCACCAGTCATTTTATCATCGAATTGAACTTTCAATCCTGCTTTGAGCAAGTCATGTGTCTTTTGCGAAAAGTATGAACCGAGGGTTTTTTCATCTTCTTTGGGAAGAGTAAGAGCAAGGTCAATGCCTGAACCGGTTTTTGGATCCCAGTTCCTGATAACAGATTCAATGATTTTCTTTACAAAATCCTTGTCGGCCATTGCCATTTTTACAGGCTCCCGGACAAGCCGTGTGGTTACCAGATTGGTGATCTGCTGTTTGATAGCAAGGATTGACTGCCTGGCTGACATCGTAACCTCGTTTCCAACATTTTTACGCAGTTCTTCTGATTCTTTTTTTGCCTGCTCCTGCAAAGACAGCGCTTCTTTTCTCGCGTTTTCGAGGATCGAATCTGCTTCATTCCTGGCGTTTTCAAGAATTGCTGCTGCTTCTTTATTGGCTTTTTCTATGCCTTCATTGTAGATTCTGCTGGTAAGTTCCTGTAGTTTACTTTCCATTTCCTGAATTTTAAAATTGGGTGCAAAAATAGTATTTTGTTGATATTAAAAAACCTGTCTGTTTGTTACTTTTAATATTCTGTTAGTAAACAAGTTCAGCGCCATGACCTTTAAGCCCAAAATAATTCCTTATGCCATATACCATCGCATAAATAAACGGGGTGTCGAGCAAAGCGAAAATGACCTTGAACAAAAATCCGTTGATAATAAGCGTTAGGTACATCTGCCATTCAATGACTTCAAAAAGTGACAGTAAAGTAATAATCACAAATGTGTCAATGAATTGCGAAGTGAATGTCGAAGCATTGTTGCGCAGCCATAAATGCCTTCCATTCGTAATCCGTTTCCAGAAATGAAACAGTTGTACATCAATAAATTGTGCCAACAGATAGGCTGCCAGGGAAGCACCCACGGCTATATAAGTGAATCCGAACACCTGTTTAAAAACGACATCATCAATCGGAGACCACGAGGTTGCAGGAGATTCGCCGGCGACTACCACAATAAGCAAAGCAAATGCGCTGGCAAACACTCCTGATAACACAACCTGGTTGGCCCGTTTGCGTCCGTAAATTTCAGAGATGACGTCAGTAATCAGAAATGTTACAGGATATGCTATGATACCCACTGACAATTCAAAAGTATACAACCCGAATGGTGACCAACTAAAAAACTTCTGAAAGATCAGATTACTGGTTACCAGCGATGTAATAAACAGCACCGACAAAATCAGGTATACAACTTCTGCCTGGGATTTTTGTTTTGTTGTCATTGCAGAATTTCAGAGGAAGGTAGTCAGATACTGATAAACATGTATTGCTTGGAAAATGGCTGCAAAAAGATACAACCTCAGTAACAAGCAGGATGTAATATTGTTTAAGCTGCCAGGTAAAAAAAATCGTTTGAATGGTTTGTCAATAAAAAATTTACCGTAGGTTTGTAAGATAATTCACTAACCATTAAAATCACATATATGGACTTTGTTTTCAAGGGTTTAAAACCCGAAGCACTGTGGCGTTTCTTCACTGAGATTTGCAAAATCCCCCGGCCTTCTAAAAATGAAGGAAAAATTTCTGCGTATCTGCTAAAATTTGCTGCTGATAATAACCTTGAATGGACTGCTGATGATGTTGGTAATATTGTAATAAGGAAAAATGCCACCCCCGGACATGAAAAAAAGAAAACCGTAGTATTGCAAAGTCACATTGATATGGTAGGCGAGAAGAACAGTGAGATTGATCACGACTTTGACACTGATCCCATACAACCCTTTATTGAAGGAGAATGGGTGAAAGCGCGGGGCACTACCCTGGGTGCTGACGATGGTATCGGTATCGCTGCACAAATGGCCATCTTAACAGCAAAAGATATTCCGCATGGACCCCTCGAATGCCTTTTTACCGTTGATGAAGAAACCGGTCTTTCAGGTGCCTTTGGGCTCCAGCAGGGCTTTCTTAAAGGGAATATCCTGCTCAACCTCGATTCTGAAGATGAGGGTGAACTTTTTATTGGTTGCGCCGGAGGGAAAGATACCGTTGCAACAATGTCGTACTCCATGGTTCCGGTAGGTTACGATGCTTCAGCTTATACGGTAAAGGTCAGCGGATTGAAAGGTGGACACTCAGGCGACGATATCAACAAAGGCCTGGGTAACGGTATAAAAATGCTCAATCGTTTACTTTGGACATCAAATAAAAAATTCGATCTGCGAATCTCTCATATTGAAGGTGGAAACCTCCGTAATGCCATAGCCCGCGAAGCATCCGCAACCGTTGTGATTCCACGTCGCTTTAATACAGAGTTCATCAGCTATGTTGATCAGATGCAGGATGCCATCAGGCATGAATTCCGCACAACGGAACCAAACCTGACCATCAGGGCCAAAGTCACTGACCTTCCGTCTCACCTGATTGATATTTCTACGCAGGAGAAATTGCTCAACGCACTCTTTGCCTGTCCGCATGGCGTGCTTGCCATGTCGCGTGAAATCCCGAATTTCGTTGAAACCAGTACCAACCTTGCATCGGTGAAAATGACCGAAAATAAGATCGTGATAAGCACAAGCCAGCGCAGCTCGCTGGAAAGTGCCAAGGAATGCGCAGCAAACATGGTAGCCTGTGTTTTTGCGATGGCCGGAGCACGTATTGAACATTCTGAAGGTTATCCGGGCTGGACACCCAATCCGGATTCAGAAATCCTTGAAATTACGAAAAGTGCCTATGTTAAACTCTTCAATACTGAACCGAAAGTTTTGGCAATCCATGCAGGGTTGGAGTGTGGTGTGATTGGTGAAAAATATCCGGGAATGGATATGATTTCATATGGTCCAACCATCAAGGGTGCACATTCACCCGATGAACGCCTGCACATAGGTACGGTAAAGAAATTCTGGGATCTTACCCTCGAAGTACTGAACAACATCCCTGAAGAATAAGAATTCCTTTTGAAGTCAGAAACCAAATATCACCCCAAACCTGATTACAGGATTTGAGTAGGGTGAATTTTCTGTTTCATTCAGGTTGTATAGCAATAAAATCTCAAATGCGCCACGCTCACTGAAATATTGCCGGTAGCCACCTCCGAGAAATATACTTTGAAAATCAATATTACCGAGACTTTCGCTTCGGTACATCAGGTATTCGTATTCGGCATGAGCAAAAACCTGGGGAAATACATAGTACCTGGCAAAGCAGCTTCCGCCCCAGATATTGCTCTTATACCGGGTTTTTGGATTATACAATGACTTCATACTGTAAAACTTATAAGTTGCTCCCAACCCAAGCGCCATTCTGTTGGTCAGCATATATCCTACTGAAGGCGAAATGTCAATCAGTGTAATATCACCAAACTGCAAACCTAAATTGCCGCCGGCAAACCAACGGCTCTGTTCTTCCTTGTTTTCTGTGAACTGGGCATAAGCATATGAGGTAATTAACATCACAGCAATAAAAGTGGCGAAAATCCTGATTTTCATTTTTTTGATTTATCAAATTATAATAAGCCGATGCTGCTCAAATGTTTAATGATTATGACTATCCAGGTGATGGTTTTGTTATTATAAGCCGGTGTGATGGAGATTTTGCAGGTTAAAAACGGATGTTACGGTGAATATATTTTGTCATTCTCTGCATTTGTTGCATTTGGATGGATTGCCAAAAGGAACGACCTGATGACCGGTATTGGCGGTATCCGGGATAATCCCGACACTAAAAATCTCACAAACAGAGTTGCAGCTTGTATATTCTTAAGTTTCGATATTTTTTGGATCGTCATCAGAATTTGCTTATCTTACAGCAAGTTACATTGTAATTAATGCTGAGGACTCTTGAGAAGGGAAAATCTAATGATGATTGGGGATATAGAAAAACAGTGGCCAAAGAAAGCAATACTTCCTTCATCCCGGCCTGAAGGCCGGGATGAAGGAAGCTAAGAACTAATAATAGGTATGTGCCCAACTATTATTATGAATATCGCAGCCTAAAACCTCTTTCTGGGTTTGTAGTGCGTATGTAAGAGGTCATGCGCCTTATGGCTATTGGCATCTCCCAAAAATTCCCTGTAAAGGCCCATTATCTCAGGATTTTCATGTGATTTGCGAAATTCCATGGCTTCGTCTTCGGCATAAATAGCTTCTGCCCGTTTCTTTCTGATTTCAGGCGATGTTGGAATTGGTTGTCCCCCGCCACCAAGACATCCGCCGGGACAGCCCATAATTTCGATGAAGTGATAATTGGCTTCGCCGGCTTCAACCTTTTCCATAAGCGTTTTTGCGTTGGCAAGTCCATGGGCAACAGCTACATTCAGTGATACTCCTTCCAGGAATCCCCATTCAGGTTTAACATTTTTAATCTTGATAGAGGCTTCTTTTACACCTTCCATACCACGCACGGGTGTAATATTGAGGTTGGTGAAAGGAACTTCGCGCCCCGTAACAATTTCGTAGGCAGTACGCAAAGCAGCTTCCATCACACCACCCGTAGCGCCAAAGATTACTGCAGCACCGGTTGATTCACCCAGAACACTGTCGTAATGCTCGTCTTCCAGTTTCTCGAAATCAATACCTGCCTGACGTATCATCATTGCTAATTCGCGGGTTGTCAGCACGTAGTCAACGTCCTGGTAACCACTGTCGCGCATTTCGGGGCGGCCGGCTTCAAACTTTTTCGCAGTACAGGGCATGATTGACACCACTACCATATCCTGGGCTTTGATGTTAATTTTATCGGCATAATAGGTTTTTGCCAAAGAACCAAACATCTGTTGTGGTGATTTACAGGTAGATAAGTTATTAAGCAGGCCAGGAAACATGTGTTCCTGGAATTTTATCCAACCTGGTGAGCATGATGTCATCATAGGTAATTTTACTTTTTCATCCCTTTCAACCAAAGCTTTTTTCAAGCGTGTCAACAATTCGGTGCCTTCTTCAATGATAGTTAGATCGGCAGTAAAATCGGTATCCAGTACTTTATTGAATCCAATTTTTTTCAGTGCTGAAACCAATTTGCCAGTTACACGCAAACCGGGATCAAAACCAAGATCTTCGGCCAGAGCGACGCGAACAGCAGGAGCCGTTTGAACAACAACAAATTTATTTGGATTGTATACAGCATCCCAGACTTCTTCAATGTAATTGCGTTCTGTCAAGGCGCCGGTCGGGCAACGATTGATACACTGTCCGCAATTGGTGCAAACCACATCATGCATTGGTTTGCTCAAAAAGGTTGAAATTTTCTGGTGGTCACCTTTGTTAATCACGGCTAAAGCGCTAACTGACTGAAGATCGGTACATGTGCGAACACAACGCTGACAACGTACACATTTGCTGTCGTCTTTTACGATGGAAGGAGAGCTGATATCCTGTTTTTTATCTTTTGGTTTTACCAGATCGAGAAAGACATGGTCGCCAATACGATATTCGCTCGCAAGGCTCTGCAACTCACAATGGCCATTCTTGAAGCATTTTGTACAGTCGGCATTGTGTTCGGATAGCAGGAGTTCGATGATATGTTTTCGAGAGGTCCTTACCTTTTCACTGTTGGTGAACACCTCCATTCCTTCAGAAACAGGGGTGGCACAAGCTGCTGCAAGTAATCGGGCTCCTTTCACCTCTACCACGCAAACACGGCAGTTACCGGCCACATTCAGGTCGGGGTGATCACACAGGGTTGGAATGCGAAAGTTAATTTTGCGGGCAGCCTGCAATATTGTGGTGCCTTCTTCTACAGAAACCGGTGTATTATTTATCTTGAGATTTACCAGGTATTTACTCATAGTATTATGATTTTTAGATTTTGACTAGTAAATGATTTCTTCCCTGAAGTTATCGACGATGGAATTAAAAGGATTTCCAACTGACTGTCCCAAACCGCATTTGGCAGCAATGCGCATGGTAGCGGTAAGCTTTTTCAGTTCATCGAGATAGGATGGTGGTCTTTCACCTCTTTTAACAGATTCGATGCCTTTTAGGAGCTGCTGACAACCTACGCGGCAGGGAGTACATTGCCCGCATGATTCTTCTGTAAAAAATTCCAGGTAATCATGTAACACATTGTACATTGAGCGTGAGCTGTTAAAAATCATCATAGAACCTCCGGTAGGTATTCCTTCGAATCCAATAATAGTGTCATTGAATTTCTTACGGGGCACGCAATGACCTGAGGCTCCTCCTACCTGAACCGCCTTGGCATCACCATCGGCAAATTCATTCACAAACTGGCTAAGAGGCATGCCAAGTTCGAGTTCATAAATTCCGGGTATCGGAGTGTCACCTGAAACTGAAAAAACTTTGGAGCCACGTGAGTCTTTGGTTCCCAATTCTTTAAATTTCTGAACACCAATTCGTGAGATCATGGCCACATAGACCAGGGTTTCAACATTATTAATAACAGTGGGTTTTTTGTTATATCCGGCAACGGTTGGATAAGGGGGTTTGTTGCGAGGTTCACCACGGTGTCCTTCCATTGATTCAAATAACGCGCTTTCTTCTCCACAAACGTAAGCGCCACTTCCTGAACGTATTGCAATCTGGAAATCAACATTTCGTTCTTTTAGTTGTTTGTTAAAGATGTCAAGTTTACTTTGGAGGCTTTTCAGCAGGAAATTATATTCACCGCGTAAATAAATGTAGCCTTCCCTTGCTCCAATCACATATCCGCAAATGGCCATTCCTACGAAAACCTTTTCAGGAACCTGGTCGAGGATTTCCCGGTCTTTAAAGGTACCTGGTTCACCCTCATCAGCATTACAGATCACATATTTAACATCGTTGTCTTCGTTTTTGGTGAATTTCCATTTCAATCCTGTAAGAAATCCGGCACCACCGCGACCTTTCAGGCCAGAATCAATCAGGTCCAGAATAATGTCATCAGCAGGCCGCGCAAGTGCTTTATCCAGCACATCTAATGGGTTATAATCATCGCCCATCTGGAATATTATGTCAACTTTTTTAATTGGCTTGTCCATGTTGGATTAGTTTTAAGTTTTTATCGTATTAGTGATGTTTAGCATATTCTTCAATGATCTCAATAGCTTTTTGCGGGGTAAGTTCGGGATATACCTCATCATTTACCAGCATGACAGGCCCTTTATGACACCATCCCAGGCAGTTGGCCGTAAGTAAAGTGAACTTTTTATCATGTGTGGTTTCTCCTACCTTGATTTTCAGCATATTTTCGAGCGTCAGCAAAATATCGTCCTTACCTTTCATGTGACAAGTGATTGTTTTGCATACCCTTATGATATTCTTTCCACGCGGAACGGTATCCAGAAAGGTGTAAAATGAAGCAGTGCCATAAACATCGGCAGCAGCGAGATCAAGCTCCCTGGCAACAGCAATCATGGCATCTTCTGAAAGATACCGTTCTTCCTGAACAATACCTTGCAATACTGCCATCAGGCTGTTACGGGTTTTGCCATGCTTTTTCACAAGCTCTTGGACTAATTGATTCGTGTTTGACATTTATCCTCCGTAGTTAATTTAATTTGTTGAAATATAGTAATCTATCAGCTTAACTTGTTAAAGTATTAACAATGCGGCGCAAAAGTATGAAATCCATTTGTTATAGAATTAACAACACAGCTTCTTTTTATACTTAAACCCTAAATTTATAATTGATCTAAATACAAAAATGTAATAAGTCATCAGGGTACCCACAAGCTGTGCCCTTTTGCCTGGCAGGTGTTTTCACTTATAACTCTGTAACAAGCAATGCCGACACAATAATTCAGATTAATGGCGCAAACTGATAAAAACTAAAGTGATGATAAGTACCAGATACCCTCGTTTGACGAGGATGGATTGTATCAAATCCATGATTTGAATGAAAATCCGTTTTTGATTGCAGGATCAACGGTTGGCACGATTGTTAATTGTACTTTTACAATCAAGTGAAAGTAATCTGGCTGCTTTTCTGAAATACACGACTGTTATATTTAACCTGATCAGATGTAGTATAAACTTACGAACTAACAATTCAGGTTGTGAAGTGACTACATCGTAAAATATTCATTATCATGTTTTTGCTGAAATATATCTTTTTAGTTCACCGGCAATTCTTTCAACGCTTTCACTCACTTCTTTACTCATTTTCTCACTCACTTTCAATATTCCCGGTTGTATACCCAGCACATATGCCGGAACTGAAAAAAAATCCTTCATCCGTTTTAGCGAGATATTGTGGCTGTGAAAAGTATGGTCTTCAATCTGGTTAATTGGCAGCAAGGCAGCATAGCCAGGTTCTTTTCCGAAATGCACACAATCAATGAAGAGCAATATGTCAGCGCCGCTTTGCTGAATGGGTTCAATATAGCGTTCAATGTTAGTTTCAGCATTAAGTAGCTGAACGTGATCACTAGCTGTGAGTTTGTCAATAATGCGGGGACCAGCTCCGTCATCACTGCGAAAGTAATTGCCAATGGCCACAATGAGGATTTTTGTATGGGAATATTTGAAGATTTGTTCCAGGGTATAAAGCATGGTAATGTGATTGGTTAGAGGCAAGAAGATGGAAGCGGGGATTCCGAAGTCGGAAGATCGAAGTCAGAAATTGGAGGTAAAACCGGTAATCCGAAATCATAAAAGATCTTTCACCAGCACCTGCCTCAGACAGTTCGGACAGATGATATTGAACATGTCTTTGCGCTTTAAACCATCCCGGACTTCCACTTTTGTCTTTTCAGGATCAACCAGTTTCAGATGATCGTTTAACAGGTTCAGATTAAGAACAGATGAAAAGGCCCTGGGTCCTAACTTTGAATGCAAATAACGCATGTGATCACGTGTTGTGATAACAGCTCCGCAAGAATTGCAGATGATGAGTTCTCTTTCCTGTTTTTCAATAAGTTGATGACGCTCAAAAGTAGAAAGGTCAAATATTTTATCACTCAGTTTAACTCCTTCTTTCGTGATACAATGTTCTTCACATTGGCCGCAAAAAATGCATTTACCATAGTCACGAACAATCGTACGTTTTCCGGTTTCTTTATCATCAGAAAAGGTGATGGCTCCTGGCGGACAAACATTTGCACAGGTTTGACAGCCTACGCAATGCTCCTCGCTTACAACAGGCTTACCCCTGTATTTTTCAAAAGGTTCATGCGCTTCATAGGGGAAACGTGTTGTATAGGCAGGTGAAACCAGGGAAATAACGGCTTCTTTCAATTCCCTAAGCTTTGGATATCTCATCTTTATATTTACAATTTACGTTAATTGATTGTCTGTTTATACTATGGATTTACCTTTTTTCATTATATATTCTTCAGGTCCAAAACTCCAAATTATTAATACCGGGTTACAGTAAAATCCAAAATCTGATAGTGAGATTAATAGATCATCACTGTTCGACCTTTTTGCCAACTCCTTCATCAATCCCGGCATCGGCAGCATATTCGTCACGAACACTTTTGTCCCACAATTTAATTCCATACTGATATGAACCACGCACCAGAGAGTGTGCTGCAACAGTGGAAGCCAGGAATAGCAATGGTATGGCAATAAGAGCCTTGACACCTATTTCAGTGAATCCAAACTTTATTAATAGTGCAAGCAAAATACACCATGTTCCAAGTGTAACACATTTGGTTGCAGATTGCAGACGGTTGTACACGTCAGGAAATCGTATCAGCCCGAGACATCCGAAAAAATCGAACAGCAGGCCGATTATGATCAGGATTATGCTGATTGTTTCATTCATTGAGCTTGTTCCTCCATAAATATTTTGCCAGTGTAAGTGTACCGATAAAACTAAGTATGATCCATGCAATACCTATGTCGAGGATGAAGCTCACCTTTGTTTTCCAGGCAATGATGGCAGCAATCCCAACAACAAGAATTCCAAGGATATCAATCCCCACGAGGCGGTCGGCGATTGTAGGTCCCCGAACCACCCGGTAAAAGCACATGAAGCACATGGCTATCAGGATATAAAGAAAAATGTTGGTCATCAAACTCATTCGAAAATCCTCCTTATATATTTTTCAAACTTTCCACATATGTGGTATGAATACTCTTCAGCTCTCTGTCCTCGGACATTAATCCAGTGAATGTAAATATAGTCATCCTGGATGTCAACGGTGATGGTGCCTGGTGTCATAGTGATAGAATTGGCAAGAATGGCTCGGGCCATATCGTCTTTAAGATTCAGTTTGACTTTTACAATTCCGGGATGAATAGGAAGGTCAGGATGAATAACCCTGTAAGCAACATCGAAGTTCGCTTTCACACATTCCCATAAAAAAATAATAATGTATATCAGACCCCATAAATAACGGTGAGGCTGAAGAAACATTCCCACATGCTCCACAAAATATTTTCCAAAAAACAGGGCAATCACAGCCGACAAAATAACCCCTGCAATTAAATGATCGGCGTTCAGACTAAAGGTGAAGACCAGCCAGAAACCGAATAGTAGCAAGAACAATGCAAAGCTTCTCATATTTGTTAGTCTATTGTACAAAATTCCAAGTCTCAAATCTCAAACCCAAAGAAAATTAATGACAATTAGCATTTTGCAGTTAGCAAAAGGTAATTTCTAATTTCCACCTCTATCACTCCACCACTCCATCGCTCCATCACAGTATCACTATCTATTAAATCAATATCCCAGAATTTCAGTTCCATAATTTCCCATTTTCATTAAGCTATCCACTGCCGGCATCAAAACACTTTCCCGGATTCCCGGCAAAATCAGCAGGCTTAACACCAGGCACAGCAACGCCATAACAATCATAGAAAAACTCATGGTGAAAGGTACCTCTTTTATTTTTTCCAGTTCCCGTCGCAGGGTTGAACCAAAAAATGCATATTTCTGAACCTTTGTGAAGGAAGCCAGTGTAATGATACTTACAATCACGGCAAGAACCGCAAGCAGGTAAAACTTTCCTAATACCGCAGCAACAATGATCAGCAATTTGCTGAAAAATCCATTGAATGGCGGAATACCTGATATTGCGAGCGATGCACCCAGTGAAGTAGCTGAAGTGAGAGGCATTTTTTCCGATAGCCCACCCATTTCCTGCAGTTGCCTGGTTCCTGTCCGGTGTTCTATTGCACCGGCATTGAGGAAGAGTAATCCTTTGAAAACTGCGTGGTTTATGAGATGAAACAAACCACCTGCGATTGCCAGCGAGGCAATTTTCGGATTTCCACCCCTTGACAGGATTAACATACCTATACCAATACCTATTACCACATATCCCATTTGACTGATACTGTGATAAGCCAGCAATCGTTTCAGATCCCACTGTCCAATGGCCAGAAATACACCAAATATCATTGAAAGCGCTCCCAGCACAATTACAACCCAGGCAACATCTGCACTTAAAGTGAACATGTTAAAAAATAACCTTATGATGGCATAGATACCAATGGCTTTGATTAGCACTCCCGAAAGCATGGCTGAGATGGGTGACGGCGCTGAGGAGTGTGCATCAGGAAGCCAGGCGTGGAATGGAATGAGAGCTGCTTTCAGCCCAAAACCTGCCAAAAGAAGGAATTGTGTGAAAAGCATGAACTTCTTATCGCTCACATTCCCCAATACAAGAGCAATATCAGCAATGTTCAGGCTTTTGGTTTGCCAGTAAAGAAGTCCGATACCTAGCACAATCAACAGGGAAGCAAGGCCTCCCATAACCTGGTATTTAAAAGAAGCCTCCAACTCCTGTTTCTCGATCCCAAACGCTACAAGAGCGTAAGAAGCGATCACTGAAATTTCAAGGAAAACAAACATATTAAAAAGGTCACCGGCCAGCACAACGCCGTTCATTCCCGCAACCATCAGGCAAAAAAGGGCATAAAAATATTTTTCTCCAGTAAACCTGGTAATATAACTGATTGAATAAAACGCTGAAAGAAATCCTATAACAGTGATGATGCATAGCATAAATATGCTTAATCCGTCAACCACAAAATAAATTCCGACAGGAATACCGTTTACAGGCTCCCAACCTCCTATCTTATAAACCAGTGGGTAAGGTTTATGAGCAAACAATAGCCACAAACTCAGAAAAGCGGCAACCAGCATCACCAGCGAAGCCATGTACTTGTCAAAACCCTTTATTTTGCCGGCGAGCAATGGTATAAGAAAAGCAGCAGCCAGCGGAAGTATCACAAATAATGGTACCAAGTCTTTCATTTCCTATCCTTTCAGTGAGTTGATTTCTCTGATATCAAAAGTTCCATGTTTACGGTAAAGTCTTATTGCAATTGCCAGCAGCATGGCTGTTGTTGCAAGGCCGATGACAATTACGGTAAGCACCAGAGCCTGCGGCAGTGGATCAACGAAAGTAGCATTTTCCGAACCTTTAATGATGATTGGAGCAATGCCATCGTGCACATAGCCAATGAGCACAAAAAACAGGTTCAGGCTATACTCCATGATACATATGCTCAAAACAATCTTGATAATGTTACGCCTGGTGATCAAACCATATAAACCAACCAGGAAAAGAAAAAAACACAAAACGTACAATGTCATTTGTCTTCCTCCTTTAATATTACGAATGCCAGGAAAATTGTAAATAATCCTGCTGCTACTTCGATACCTATGAAAATGTTGAACAATGGAATAACTCCTGCACTAAGCAACTCACCCAGGGTTCCCAAAGGCAGGTAATTTTTGAAAAACACAGATGGAATCATAATCAATCCAACTGTGGCAAAGAGCAGAAACATGAGCAGAGCCAGATTTTCCAGCCGTGATGAGCCTTCCTTTGTGGCACGCAGATGCATGATATCGTCACCATAAGCAAGAATGAGAAGGATGAATGCGCCTGCAATGATGGTTCCACCAGCAAAGCCGCCACCTGGTGTAAGATGACCATGCAAGATGACATAGGCTCCAAAAAGCACGATGATCCCAACGAGCACCTGGGTCATTTTCTTCACAATAATTGTCATTCCTTTATCGCTCTTCATATTCACTTCCTCCCTTTAATGCGCAAAATGGTTAAGATACCTACTACCGCTGTTATCAGAATGGTGGCTTCACCCAGTGTATCATACCCCCGAAAATCGAATAAAATCCCAGTTACAAGGTTAGCACTTCCAGTAAGTTCTGCCCCCTGCTCAACATATACCTGCGACATTCTCATCTCGTGCATACCAAAAGCATCCAGGCCGGCAGTTGACTGATAGAAATAATAAGCCAGCCCCGATCCAAGCAAAATGGCTCCTCCAATATATATCAATTGATGCAGGTTCACATACTGCACACCTTCTACCTTTATAGTGGCACTTTCCTGGAGGTCTTCCTTACTGCTGTTTCGGATCACCGCAATCATGATGATCAGTGTGATGATTTCTACCACCAGTTGCACGATTGCAAGATCTGGTGCTTTCAGGAAGAGGAAAATAATTACAAGGCCAAAGCCCACAATTCCATATGAAACAATGGCCGATAGCAGATCGCCGGCGTGCAGGGTGTAAATTGAACCGGCAATCATCAGTATTAACAAAACAGCTATGACAGTTTCCATAACTATGCTTTATATAAATAATATCATCATGATGAGCACTCCTGCAATTATCCATATCGTATATACGGGAAGTATTCCTGTATGCAAGGTGCTCAGTCCTTTACTAAATCCCAGGACCATACCTTTTGAAATTTCATAGACATCAAACCATTTTTTCTCTGCTTTTCGGTATATCCAGGAAAAAAAACCTGCCTGGCTAATGGTTTTATAGTATTCCAGAACTGGAAAACCGGTATCTCTGGTGGCTTTTTCACCGAGTAAAAAATTCTCTTCAAGGCGTATTTTGCGGATATTACCAATCCAATAGATCAGCCACCCAAGAATAACTGATATAAGTACCAATAAACCCAGGAATGATGAATGAAATATGCCGAGGTATTCAAATTCACCCGTTATGGGCATGATAAGCTTTGGTATCACCCAGGAGCTTGCAAATACTCCAAACGCAATACAAAGCATGGCAATGAAAATTTGCGGAGCCCATAACAGGGGAGTAACTTTATGCAGGCTCATATAGGTTTCTTTTATCCGCCCCCAGAAAATTCCGCTGATGAACTTGATGAAGCTTGCCAGTGTCAGAGCCGAACCAAACACAGCGAGGCCCAACCACACCATCCATAGCTGATTAGCTATCCCGGAACGGGTTCCAAAATCAACAATGCCCTGGTAAATCAGCCATTTTGATGCAAATCCGTTCAGGGGAGGAATTCCGGAGATTGAAAGTGCAAATACCAAGGCTGCAAAGAATGTAAAAGGCATGGCCCGCGACAAGCCACCCAAATCTTCGATATTTTCCTTCCCGGTCATCCGATCCACAGCACCGGCACTCAGGAACAACCCTCCTTTATATAAAGCATTGTTGATCATATGAAACAGGCCTCCGGCAATTCCCAGAGGAGTACCCATGGCAAGCCCGGTGATCATATATCCTACCTGTGATACAGCATGATAGCCAAGCAAGCGTTTGTAGTTATGTTGAATCAGTGCCATCAATACACCAATGATAATTGTTAGTACGCCTAAGATAATAAGAATCAGTGTGAGCCATTGATTGAGGATAAACATGTCGTGACAGATGCGGGTAAGCAGGTATATTCCAAGTAACTTATCAAGAGATGCAGGCAGATATGCTGAAGAACTGGCAGGTGCATGTTGCGTATAATCCGGTACCCATGTATGAAAAGGAAAGGCACCTGCCTTGGTGAATGCACCAATGATGAGGCACAAAAATGCTACGACCTGTAGCACATTAACCGTCGGAATGTCAATGGCTGAAATCTGCATTGAGTAATTCATTTTCCACATCAGTGCGATGCCCAGGATCATGATTCCGTCGGAAGCTCCGATCATAATAAATGTTTTTTTTGCGGTGGATGAAGCTGCATCTGTATTTCCCTTGATCAGCATGTATAGTGTATACCCCAGCACACCCCAGAAGAATATCAGAATCAGCAGATTGTCAGCCAGTATGGTGCCGGCAGCGCTGCCCATAGTGATGAGAAAATAGGGGTAATAATGCCTGGGCATCTTTCTAAACGAAATATAAATTATGGAATAGATCAGGATAATCAGGGCAAACAGGCTGGAAAACAACAGTACAAGTTTGCTGAGTCCATCCAGGTGAACGATCATAAGTTTGGATGAAGCTTGAAGAAGTTTGTAAATGACCGGGGAATCCTTGAAATAACCCTGACCCAGCCCAAAACGATACAACTGATTATCAATTCCGAACAGAACAAATGCACAGTAAAGTGTGATGATTGCCACCAGCACTGAAACGATTGATTTGAACCGCATGAATTTTTCCGGCACAAAATACAAAACCACACCGGCAAATATGGGTAACAGTATGATAAAATGAAACTCGTTCATCGGTTTAAAATTTTCTTTTCAATTCTTCGGTTTTATTTTGCGAAAGTTTAATCAAATCATTTCCATCCATGATTTTTTTCCTGCTGTAAGCGTCGTAGGCAAATGCCATACGCTCGGTACAGCAGTAACAGGGATCAACAGCAGCCAGAGCCAAAGTTGCATCCGAAATACTTTGGCCGATGCAGGATTTCTTGAAGGTGGCTATGTTCACATAACTGGGGGCTCTTATTTTATGGCGAACAGGTGTATTTGAACCGTCAGACTTTACAAAATGGAATACCTCGCCCCGGGGCGCTTCAGCACGGCCACAACCAACGCCGTCGGGTATATTTTTGACTTTGGCGGCAATATCGCCTTCAGGCAACTTTTCCATGGCCGCCAGCGATTGCTCAATAATTTTGATGGACTCGTACATCTCAAGAAACCTGACAGCAGCCTTTGCAAACACATCACCTTCTTCAGCGGTAATTACTTTCCAGTCGAGCATTCCATAAGCGGCGTAAGTGTCGTCTTTCCGGATGTCGATGGCCAGGCCAGATGCACGAGCGGTAGGTCCCACGGCACAATAGTCAATTATATCCTGTTTAGTAAGAATTCCAACGCCCTTGGTTCGGGCATGAATGACCGGATCGTCCAGCACTGCGCCTAGTAACATATCTAATTTGGGTTTTAAACCTGCCAACACTTTGCGGATTGCTGGAAATTTATCATTGGAAATATCGCGGCGCACTCCACCTATTTTAAACATAGCGTATGAATTGCGATTACCTGTGATCATTTCAAACAGGTCAAGGACAGGTTCGCGGTATTTCCATGCCCACATGAAAACAGTGTTGTATCCAATAAAGTGACCGGCTAACCCTACCCAAAGTAAATGACTGTGTATACGTTCAAGCTCGCCGATGATACAACGTATATATTTGGCACGGTCGGGGATTCTAACCTGAGCCAGTTCCTCCATGGCGTTGGCAAAAGCAAAGGGATGAGACGTGGAGCAAATGCCGCAAATACGCTCTACAACAAAGAAAACCTGTTCAAAAGTCTTACTCTCATTGATCTTTTCAATTCCGCGATGATTGTAGCCTGTTTCCCATTCAATGTCAACGACAGTTTCGCCATCGCAATAAAGTTTAAATAATTCAGGTTCTTCCTGCAAAGGATGATAAGGCCCAACCGGTATAACTGTCTTCATAATTACTTCTGTTTTACAGTTTTCTTGGCATAGGGATAAGACTTTTCATCCCAGTTACCTTGCGAAATGAGTGGTATCAGATTGGGATGGTTTAGGAATCTTATGCCGAACAATTCATGTATTTCGCGCTCGATCCAGTCAGCAGCTATAAATAAAGGAACAAGGGATTCAATTTCGGGTTTTTCTTTAGGCAGATCAACCTGAAGGTTAAGCATCAGGCCGGTTGAATCATAACTGAAATGGTAAAATATTTCGAATTTATCGCCTGAGTCCATGGCTGAAGCAATGATAAACCGTATCCCATGAGTTTTAAAGAGGTAAGTGGCGAGATTTGTCAGTATTTCACGCTTAACTTGCATAGTAACACGATTCCTGAACCGGATGTACACATTTTGTATATCGGTCCTGAACTTGAATTTCAGCAATTCTATGAGTTCCTGGTTGTCCATGGTTTCAAGGTTTGTTCTTGTTTAAAAAGTTTACAATTCCGGCAAGGATGGCTTCAGGCTTGGGAGGGCACCCGGGAATGTAAACATCAACGGGAATAATCTTATCTACCGGACCGGCAAATGTGTTACCTTCGGCGAATATGCCTCCGGTACATCCGCATGCACCAATGGCAACCACAACAATAGGTTTGGGGGCCTGTCGGTACACTTCAAGCAGCCTGTCGCGGCATTTGGCATTGATGCTGCCATTCACCAACAGAACATCTGCATGACGTACACTTCCCACCAGCACCATGCCGAAACGTTCAACATCATAACGGGGTGTGAGGCAGTCGAGGATTTCGATGTCGCAATTATTACAGGATGCCCCACCAAAGTGAAACAGCCAGAGTGATTTTTTGAAGCAGTGTTCTTTGAAGCCCACAGGTGTCTATTATTAGCTGGAATCTGGAATTCGGAATACCGAAGTCCGAGGTCCGTGATTATTACTTAATTTGTTGTTTGAAAGCTGTTATCATGTTCATTATGTCAAAAGGCAAATTCATAATTTTATCTGAATTTAGCTGCTGTAATATATTCTCTTCTTTTTGCTTTATACAGACAGGTTGCAGTTTCAGCCAAAGAGCGCGCTGCATGTCCGATGAATTTCTTGTATTCCGGATTTGATTGACCAATTGCGCCCTCAGAAATATTTATTGCAGTTAAATCAATGGCTTTTCTGGTCTGAACCGACAAATTAGACAGTTCATGTTTTGGGAACTTCAATGCCATAGCATTGATGGTTTCTCTGAAATCCATCTTTTTTTGCCAGATTATCAACTTCTCAAACTTAGATTCAGCCATTTTATATTTTTGAATTATTTCAAAAAATGTCGCAAGCAATCAAATGACCCTTATCAAAACTTTGGGCTTCCGACACCCGAATCCGGTTTTTAGACTTCCAATTTCGGACTATAATCCCAAATAATTTAGCACAATAGCCGCAATCACGATCAAATTCATCCAAATAAAGAAGAATTTCATTGCCTGCCTGATGGTTAGTCGCGGGTTGGTATTCCGTACCAGCGTTACCAGCAATACCACCAGCAAAATCTTCATCACAGCCCAAAGGATGCCCCAATCCTCCAAATCGAATCCTCCCAAAAGCAATACCACAGCCAATACCGGTAAAACAAGTATTAAAATATATTTTGAAAGTTTTATGAAAGCCAATGGAGGCCCTGAGAACTCAATGAGGAAGCCGGATGCAATTTCTGTTTCAGCTTCAGCGGCATCAAAGGGTACAAAACCAAGTTTTGCCTGAATACACATCAACAGGGCAATAAACAAAAGAATACCTGATAAGCTGCCGATAAATGCGCCTTCGCTATGTTGTGCTGCCATAATGCCTGCTATGTCCATTGAAAAATCAGATTTAAAAATGATAGCGGCAATAATCAGCAGAAAGCTCAACTCATAACTAATGATCAATTTCATCTCCCTGGATGCACCCACTGAGGCGAGGGGATTACCGCTGGCCAATGCACCTATGATATACGTTAATGATGGAATTGCCAAAACATAAAAAATAACGATGATATCTCCCTTAAATCCTGATGAAATTCCAAATGCCGGCAACAGGATCAGCAAACCAGCGATAGCAGCCCCTGCAGCAGAGAAAATGGGTGCAGTGAGAAAAGTCATTCGGCTGGCATTGCGCGGCATTATGGTTTCCTTGCTCAAGAGTTTTACAAAATCATAAAGTGGTTGCAATATTGGCGGTCCTTTACGGAATTGTACCCAGGCCGTAACTTTACGGTCGAACCAGGACAAAAAGCCACCGGCAACCAGCAGGAATAGCAGGCCGGGGAAGAGGAGTATGTGTGCGAGGTTTGCCATATGTAAGTTCAAAGTCTAAAGTTCAAAGTCTAAAGTTCAAAGTCCAAAATTTTAAGTCCGAAATCGTAAATCGCCATTCCGAAATCATTTTAGTTTTTCCCATGGATATTCCTTCACCAATACTTTGTCGTTAAGTTCGAAAATATATTTTGCCTCATCAGGTTCCTGTTCAGTAAATGTGAGAGCATGTTTGGGGCAGGTTTCCATACATAGAAGTGATGACGACATTTCATTGAAGTTGCACAGGTTGCATTTGGGAACCTTAAAATCAAAGAACTGGGTCATCAGAGTGCCAAACGGACAGATAGCCACGCATGATTTGCACGCTACACACAAATTGAGAGCTCTTTCCACTATTCCTTCACTGTTGCGTTCCAGCGCTTCAGCCGGGCAGACCTCAATACAGGGTGCATCTTCACAGCGGCGGCAGGTAAACTGAAATGCTGCTGTTTCGAGCAGGCTTTTTACTCCACGGTTCACAGGATGATAATCATAAACACATTTTGCCGTGCACTCTTCGCACTCCCTGCATTTGGTCATATCTATAAATAATTTCTTAGCCATGAGACTCCGATTTTAAATTACCAGATGTCGGGCAGGTCCTTGATTTCATCATAAGTGAAGACGGGTCCGTCCTTGCATACGAAATATTCGCCCATCATACAATGGCCACACTTACCCAGTCCGCACGACATGTTTTTCTCCATTGAAAGATAGATGTGTTTTTCCGGGAAACCCATGTCAAGTAGTTTAAAGGTTCCGTACTTCATCATTACAGGCGGTCCGCAAACCACAGCCACTGCGTTCGGGATATCCACCTTTACTTTGTCGAGCAATACCGTAGCAACACCCACATTTTCATCCCAGTCATCGGTTGCTTCATCCACAGTGCGCAGTGCCTCAAAATTATTGATACTGTTGAGATAACTGAAGAGAGGTTTGTAGATACAATCCTGTGGTGTTTTTGAACCGTAAGCCAGGATCACTTTTTTTATCTTATCCTTGTATTCAATTAATGTATAAAGCAACGAGCGAATAGGTGCAAGGCCACATCCCCCTCCAAGGATAAGCACTTCCTTACCGAAAAATTCTTTTACGGGATAACCCCGTCCAAATGGACCACGTACACCAAGAATCTCACCTACAGGCAGATTGTGCATAAGGCCTGTGACATATCCGGCTTTCATGATGGTGACTTCAAAGCGGTCTTTTACGAAGGGTGAAGAAGATGGCGTAAAAGGTGCTTCCCCGATACCATTCAGCGTTAATTCAATAAACTCCCCTGTATTGAAGGAGAATTCCGTTTCAGGCACCATAACAAGTGTTTTTATGAGCGGAGATTCCTCGATGACTTTCTCGAGCCGGGCCTTGATGGGTTTGTATATGTTATTGCTTACTGGCACTTTATTAATATTTACTTACCTTGTGAGTTCAATAAAGAGTTCGTTTTTGTTGATTTTACCTATGCAGGCTTCGATGCATCGGCCACAACCCGTGCAGGCCAGGGCATCATATCTCTCGGGCCGGAACACATATTTACAGAAATAGCGGTTACTGAACCTTACGAAATGCTCGCGGTGAGGATCTTCGCCGCCGGCTACCCGCTGAAAACCAGGATATTGACAAGTGTCCAGTTGTTTCACCTTTTCAAAACCAGGCCTGTCAATCAACAGGAAGCAGGTGCATGTAGGGCATATGGTGGCACAGGCACCACATGCAACACAGGTTCTGGAATACTTTTTCCATATATCTTCGCTGGCATTCTTTACAGCACTGGTAGTTTCCTGGTAGTTGGGAAGCTTTTTATTAGCCTGGTCAATCTGTGTCTTAACTTCACGGCGCCTTTTGAGAAGTTCCTCAGGTAATCCGTTTACCGCAGGTTGAAGTGCAAAAACAGATTCAATGTTTTCGAGTAATTTTTTTCCTTTCTGTGTGTAAACTTCAAGTAATATATTGCCGTTATTATGACTCAGCAGTATATCATGGTTCTTTTCCGGCCAGGGATTTACTCCATAGCTTGTACAATGGCAATGCTCCAATGACAAATGACAATCAGTTCCGATCAGAATCATGTTTTCGCGCCGAAGTTTGTAATAAGGATCCACAAAATCAGAGTTCAGAAAAAATTTGTCCAGCAAGTCGAGCGCCCATAAATCACAGGCCGGTGTCCCGATCACCACCAGGGGCTTACTTACATCGGGATCCAACACCACATTTTCTTTGATAGGGAGAAGAAACAACTTGAGGGGTGAAACCGGCTTGGGTTTGTTATAAACAATGGCAGGGAACATTTCTGCATTGATTAGTTCATAGTCCATACTGCCCCACCTTTTTACGGGAGCATAAATATTGTGGGATTCAATCAGGGCTCCCAAAGCTTTGTCCCAAGCTTTGGCAGTAAATTCGTAATGTTTTACCAATACTTCCGGTTCGGGCAGATGATTCATAGGCTGCATGCAAAACGATGCGGCAATATTAAACTGAGTGACGACCACAGGCAATGACAATGGTCAGGATAAAAAATGATTTTTATCAGGTTTTCAAGGAAGCCATGAATAGTTGAATGAACTACTCAGTCGCGCATTCGTGGCAAGCTCAATAACAGAGGTATAGTTGATCAAATGACTGATTTTGTAATCCGTTGCCAGCTATTAATTATGTAAAGCCAATCAATGTTAAACGAAAAAAATGAAATGACAATCCAAAATCATTGATTAACTGAAAATCTTAATTTTTTCGTCCTGCTGATACCTGGCCGTAAGGTATGACTGGATTTTTGTAAATATTACCATGGCTCTGCCTTTATTAATAGCTGTAGCGCAGCGATAGTATAAAAAAATCA